>NZ_JAAQWY010000003.1:0-212243 GCF_012985765.1 Pseudomonas sp. WS 5071 | reverse complement strand
AACACGGAGAACCGGTCGAAAAAGCTCTCCGTACATGATTTTTCGGTCACTTTTCGTCCAATGACGCTGTAGGTGCCTGGAAAATTGCAACTTGCCGCGGCTGCACGACAAGTTGATCGGAGCATCCCTAGCCACAAAAGCATCTTTATAGGAGGTAGTGGTTTTTTACTACTAAAAAGCAATATAAATTGCGAGGATCTTATGGCTGGCAAGCTAGTAATTCAAACGTCTTAATAATTTTTTTATAATGAATACAATTGATGCTCTTAAATATCCAATTGTTTCGGAGCATTTATTGTATTCAGTATGAAAAAATATAAATCCAGCTACCAGAAAAATTTCTGAAATTGATTTTTCGTGGCAGTTATAGCGAGCGTTTCCAAGTCAACGATCAGGTTTCAGGGCCAGTACCACGATCACGAAACGGGCCTGCACTACAATCGGTATAGGTACTGTGATTCACGGGTCGGACGGTTTGTCAGCAAAGACCCGATCAGCTATGCGGGTGGGTTGAGCCTGTATGCGTATGCGCCTAATCCGGTGGAGTGGGTTGATCCGTTGGGGCTGGCACGTATTTATAAAGATGCCCCGTACCATGGCCCAGCTGATAACGCAGTAAAGAGCCGGGCACCTTCAAATGGGCAGGCCGCTTTAGACAATTATGTTCAAGTTAAATAAATCTCTCCTAGAAGAGCAGGAGTAGATACGGCAAAGAATGAAATAGTGGTTCTTGATAAGATCCAGGCACTACCGAACGGGGATGAGGAGTTTTATGGGCATGTACGGTGTTGGTGCGACCTTCATAGTGACCAGCAAAGTGCGCTCAGAAAATCCAAAAAAACAACTACCAAAGGAAAAATTAAAAAATGAAAATTCCGAATAAACTCTCTTTAACAGAGCTGGAGAGCTTATTGAAATCCGACAATGAGCAGGAGCTAATAGAAGCTCTCATATACGCTGTATTTAATATTGATGAACCTAGGTGGGTTCAGGAAAAATGCCATAAGTTAATATGTTCAGACAAGAGCTTGAATGTAAGGGGGCTTGCAATTACCTGCTTAGGGCATATTGCCAGAATACATGGAGCAATTGATAAAAATATCACAGTCCCTTTATTGATGAAGCTTAGTAAAGACAAGGATTTATCCGGGCGAGCAAGCGATGCTTTAGATGATATTGAGCAGTTCGTAAAAAATAAAGACATCATCCGCTGAAGCGAAGACAGCACCTACGGTAGCGTCGTTCAGGAAGCTTTTTCACAGACCGACCTAAACGGCAAGCCCATTGCCGGGTCGGCCACAAAGCCAGTTGCCCATTGTGCAAGGGAATCTTCCCGATTACCGAGGGCAACGCTACTTACGCCGTTGACGGGATTGCCGTTGCCCGCGACGGGATGAAAATCGCGTGTGGCGCCGCGCTGATTGCCAGTGGCCCGAAAAGTGCCGTAAGCAGTTGAACGGCAAAACTGCTCTTTAAAAAATCAACTCAAAACAACACTCCCCAGACGCGACTATAAATACGACGCCGCAGCCAACTGACCGACATCCACGACAGCCGTCGCGGCCCGTTATCGTACCGCTACGACCCGGTAGGCCGACTGCTCAACGCCACCAGCCGACTGGGCGTCGAAACCTTCGCCTTCGACCCGGCCAGCAACCTGCTGGATGAAAAAACCCAACAGCACCAACGCCCGCTGGACCAGGACGCCAAGCGCAACAAACTGATGGACAACCTGCTGCGCGAATACGCCGGCACCCACTACGACTACGACGAACGCGGCAACCAGGCCCGCCGCTGGCACAACGGCCAGCAAAGCCGCCTGCACTGGGACCTGTTCGACCGCCTGGTACGCTTTGAAGACAACCGGCTGCGCGTCGACTACGCCTACGACCCGCTGGGAAGACGCCTCTATAAATACTCCAACGCCCACCACCCACACCGAAACGAAGCGGGCTCGCAGTGGAACCAAAACGAACAGGCCCGCAAACAGCGCGAACTGGGGTGCGGTTTCACCTTATTCGGCTGGGACGGCGACACCCTCGCCTGGGAAAGCAGCCCCGCGCAGGCCGACGACGCCAGCGGCAAAACCGTCCACTACCTCTACGAACCCGGCAGCTTCGTCCCCGTGGCCCAGGCCCTGCGTCACCAACCGATGCGCCTCTTGGCCCAGCCGAGTTACACCGGCGCCTACGACATCGACCAAGACCCGCTGTGGACGCACACCCCGCAAGCGCTGCCGATAGACGTACTGGCGTGGTACCAGTGCGACCACTTGGGCACGCCACAAGAACTGACCGACCACACCGGCTAAATCGCCTGGAGCGCGCAGTACAAAGCGTGGGGAGAAGTCAAAGAACAACGCTCGGAATGGGCACGGCAGAAAGGCCTGACCAATCCGATTCGTTTTCAGGGCCAGTACCACGATCACGAAACAGGGCTGCACTACAATCGGTATAGGTACTATGATCCACGGGCCGGACGGTTTATCAGCAAAGACCCGATCAGCTATGCGGGTGGGTTGAATCTGTATGCGTATGCGCCTAATCCGGTGGAGTGGGTTGATCCGTTTGGGCTAAGGGCTGATAGCCCGGCACAGAAGATAAGGCGTAAGTTTTCTGCCCTAGTGTACTGTCTCTAAAATAAAGTCTCCGAAAATTGGCTATGCTTTCCCCGTCAAAAACAGGCCGGAGGCGAGCAGATGAACTCGCAGAACATTACCCTCACGTCAGAAGAGCACAGCGAGCTCAGTCGCCGCATTAGGTCTGCCACTATCAGTCAGCGTGATGGCCGTCGTGCCCGGGTAATTCTGTTGGCGGCTCAAGGCTACTCACGGGTAGACATAGCCCGTCTGATTGGCTTTTCACTGCGCTCAGTCACCCGCTGGTGCCAGCGGTTTCAAGAACTGCGATTAGAGGGCCTGATTGATAAACCTGGACGGGGGCGTCCTTCATCCTTGCCACCGGAGGCACTGAGTCGAGTACTTGAACAGGTGGTTCAACCGCGCATTGGGCAACTGACGCGCACCTTCAAACTCTCCAATAATCCGCACTTTGAAGAGAAATTTTGGGATGTGATCGGGCTGTACCTCGACCCGCCAGACAAGGCGTTAGTGCTCTGCTGCGATGAGAAAAGCCAGGTTTAGGCCCTTGAGCGCACCCAGCCCGGACTCCCTCTTGGCATCGGTCATATCCGAACTCAATCGCACGATTATGTTCGCCATGGCACGGTCACCTTGTTCACTGCGCTGGACTATCTTCAGGGGCACTTGATCAGTTGCATCGAGCGCCAACACCGGCATCAGGAGTGGCTGGAATTTCTCAAGAAGATCAATCGGGAAACGCCCAAACATCTTCAACTGCACCTGATCGTGGACAACTACGCCACGCACAAACACCCGACAGTGAAGGCCTGGCTTGAGAAGCACAAACGCTTCCACATGCATTTCACGCGAACCTCAAGTTCGTGGATGAACATGGTTGAGCGCTTCTTTCGCGACATCACGGTGTACCTGCGCGAGGGTAGCTTCAGTACTGTTCGCGAGCTGGAGAGTTCGATTACCACGTTCCTGGCACTGCGAAATGCGCAGCCCACTCGTTACGTTTGGAACGCCAAAGGAGAAGACATATTGAACAAAATACAACAAGCCCGCGAGGCAATGGCGTCGCAGGCATGAGGGATATTATTTCTGAGACAGCACACTAGTATGCAATCTGAAAATCTTGGACACGCTCGCTAGTGAGTCTGTCGCCTCGCGTGCCGGGTAGATATATCCAGTGTTTTTTTGCCTTTTGGCCTCCATAGGTATTTGGCTGCACGCGTGGTGGGACGCTAGCACTACCCTAGCCTGCAAACCCCGGTGGTTGCCGTGTGGCACCACGAAACGCATCGCCACCACCCGCCCCGCACGGATGGCCACAAAGTCAGCTGGCTGACCTACGGCAGCGGTCACCTGCACGGGCATGCCTGCTCGGCAAGCCCGCTCATTCATCATGCGTTTCAGCAAACAGGCGGGTAATCAGGCACGCTGTCCGGCCACGGGCTGAGGACTTCGAAGCCGTTATCAGTGACAGCCACCATGTGCTCCCATTGGGCAGACAGCGAATGGTCCTTGGTCACCACGGTCCATTGATCGGCCAAGGTTTTTACGTGGCGTTTGCCAGCGTTGAGCATGGGCTCGATGGTGAAAATCATGCCGGTTTTCAATTTCATGCCTTGGCCCGGGAAGCCGTAGTGCAGTACTTGAGGTTCATCGTGGTACACCTTGCCGATGCCGTGGCCGCAGTATTCGCGTACCACGCTGTAGCCTGCTTTCTCGGCCAGGGATTGAATGGCATGCCCGATATCGCCCAAGGTCGCACCGGGGCGCACCACGCGAATCCCGGCGCACATGGCGTCGTAAGTGGTTTTCACCAAGTGGCGGGCCTCAGGGCTCGGTTCTCCCACGAAGTACATGCGGCTGGTGTCGCCGTACCAGCCGTCCTTGACCACCGCGATATCGATGTTGACGATATCGCCGTCTTTCAGCGGGATGGCCGACGGGATGCCGTGGCACACGACATCGTTCACCGAGGTGCAGACTGTTTTCGGGAAACCGTGATAACCCACGTTGCCCGGGATAGCCTTCTGCACGTTGACGATGTAGTCATGGCAGAGTTTGTCCAGTTGGTCAGTGGTCACGCCGGGTTTAACGTGTTCCGCGATCATGGCCAGGACTTCGGCAGCCAGCATGCCTGCCAGTTTGGACTGAGCGATTTGCGCCGGGCTGTTGATGACGACGTGGTTTCTCATTGATCGGCCTGCGATACGGTTTCGAGGAGGGAAGCGTTAACTGTCAGTTCGCTCAGGGACTTGAGGTCCAGACCGCCCGCCAGTTCGGCGCGTATCAGCAAACGGCAGATGTGGTTGTGGTCCAGGTCAGGGTGTAGCTCGCTCAGCATGCCGATGCGCATCCAGTGTTCGGCTTGCGCGTTGATAGAGCGGCTCAGCGCATTGCTCGCGAGCCGCAGGTTTTCGTGCATGGGGTCTGAAATTTTTACGATGCCCATTGGTACGCTCAATATGAAATGCATATGAAACGTATATTAAGCGATTGTTCTGGAGGAGTGAAAGGCCGCATTGCGCTTTTGCGCAGTGGGACAGCCCTTGCCGCTTGTGTGAAAAGTGGCAAGGGCGCTCAGGTTTTTACGATTTGGACAGGTGAACGCGGGTCACACGCCGTTCTTCGACTTCGGTGACGGTCAGGTTCCAGTCCTGCCATTGAATCCGGTCACCCTTGATCGGCAAGCGGTCCAGCAGGCTCATGACCATCCCCGCAACGGTGTGATAGTCGTCCGTGCTTTGGGCCGGGAACCCGGTGCGCTCACGCACCTGACTCAGGTTCAACGCGCCGCTGACGGCAAAACCGTCGTCCAGCACGTCGATGTCCGGGCCGTCGATTTCACTGGCATCCGGTAGCTCGCCCGCAATGGACTCCAGAATGTCGGTCATGGTCAGAATGCCAAGAAAATCCCCGAATTCATTGACGACAAACGCAATATGCGTCGATTCCTTGCGCATCTGTTCCAGGGCGTTGAGGATCGAGAAGCTGTCCAACAAGTTGATGGTTTTACGCGCCATGGCCTCCAGATTCGGCTGATTGCCCGCGAGTAATTCCTTGAGCAGTTCTTTCTTGTGAATGAACCCCAGCGGCTCATCAATTCGCCCTTCGCGAATGAGCGGTAAGCGCGAATAGGACGAGTGCATCAGGGTCGTACGAATGGTCTCGGGCGAATCAGCCAAGTCGATGTGGTCGATGGTGGCGCGCGGCGTCATCACCTTACGTATAGGGCGCTCAGCCAACTGCAACACGCCGCTGATCATGATGCGTTCGCGACGGTGAAACACCTCTTTGGTCTCGCCGCCATCCAGCATGTCAGCAATTTCGTCGTCCACTTCATCCGCTTCCAGCTTGCGTCCGCTCAACAGGCGCATGACGGCGTGCGCCGTGCGCTCACGCATCGGGCGTACACCTTGCAGGCTCTTTTTGCGGCGAGCACGTGCGATCTGGTTGAACAACTCGATCAGGATCGAGAAGCCAATGGCTGCATACAGGTAGCCTTTGGGAATGTGGAAGCCCAGCCCCTCAGCCGTGAGACTGAAGCCGATCATCATCAGGAAGCCCAGACACAGCATGATCACCGTCGGGTGGCTGTTGACGAAGCGGGTCAACGGCTTGCTGGCCAGCATCATCAGGCCGATGGAGAACACCACGGCAATCATCATGACCGACAAGTGCTCGACCATGCCCACCGCCGTGATCACGGCGTCCAGGGAAAACACGGCGTCCAGCACCACGATTTGCGCCACGATCGGCCAGAACAGTGCGTAGGTCGTGTTTGAGGTGCGTTCAGACACATGGCCTTCCAGCCGCTCATGCAGCTCCATCGTTGCCTTGAACAACAGGAACAGACCACCGAACAGCATGATCAGGTCGCGGCCCGAGAACACTTTGCCAAACACCTCGAACAGCGGCTCGGTGAGCGTCACCATCCACGAGATACTGGCCAACAGGCCCAGTCGCATGATCAGCGCCAGCGACAAGCCGATGACACGTGCACGGTCGCGCTGCTCCGGCGGCAGTTTGTCCGCCAGAATCGCGATAAACACCAGGTTGTCGATACCCAGCACCAGCTCCAGCACAATCAACGTCAACAGGCCTAACCAGGCCGTAGGATCTGCAATCCATTCCATAGGAATCAGTAAACCTCTTGCTTAAAACGGAAAACGACAGGCCAGGTGGTCACAGACGCGCCGACGCACGCGCGCAGCGTAGGTGTCAGGGGCAGGCCAAGCACTGAGAAAGCAAACAAGCACCGAACGGAGACAGTGCAGGGAGGTGAGGTGGAGCGATGCGGGCGTAGAGGGGCGGCGAGTGCCAAGAAGCGACTGGGAGGCTCCAGAAGGGTGTTCATATAAACCTTGCGTCAATGAGGGAGGGCAAGACTACAGCGATCCAGCCTTTTTCTGTCGTGCAGAGTTATTACAAAATTTGACTTGGTAGCCTCCAGCGTCGATCCATAAGCCGTCGCGGACTCCGGGCAAAGCAAAACCCCTGAGGCGCAGGCCCCAAGGGTTTTGCTGTTGCGGCGAACTCAACGCAACAGGTTGACCTTGGCCAGATCAATCAATTCCCGTGCGCGGCCATCCATCACCGTTTTGAGCATGAACAGGCTAAAGCCTTTGGCTTGTTCGAAGGTTTTGGTCGGCGGCATGACCAGTTCCTGACGGGCGCTGACCACATCCACCAACACCGGCCCAGGATGGCTGAAGGCTTCACGCAGCGCGGCTTCTAGTTGCGAAGGGTGTTCCACGCGAATGCCTTTGACGCCCATGGCCTCGGCCATTGCTGCGAAGTTCGGGTTTTTCAGGTCGCAGCCCACGTCGGGAAACCCCGCCGCTTTCATTTCCATCTCGACAAAGCCGAGCGTGCCGTTGTTCAACACAATGACCTTGATGGGCAAGCCCACCTGATTCAGCGTCAGAAAGTCGCCCATCATCATCGTGAAACCGCCGTCACCCGACATCGACACCACTTGCCGGTCCGGGAAGGCTGCCTGCGCACCAATGGCTTGCAGCATGGCATTGGCCATGGAGCCGTGGTTAAACGACCCGACCAGACGCCGCTTGCCGTTCATCTTCAAATAACGCGCTGCCCAGGCAGTGGGCGTTCCGACGTCGCAGGTGAAAATGGCGTCGTCATCCGCCAGTTCGCTGACCAGTCGATTGAGGTACTGCGGGTGAATGATGTCGCTGTTTGGCCCGCTTTCGGCCAGCGCATCGAGGTCTTCCCGGGACTTTTTGTAGTCCTTGAGGGCCGCCTCCAGGTGATCACTGTCGGCGTTTTGTATGACCTTGGGCAACACGGCCTGTAACGTCAGCTTCACGTCACCCAGCAACCCGAGCTGTAACGGGCAACGGTTGCCCAACGCCTCGGGACGCAAATCGATTTGCGCAATATTGCCGTGCTCCGGGAAGAACTGACGGTACGGAAAGTTGGTGCCCAACATCAGCAACGTATCGCAGTTCATCATCGCTTTATAACCGGACGCAAAGCCGATCAGGCCGGTCATGCCGACGTCATACGGGTTGTCGTATTCGACGTGTTCCTTGCCGCGCAACGCATGCACAATCGGCGCTTTCAGGCGCTCCGCCAGCGCCAGCACTTCGGTATGTGCCCCCGCACACCCTGCGCCGCACAGCAAGGTCACTTTGCGCCCGTCATTGAGGAATGAGGCCAACTCATCGATCTGGGCATCGGCGGGGCGAATCAGGGGGGTGGCAGGCTTAAGCCAGCCAGGCACTTTGGCTTGCGTGGTTTGCAGGGCCACATCCCCGGGAATCACCACCACCGCCACGCCGCGTTTGGCGATGGCCATGCGCATGGCGCGCTCCAGAATCTGCGGCAACTGCTCGGGGTGCGAGACCAGTTCCACGTAATGGCTGCATTCCTTGAACAGGCTTTCGGGGTGGGTGGCCTGGAAGTAGTCAATGCCGATTTCGCTGCTGGGAATATGCGCGGCCAGCGCCAGCACCGGCACGCCGCTGCGATGGGCGTCGAACAGGCCGTTGATCAAATGCAGGTTGCCGGGACCGCAGCTGCCGGCGCACACTGCCAGTTCACCGGTCAAATGCGCCTCGGCACCGGCGGCAAAGGCCGCCGCTTCTTCGTTACGCATGTGAATCCACTCAATGTGCTCCTGGCGGCGCAACGAGTCGGTAAAGCCGTTCAACGAGTCGCCCACCACGCCAAACACGCGCTTGACGCCTGCCTCTTGCAGGGTTTCGGTGATGTAATCAGCAACCGTTCGGGACATGGGAGAGGCTCCTTGAAGTAAGAAAACAGACGGCTTGAGTCAGCTGAGTAACCGTTGCCCAAGCAGGATAGACACAGAATCCGACCTTGCCGTGGATGCATACGTTCGATGAAAAGATGTTCATCAGGGCACGACCAGCGGTATCGCTTCGCGATCAGATCCCTTCATATGTTTAGCGGTTGGCCACGCAAAGGTTGATAAGTCTGTATTTAAGCGCGCTGCGGCGCATGGGAGGCTGCAGGTACTTTTTCGGTATTGGTTGCAGGTATGAGGCTTGGCCTTATAGAGATTCAACATCAGTGGCTGTCAGGCGTGTACGCGCGCTCAGAACGGCCGCAGCTGGGTGTTGTCCCTTGCGCCACCCTTGATTTGTGTGATCTTCCTTGTGAACTTGCGTTTTGGGCTTTGTTTCACTGCCGCCATGCGCGCCCCCCGGATACCCGTTGTGTTGGCTGATGTTGATCAACCGCGCCTCTTCGCGCCTGTCTGATACGCCTTTTTAACGAGTATTCCCATGAGTGCCGCCCCCCTGTTTGCCCCCCTGCAAGAAGCCTTGGACTTTCTGGCGTTGCACCCGGATATCGAGATGTTTGAGTTGTTTATCCTCGACAACAACGGTGTGCCGCGCGGCAAGTGGCTACACCGCGATGAACTGCTGGCGGTCTACGAAAGCGGCCGCCCGCTGCCGAGCACCATTCTGGGCCTGAGCATCAATGGCGACGATGTGGAAAATACCGGTCTGGTCTGGGACGTGGGTGATATCGACTGCCGCGCCTACCCGTTGAGTGGCAGCCTGCAACCCATGCCGTGGCGCCAGATACCGATGGCAGCGGTGCAGGTCAGCATGCACCCTGAACAAGGGATGCCCGCCACTGTGGCTGACCCACGGCATTTGCTGGTCAAAGTGATCGACGGGCTAAAGGCCGACGGCTACTACCCGGTGATGGCGGCGGAACTGGAGTTTTACTTGCTCGACCAAAAGCGCGACAGCCAAGGGCGGCCGCAACCGGCGCTTGATGCCGACGGTCAACGGCCACGGGCAACGCAGGTATACGGCTTGCGTGAACTGGAGCAAATTGAGCCGTTTTTGGCCGATCTGTACAGTGCCTGCACACTGCAAGGCATTCCGGCACGCACGGCCATTTCCGAATACGCGCCGGGGCAAGTGGAAATTACCCTTGAGCATCGTACCGACGCGTTGCAGGCGATGGACGAAGCCGTGCGCTACAAACGACTGGTCAAGGGCGTGGCGCACAAACACGGGATGGCGGCGTGCTTCATGGCCAAGCCATTTGACGATCTTGCCGGGACAGGCATGCACATGCACGTCAGCCTGGCCGACAAAGACGGCAACAACCTGTTCGCCAGTGAAGCGCCCGCAGGAACACCGCTACTCAGACAGGCCGTGGGCGGCATGCTCAGTACCTTATTGGACTCACTGCTGATGTTTTGCCCGAATGCCAACTCTTATCGGCGCTTTCAGAGCAACAGTTACGCGCCGCTGGCGGCGACCTGGGGCGTGGACAATCGCACCGTGAGCCTGCGAGTGCCGGGCGGCCCGGCCTTCTCGCGGCATATCGAACACCGGATTTGCGGCGCCGATGCCAATCCGTATTTGGCCGCTGCGGCCATTCTGGCCGGTATACATCGCGGGATTCGAGAGCAGCGCGATCCGGGCGCCCCGGTCGAGGGCAATGGTTATGCGCAGGCCGCCGAGCAATTGCCCACTGACTGGCTGACGACCCTGCGGGCCCTTGAACGCTCCGAATGGGCCAAGGAGGCGTTTGGCCCGGCGTTTCTCAACGTCTACCTGGCGGTCAAAAATGCGGAATACCGACAGTTCATGGGCGAAGTGGGCGAGCAGGACTGGCGCTGGTACTTGCAGCAGGCCTGATCGCCCAACGGAGGGAGCGGCTATCCGCCGCTCTTGTCAGGACTAAACGCGTGGTTCAACGGGCGAAGCGGCCTGGAGGGCCACGAAGGTTTTCATTCTTTCCTGACAATTTTTTCACCGGCGCCCCATTAATCTCTTCTGCGAATAACTTCAAACCACAAGAGTTCGCGGGCCATGTCATCGCAGCCACCTTCCACCATTGAGCTTGAATTTGCTGAAAGCTACGACCGTGAGCATGCTCAGGTGTGCCAGGACGTGCGGCCTGTAGGCGTGCTCCAGCGTCTGACAAGGTGGCGTGAGCGGTCGCTGATCCGGCGCGCGCTGAAAATCGCGGGCGAGCCGGGGCTGGTACTGGATCTGGCGTGCGGAGCGGGGCGTTTCTGGCCATTGCTGGCCGAACACGGCAACCGGGTGATTCTGGCCGCAGACCCGTCTGCGGGTATGTTGGATCACGCCCGCACTCACCATTCCTCGGGCTTGCTGGCGCGTATCACCTTGTTCCAAAGCTCGGTGTTTACCATCGACATGTCGGAAAACGCTGTGGACTGCATTTTTTGCATGCAGTTATTCCATCATGTGCGTGACAGCGAACACCGTCTGGCGATTTTGCGCGAATTGCACCGGGTCAGCCGTGACACCTTGATCCTCTCCCTGTGCATCAAATCCTCACATTACCCGCAGCGCATTTGTGTGGCCAAGGAGGAAGTTGAAGCTCAGTTTTCAGAGGCGGGTTTCAGCGTTCTCAAACAATACGATGTGCTCCCCGGCCGGGGAGCGGGCAGCATTTTTGTGTTGCGCAAGGAAACCTAATCCAACGCTTGAAGCAGGGTGTGAGCCAGCTTTACCCGGGCTTCGTTCGGGTAATTTTTGTTCGCAAGGATGACCACGGCCTGTTTTTTGGCTGGCACGAAGGCAATGTAGCCGCCAAAGCCATTGGTTGAACCGGTCTTATTGATCCACACCTCGCGCTGCGGTGCCAGAGGCGGGTCAAGTGCAACCACCGGTTGCGTTTCATACACCATTTGACTGGCGTTGCCCTCGAGCAACGCCCCAAGCCTGACCGGGTAAGGGTATTGTTCCCACACCAGATCCTGCGTCATGGGGCCGACACGAAAGTAACCGGTATGGGTGGCATTGAGCGCACGTCGAAGCGTCTTGCTGACCTGACCCATGCCTGCGTTCAATTCAGCGAAATGAGTCAGATCCCGTACTGTGGTTTTCAGGCCGTAGGCCTCATCGGCTAACACGCCACCGGCTAAACGCACGGGTGCATCTTCTTTGTTGTAACCCTGGGCATAGCGGGGCATCTCGCTGGCAGGCACCTGCAAGTAGCTGTTTTTCATCCCCAGGGCAGGTAACAGTTGATCTTGCAGGGCTTGGGTGTACGGCAGGTGCATGCGTTTGGCCGTGATCATGCCCAGCATGCCGATGCTCGGGTTGGCATAGCTGCGTTGGGTTCCCTGCGGGTAGGCCGGTTGCCAGGCGATGAGGTAGTCCATCAGTTGCGCGTCGTTTTGAACGTCATCGGGCACCTGCAATGGAAAACCGCCGGCTGTGTGGGTGGCCAGCCCGATCAGCGTGACGTTGCCAAAAGGGGTGTTGCGCAATTCGGGCAAATAAGAACCGACCGTTTCATTGAGCGACAGTTGCCCGTTGGCTTGGGCGTAAGCGGCCAGGGTCGCGGTCAGGGTTTTACTGATAGAGCCCACTTCGAACAGCGTATCGGCGGTCACAGGGGTAGCGTCCGCTTTTGATGCGACGCCGTAGGTGTAGAACTGTTGTTTGCCATTGACGCTGATGCCGATAGCCAGACCAGGCACGTTGTATGCCTGCATGACGGCGTTGGCCGCTTCCTGCACGGTGGCGTCGAGAGGGCTGGCCATGGCGGGTAATACCATGGCGTTTGAGCCTGCCAGTAAAAAGGCAGTAGCGGTGCGTTTCAACAATTGGCGCATACCGGCGTCCTGTTCGATGAAAGGTTGGCATCAGGCGGGGAGGGAAGGCGTGTTGCAAGACCGCCTTGTCTCGGGATGTTTCAAAATGACGTCAGTCTGGCGCATCGCATCACAGCTTAAGTCATGGGCGCACTGCTGTGCGATGCGGGAGCCGGCACAAACGCTACGTTTAAAGAGAGCGCGCGAGAAGGTAGACACCCAAATCCATGTAGGTATTTTCGTCAGCAAGTTTGTCAGTCAATCGCCGTAACAGCCTGATGCCGATATATACTGCGCGCCATTCTTCAAGGGAGAGCCGTGTGGCCATCGATATTCACTGGATTCGCGACAACGATAGCCTCGGTCAACATTGCGCCCAATGGCAGCATTTGCCGTTCGTAGCCCTCGACACCGAATTCATGCGGGTCGACACCTTTTACCCGATTGCCGGTTTGATTCAGATCGGCGACGGGGAGCGCGCTTACCTGATTGACCCGTTGACCATCGACAACTGGCAGCCGCTGGCGGCCCTGCTGGAAAACCCGGCAGTGGTTAAAGTGTTGCACGCGTGCAGCGAGGACCTTGAGGTGCTGTTGCGCCTGACGGGCAGTTTACCTGCGCCCTTGTTTGACACCCAGTTGGCAGCCGCTTACCTGAACCTGGGCTTCTCAATGGGTTATTCGCGCCTGGTCAAGGAAGTGCTCGACCTGGACCTGCCCAAAGGCGAAACCCGTTCGGACTGGCTGCAACGCCCACTCTCCGAAACCCAGATCAGTTACGCCGCCGAAGATGCACAACATCTGGCGGAAGTGTATGTGTTGTTGCGTCCGCGCCTGCCCGATGAGAAGTACAACTGGGTGCTGGAAGACGGTGCTGAACTGGTGGCGAACTTGCGCCGCGAAGTGGACCCGAACGAGGTGTACCGCGAGGCCAAGCTGGCGTGGAAACTGTCCCGCGATCAGTTGGCGGTGTTGCGAGAAATCTGCGCCTGGCGTGAACGTGAAGCCCGCGTCCGCGACCTGCCGCGTAACCGGATCGTACGTGAACATGCGTTGTGGCCGTTGGCCAAAACTCAGCCCGACAATCTGGTGTCGTTGGCGCGCATTGAAGACATGCACCCGCGAACCGTGCGCCAGGACGGCGAATTTTTGCTCGGCCTGATCAAGCGTGCAGGCAGCCTGCCGCCGGAGCAGTGGCCACCTGCCGTACCCGAGCCGTTGCCGGTGGAGGCCGCTGCGTTGATCAAGCGCCTGCGGGCCGTGGGTCAGGTCTATGCCGAACAACTGAACATGGCGCCCGAGCTGATGCTGCGCAAGAAAACCCTGGAAGCGCTGGTCAAAAGCGGCTTCCCCAATGGGCCTTATCAATTGCCGGACTCACTGCGCGGATGGCGCCGTGAGCTGATGGGTCAGGCACTGCTCGACAGCCTGGCCACTGCTGGAGAACCGTCGTGAAACGTATTTGCTCTATTTACCGCAGCACCAAGCGCAACGAAATGTATTTGTACGTGCTCAAGGCCGATGCCCTGGAGCGCGTGCCGGAGCCTTTGATGGCGGCGTTTGGCAAAGCCATTCACGCGTTCGATCTGGTGCTGACCCCCGAGCGCAAGCTGTCGCGCGAAGACATCGCCGTGGTGTTGGAAAACCTTGAGAAACAGGGCTATCACCTGCAGATGCCACCGGCCGAAGACGAATACATCGAACACTTGCCCGAAGAGTTATTGCGTCGCAACGACCCGATGTAAAAGCCCGATTCGGGTACCCGGCAGCGGGCACCTGTCCTGAGTGGATTCAATTGCATTGGCGGTGCCTGAACTCGACGCGTTAACCCGCGACGGCGGCCGCTGGCAGCGTTTTAAAAAGGTTACGAGCATGCGCGTTCTGATTGCCGAACATGACCACCCCCTTTACACACGCCTGCTGCAACAGGCAGCGCCTGAACTGGACGTGTTGACCAGTGGCGATTCGGCGCAGCTGTCGCGTCTGGCGGCCGATTGCCCGGTATGGTTCGGCCAGCCTGATCTGCTGGCGACGCTGATGCGTCAAGGTCATCAACCGCAGTGGCTGCAATCGACCTGGGCCGGCATCACGCCGCTGTTGGCCGGCGGCTTGCAGCGTAACTACCGCCTGACCCGTGCCGTGGGCATTTTCGGGCAGGTGATGGCCGAATACGTCCTCACGTACATCCTCGGGCACGAGCGCGAAGTCATGGCGCGGCTGGTCAGTCAGGTGGAGCGCAAATGGGACAACCGCATGGGCCAGAGTCTGGTCGGGCGCAAGGTGCTGATCGTCGGCGCCGGAGACATTGGCCAGACCGTGGCGCAGTTTCTCCAACCGTTTGGCGTGGAGCTGTATGCCATCGCCCGTACGGCCCGTGAACAGGCGCCCTTCAAGGAGGTAGGTACGCTGGACGATTTGCCGCGCCTGGTTGGGGCGGTGGATTACGTGGTGAACCTGTTGCCCAACACGCCGGACACTCACGATCTGTACGATGCCGAGCTGTTTGCGCAATTCAACCCCACCGGGGTCTTCATCAACGCCGGGCGCGGCGTCGCCGTGGTGGACGCGGACCTGGTTGAAGCGTTGCGGGTTGGCCATATTGCAGCCGCCGTGATTGACGTTTGCCGGCAAGAGCCATTGCCCGCCAAGCATCCGTTCTGGACCGCTTGGGGCCTGTTGTTGACGGGTCACAGTTCGGCACCGACTTCACCGTCGTTGATGGTGCAACTGTTCGTCGACAATCTGCGTGCGTTTCAGGCGGGGCAGCCAATGCGTGGCGAAGTGGATTTCACGCGCGGCTATTAACAGTCTGTAGTGGCTGCCGGGCAGCGCGAGCGTTTAATTGTCAGGTCAAACGCTCGCGGTATGCGGCTGCCACAGCGCAATCGCTTATAGGTTGAAATCACCTTCAGCGACTAATTTGCTCAGCGGCTCACGCTGGCTGGGCACTTCCTTGGCTTGCAGGTAATCCACCAGCGTCGCTTTGTCACCCAGCTTGCCGATCGCCACCATGGCTTGCACGGCATAGCCTTCCGGGATTTTCAGTTCTTTATGGGCGCGCTCGTAATCGAGCCCGCTCATGCCGTGGGTGTGCCAGCCGCTCAAGTGGGCTTGCAAAGCCAGATGGCCCCAGGCTGCGCCGGTATCGAACGCGTTAGTGGGTGAAGGTTTCTCTTCGGTGGTGCCCGGTGCGGCGAAGGTGGTTTTCGACACAATCACCACCAGCGCGGCCGCGTGCTTGGCCCAACCCTGATTGAATTCCACCAGCAAGCTCAGGTAGCGATCAAACGTCGGCGTACCACGCAGCGCGAACAGAAAGCGCCACGGCTGCGAGTTGTAAGCCGAGGGCGCCCAGCGTGCGGCTTCGAAAAAGCTCATCAGGGTCGGTTTATCGATGGTTGCATCGGTAAAGGCGCGGGGTGACCAGCGTTGGGTGAATTGCTCATGAATGGCGTGATCGGCGATGCGGGTATTAGCAGTCATTCTCGATACCTGAGTTGATTTTCGCGGTTCAGCGTAGGCGCAAAGCTACTGTTATGCCATCGAGCTGACAAGTCTGACGACAAGCCCTTGGCCCGCGGGGCCTTGGGCACTAGACTGGCGGCCTTTTCCATTTCCCGATGTTGATGTTTGAGCCATGGCCGCAAAAGTTGAACCGTTCTGGATCCGCAAAACCCTCGATCAACTGGATCAGGAGGAATGGGAGTCGCTGTGCGATGGCTGCGGCCTGTGCTGCCTGCAAAAGCTCGAAGATGAAGACGACAACAGCGTCTACTACACGCGCATTGCCTGCAAATTGCTCGACCTGAAAACCTGTCAGTGCACTGACTACCCGAATCGACGTGATTCCGTTCCGGACTGCATTCAACTGTCGCCGGGCAAGGCAGAAGCGTTCAAATGGCTACCGCCCACCTGCGGCTACCGCCTGGTCAGCGAGCGCAAGGATTTGCCGTTGTGGCACCACTTGGTATGCGGTGATCCGGATGCGGTGCATCACGAGCGCATCTCGCAATCGGGACGCATGCTGGCCGAAGGCAGCGTGCCGGAAGAAGACTGGGAAGATCACCTGATTTTCCGCGCCGGTTAACGCCCGGAGCGGTCGCAAGGAGTGTGTATGCCGCTGCGTTACCAACTACCTCTGGGACTCCTGATTGCACTGCTCGGCAGCCCGTTGTGGGCTGCGCAAAAAGTCAATCTGGATTACCACGTGCGCCTGATGCCGCAGACCGGCCAGGCCGACGTGCGCCTGACGTTGGCTGAAGGCTCAGCCGTGCGCAGCCTGGATTTTGACCTTGGCGCCACCGGCAGCTACAGCGACTTCAAGGCCGATGGCGGCTGGCAGCTCACTGCTGACCCGCAACACAGCCGTGGCGTGTGGCATCCCGCGTCAGGCACCGCCAGTCTGAGTTACCGGGTTCGCCTCAATCACCCCTTCAAGAACGGCAGTTTCGACACCTATTCCACGGCCAAGTGGGCGTTGTTCCGTGGCGAGCAACTGGTGCCGCCTGCCAGCCTCGATCAGCAGGACGGTACCGAGCTGGTGTCGCGGCTGACGTTCGTCTTGCCCGACGGCTGGAAAAGTGTCGAAACAGCGTGGCCGCGTATCGGTAAAAACCGTTTCCGTATTGATGACGTGTCGCGTTTGTTTGATCGGCCAACCGGGTGGATGCTGGCGGGCACGCTGGGCAGCCGTCGCACCACGTTGGGCGAAACCGAGGTCACCGTTGCCGCGCCGCAAGGGCAAGGCATGCGGCGTATGGACGTTCTGACGCTGCTGACGTTCGTCTGGCCGCAGGTGCAAGCAGTGTTCCCGCGCAACCCGCCCAAGTTACTGATCGTGGGTGCGGGCAGCCCGATGTGGAAAGGCGCCAGCGCCGACCGCAACTCCATTTACCTGAGCAGCGCGTTGCCGATGGTCAGCGAGTCTGGCAGCAGCCCGTTGTTGCGCGAAGTGGTGCAACTGTTCAGTGGCATCCAGGTAGAGCCGGGCCATGACTGGATCAGCCAAGGGCTGAGCGAGTATTACGCCATTGAATTGATGCGCCGCGCAGGCGGGATGAGCGACGAGCGTTATCAGACGTTGCAGCACAAGCTCAATGCGACCGGCAAAGGCGTCACGCGGTTGCGCGGCGCGCAGGCCAATCCGGCGGCGGTGGCGCGAGCGGTGACGCTGTTGCAGGCGCTGGACCGCGAAATCCGTCTGCAAACCCATAGCAAGCGTTCGCTGGACGATGTGAGCCAAGCGTTGATGCGCATGGACAAGGTCAACACCCCGTCGTTTATCCAGCTGAGCGAAAGCGTGCTGGGCGGCGCATCCGAGGTGCTGGATACCCGGCTGCTGGAGTGAGGCTGGTGAACCGAGACAACCCTTCTTACAGCGTGCATGAGTTGTCCGTTGCGCAGCCAACTGTCCGAAAACTGACCGCTCTTGGGGCGCCACGACCGTCCTGTTTCGTATAGACCCTATCACTTCTCCTAGTACCTTAAGCCATTGCGTGCGTGTAGAACGTAGTCATCGGCTAATCATTTACGGATTTAAGTTACCCATTGACGCGCTCACTAACACTTCGGGCATTAGATGTGGCTGTCATAGCGCGGAACAAATGAGCCCGTGGTCTATTGAATTTCATCCCTCGCTTATTGTTAAGCGACGGGTTGACTCGCCGGTTTTTCATTGCGTTTCTTTACAGTTGTCCGGCCTTTAGCGGCGCGTAATTTTTCTCATAGGGCAGACGTCTGGACGTTTATGTCGTTGGGTGCGAGGCGTTAGTGAATATGCAGGATGTGGGTGGGGTCGTTAAGTCCTTGTGTTCACGTGGTAAATAAAATTAGAGGGTGCAGTGATGAGTAAATTAGAGTTGACTGACCTCGTAGACGCTTTGAAAGGTAAGTCCAGTACGAGCGGTTGGGATGCAATGGTGTTGTATGACCAGCGCAAGACAAATGAACTCCTCTATCAGTTGTATGTTGAGCGCTATAATTCAGAGGTTGGCATTATTGAGCCGGCGTCGATGGACATGCCCTGGGGAGATCAAGGTTACGTTGAGCATCTTTATAATTTAAAATTCAGTGCCCCCAAACTGTCTTTTGAAATATCCAAACCCGAAGATTCGCCACGCGCCCGTCTTACCCTGGACATGATCGGGGGTATGATTGTCAGTACGAACAAACGGTCGGGCGGCATTCGGTATGTTTCGCGAATTAACACCATCTTACCGGTTGGTGGGCCACAGTTATGGATGGACCAACTCATTACCAAGGGGGCGGTAGGTGAGGGCGGGGAGGTTATGATTGATCTGCAAAATACTGATAACTTCTACGCGAACTTTGTGGTGGGTGCGCTGGCGCAAGGTGCTATTGGAATGATGTTCAAAGAATACTTTGAAAACCTGAGCGACGAGCAAAAGCGCTTTCCCTTGGGTAATTTGACCGGGGATTTGAATGGTATTTTAACGCCTGTCAGTTTCGAGATTAAAACGCGTGCATCAGTACCTGATGCATTGAAGTATTCTCTCGAATACGGTGACGGCGCGGTCATGCTGCTCATAACGTTGAAAGATGGGGTAAATGGTACTACGTATCCAAGTGAATCGAGTACCTACTTGATTCCGAGTGACGGCGAGGGCGTTCAGTATACCGGCACTATGCTGCTGTCGAGTAAAGTCTTTATGTAGAAAATCATCAAGCCCGAACTGGAGCGCGCGATTGGCCGAGGACTGGTGTTGGCGCCTGACACTGTGGGCAGTGATGTCGCCAATACGTTAAAGGCAGAGGCGGGTGCAGGTGTAGATGAGCCTGTGGAGGCTCAGTTTCTCTATACAGGCCAGGACAGTCAAGGGAACCCTGCACAATTGTCGGCTAATATGCGTCTGCAGGACTTACCGTATACGTTCGCGCAGAATGATTTAAGTCGGCTGCGCATAAGTGTGGCCAGTGACGGAACACACTTGCGGGGGACGTGGGGCGCCAGCGGTGTACACCATTATGTGATCCATCATGGGAATCCCGACAAGGGAAAGGCTATCGACTTTGACTATAATTACAGCGTTGAATTCAGGTCTGAAATTCAGCTTGATGAGTTGACTGGCGTGGTCAGTTTTAGCAGAGCCAACGTTGAGGAGAGCAATATCGCGGTAAATCTTCTAAGTGATGGGGGAGATTATTGGAATAATAACGGAAAGGAGGAGAATGAAAAAACAATACACAGGTGTGTGCAAACGGTGCTTAATAGTGTTATTCCTGATTTTAAAATCCCATCGATAGATACGTTCTTCATTCGGAATTTGTTGTTTCCTAAACAGAATGCTATGCAGTTGACCCAGGCTTTTTTGCCGGGTGACCTTGCGCTTTTCAGTCATATCGACCCCCTTAGAACAACTGTCGCGATTGCCCCCTTGAACGCGATCATTGAAGCAGGCACTACGGTACAGTTTTCGGTGACGCCTGCTTTAGACAACCCTATCTGGACCGTGCGAGATGTGGACGATGAAGCTGATGAAGTCGGTACTATCGTTTCAGGGCTGTATCAGGCCCCTGCATATGCCGAACTTAACAACGGGTCCCTTACTGTCATGGTGACGGTCGAGGGCCAGCTGGGTGGGGTTTCTGTTAAAAATTCAACATTGGTTTCGGTCATGCACAGTGCTATTCAGGTCAGGGATATGTATTTAACCTGTGATACTGGAGAATCAAAGATTCTTCAGGCTTCATCGCTCAATAATGATGTCCTTGAATTTACTATTGTGAATTCAGCGTGGGGGTCCACGCTGGAGCAGGTCCCCGATGAGCCCAATCAACGTACCTATTATGCCGGTACTAAGATGGATCCTGACGTTCCTTACCCGGTAGATGTGATTGAGGTGAGTTCGGGTAGCACAAAAGCTTATATTCATATCGTTATCATGAAGGCGGGTATCATTCCATTAGCTGTTATTATAGATGGATCAAGTAATCCTGAGCAGGGGTATGTGAAATTTAACCTGTTTGGGAATGAAGGACCTATGGAAAATGTTAAGTGGACTCTATTGACGGGCGAGGGCGAGATTGATGAAGCGACTGGCGTCTACACTGAGCCCGCCACTATTCCTGTGGGCAGTTTTGCAGTGATAGCCGGCGTTTTTAAAATTGAAGGGCTTGTATTGTCTGGAACGACGGCGGTGCCCTTACCGCTGTCCAAGTATGTTGACATTATTGATTCAGTGAATACGTCTGTTCGGCGGTCGATTCCTAGTTTAAATGCCTAGAATATTCGACGTAAGTTCGTGGCTGCAAGGCGATGGGTTTCTTCAGTCGAGGCAGTGCGTACTTAGGGTCTTACGGCATTTGTTCGAGCGACGGTTAGGCAAGGCGAAAACAGGCGAGGAAGCGGAGTTTACGGGCTGTCAATGAGCATCCAAGCCTGTTTTCAATGTCGCTTAATCGAGCGCAGATACATGTCGTACAGAGCCGAGAGAGCGTTAGCATGCGCAACATATTACCCCGTCAGTAGATTCACTCGGTCCAATACACCTCTCGGTCGTCAGGCCGGGAAACTCCTTGAATAGCGTAAACCACTCAATAGTCATGTTAGTGCTCTTCGATCGGCCTTCCCTACCGGCGGGTCAATACAGGGTTTTTATCACTGATGTTACTGTCGCTGAGTCATTGGTTTTATACGGTTTTACTCAGGCAGTTGTGGTGATGTGCATGTTACAGCGTGTGCGGCGGGTGACGGTGTCAAGACGTTGAAGGACTTCGTACGGTCATTGCTTTCACGCAGTTAATGAGATTGGGGATTGCACGATGAGTAAGTTGCCATTGGCGGAGCTCATAGTAGCCATGCAAGGCAAGTCCTGTTCGAGTGGTTGGGACGCATTGGTGTTGTATGACCAGCGCAAGACAAACGAACTGCTCTATCAGTTGTATGTTGAACGCTATAATACGGGGGCTGGCATTATTGAACCGGCATCGATGGATATGCCATGGGGGATCAAGGTTATGTTGAGCATCTTTATAATTTAAAGTTCAGTGCCCCCAAACTGTCCTTTGAAATATCAAAGCCCGAGGATCCACCCCGAGTTCGCCTTACCCTGGACATGATCGGGGGCATGATTGTCACTACTCAAACCCTGGCGGGCGGCATTCGCTATGTTTCGCGAATTAGCACTATTTTGCCGGTTGGTGGGCCACAGTTATGGATGGACCAACTCATTACCAAGGGTGAGGTAGGTGAGGCAGGGGAAGTTGTGATTGATCTGCAATATGCTGATAACTTCAACGCGAACTTTGTGGTGGGTGCGCTGGCTCAACGTGAAATCGGAATGATGTTCAAAGCGTACGTTGGAAGCCTGAGCACCGAGCAAAAGCGCTTTCCCTTGGGCAATTTGATCGGGGATTTTAATGGTGTTTTGACGCCTGTCAGTTTCGAGATCAAAACGCGCGCATCAGTACCTGATGCATTGAAATATTCGCTCGAGTACGGTGACGGCGCGGTCATGTTGTTCATAACGTTGAAAGACGGGGTAAATGGTACTGCGTATCCAAGTGACTCGAGTATCTACTTGATTCCGAGCGGCAACAAGTGCGTTCAATATACCGCCACTCTGCTGCTGTCGAGTAAACTTTTTATGCAGAAACTCATCAAGCCTGAACTGGAGCGCGCGATTGGTCTGGGACTGGTGTTGGCCCCTGACGCTATCGGCAGTGATGTCGCCAATACGTTAAAGGCAGAGGCGGGTGCAGGTGTAGCTAATCCTGTGGAAGCTCCGTTTCTCTTCACAGGCCAGGACCATCAAGGGAACCCTGCACTGATGGCGGCTCGCATACGTCTCCAGGGCTTGGAATATTCGCTCGCGCACGATGATCTCAATAGGCTGCGCGTAAGTGTGGACAGTAAGGGAACACGCTTGCGTGTGACGTGGAGCACCAGCGGTATACACCAGTATGTGATCCATCATGGGAATCCCGATAAGGGAAAGGCTATCAACTTTGACTATAATTACAGCGTTGTGTTGAGGTCTGAAATTCAGCTTGATGAGTTGAGTGGCGTGGTCAGTTTTAGCAGAGCCAACGTTGAGGAGAGCAATGTCGCGGTAAATTTTCTAAGTGATGGGGGCGATTATTGGAACTACAATGGAAAGGAGGAGAACAAAAAAATAATTATCAGGGTTCTGAAAGGGCTACTGGATAATGTTATTTCTGGTTTCAAAATCCCATCGATAGATACGTTCTTTATTCGAAATTTGTTATTTCCTGGGCAAAATGCAATGCAGGTGACTCAGGCATTTTTGCCAGGGGACCTTGTTCTTTTCGGTGATATCACCCCCCTTAAAACAACGGTCGCAATAGCCCCCTTGAACACGACCATTGAAGCAGGGAGTCAGTTACAGTTTTCGGTTACGCCCCCATTGACCAATCCTGTCTGGACGGTACGAGATGTGGACGGTGAAACGGGTGAGATCGGTGAAATCCTTGAGGGTCTGTACCATGCGCCTGCTCACACACAACTTAAAAAAGATTCCCTGACTGTCATGGTCACCGTTCAGGGCACGCTGAAGGGTGTTCCTGTCATAAATTCGACGTTGGTTTCGGTCATGCACACGTCTATCCAGACCGACGATATTTATTTTACGTGTGAGCCCGGCAACACAAAGCTAATTCAGGGGGTAACGCTACGTGATGAAATGCTTTCGTTCCGAGTTGTGACGTCGTCTTGGGGGTCCACACTGGAAGAAGTCGAGGGTGAAATCAATCACCGTTTATATAGGGCTGGCACTCATATTGATCCTGAAGTTGCTTACCCAGTGGACATTATTGAATTGAGGGACTCTGTATCGGCCGTCTACATTTATAGCATTCTCGTGAAAACTGGACTCGCGTCCTTGCCTGTTGTCATAGATGAATCCAGTGATCCTGCGCAGGGGTGTGTAACGTTTCTCCTCTTGGGTAACGAAGGCCCCGTTGAATCTGTTAAATGGTCACTGTTGGCGGGTGTGGGGGATATTGATGAATGTACTGGCGTTTATACTGAGCCTGATACTATTCCTGTGGGTAGTTTGGCTGTTATATCCGGCGTCTTTGAAATACCAGGGGTTATTACGGTGTATGGCATTATGGCGGTGCCCTTACCGCTGTCCCGCTACGTCGAAATTATCGAATCGGTGAATAGGTCTATTCGGCTGTCGCGTCTTGATTAGGCTCTGTATGAAATGTATCTGCGCTCGATTATGCGGTGTTGAAAACAGGCTTGGAATGCTCATTTACAGCCCGTAAACTTCGTGTCCTCGCCTGTTTTCGCCTTGTCTAACCGTCGCTCGAAAACACGTCGTACTGACCCTGAGAGGCTTGCAACATTAGCGATACGTTCATCCCTGCAGGGCGACGTCATTCAGCCGACTCCAGCCCTCGTATAGAACACCAGACTTTTATTGAAGCTGACATTGACGCGATCTTTTACACCTTCTTTACGCCCCCGCATCCCCCTCGATCTCGATCCTTTACACCCCTGAACCCCACACTTTCCCCACACGCGGCAATCGCCGCTTTGGGGAGCACGTCGATGGGCATTCTGGATGGGGTGTCGCTGCTGTTGGCAGTGGGGCTGTTCGTTTATCTGCTGGTGGCGCTGTTGCGCGCTGATCGGAATTAGGAGCGGGTATGCACAGTTATGACTATGGGCTGTTGCTGGCCTTTTTCGCGTTGGTGTTGCTGCCTGCGCCCTGGCTGGGACGTTTTTATTACAAGGTCATGGAAGGTCAGCGCACGTGGTTGACGCCAGTGTTCGGGCCGGTCGAGAAGGTCTGTTACCGGGTGGCCGGGGTCGATCCGGGCGATGAGCAAAGCTGGCAGAAGTACACGCTGGCGTTGCTGGCGTTCAACCTCGCAGGCTTTGTGTTGCTGTTCGCGATTTTGCTGTTGCAGCAGTATTTGCCGCTCAACCCGCAGCAGTTGCCGGGGCAGGAGTGGACGCAGGCGTTCAACACCGCCGTGAGTTTTGTCACCAACACCAACTGGCAGAGCTACAGCGGCGAAGCGACACTCAGTTACTTCAGCCAGATGGCTGGCCTGACTGTGCAGAACTTCGTCAGTGCGGCCACCGGCCTGGCGGTATTGGTTGCCTTGTGCCGTGGTATTAGCCGTCGGTCGGCCCGTACGCTGGGCAATTTCTGGGTCGACATGACCCGCGCCACGCTCTACGGCTTGCTGCCGTTGTGCCTGGTGCTGGCGTTGCTGCTGGTGTGGCAGGGCGTGCCGCAAACCTTCGCGCACTATGTCAGTGCGGTGACGGTGCAGGGTGTGGATCAGGTCATCCCGCTCGGCCCGGCGGCGAGTCAAATTGCGATCAAGCAACTGGGCACCAATGGCGGTGGCTTTTTTGGGGTCAACTCGGCGCACCCGTTCGAGAACCCGACAGCCTGGAGCAACCTGTTTGAAGTGGCGTCAATCATCCTGATTCCCGTGGCGCTGGTGTTTATGTTTGGCCATTACGTCAAGGACCTGCGCCAAAGCCGGGCCATCATCGCCTGCATGCTGGCGTTGTTCCTGGTCGGCGGCGGCACGGCGTTGTATGCAGAGTCTCAACCCAACCCTGCGCTCAACAGCCCGTTGGTTGAACACAGCGCCCCGCTGGAAGGCAAGGAAGTGCGTTTTGGCACCACCGCTACGGTGCTGTGGACCGAGACTACCACCGCTGCGTCAAACGGTTCGGTTAATGGCATGCATGACAGCCTCAACCCCCTGAGCGGGATGGTGGCGCTGGCCAACATGATGGTGGGTGAAGTGATCTTCGGCGGGGTAGGCGCCGGTCTCTACGGCATGTTGCTCAACGTGCTGATTGCCGTGTTCCTGGCCGGTTTGATGATTGGCCGTACCCCCGAGTACTTGGGCAAAAAACTGCAAGCCAAAGAGGTGCAACTGCTGGTGGTCACGCTGCTGGTGATGCCGGTGGGCGTGCTGGTGCTCAGTGCGTTGGCGACCAGTGTGCCGAGTGCCGTTGCGTCGGTGAGCAACCCGGGTGCCCATGGTTTCAGTCAAGTGCTGTATGCCTTTACCTCGGCCAGTGCCAACAACGGTTCTGCGTTTGCCGGCCTAAATGCCAACACGCCGTTTTACAACCTGATGCTGGGGCTGGGGATGTTGATCGGCCGTTTCGGCTACATCCTGCCGGTACTGGCACTGGCCGGGAGTTTGGCGATGAAGAAAACCGCACCCGTAGGGCAGGACAGCTTCCCCACCCACGGCCCGCTGTTTGTGGTGCTGTTGACCATGACCATCGTGCTGGTGGGCGGTTTGACCTTCTTGCCGACACTGGCCCTTGGCCCTATCGCTGAACAACTGATTCCGGGCTTCTGAGGACACGATGATGAGCATGCCAGCTCCTGTTAAAACCCTGACGCCTGCGCCTGCCACTCAGGCGCCCGCGTCACCGAAAACCGCGTTTGCCGACCTGTGGCGTCCGGCGTTGTTGCAAGCGTTCGTCAAACTTGACCCGCGTCAGCTCAAGCGCTCGCCCGTGATGCTGGTGGTGGAATTGACGGCGATCTTCACCACGATTTTGTGCGTGCTGCCCGACCCTGTGGTGTCCACCGGCGTGGCGCTGCAAATCGCACTGTGGCTGTGGTTTACCGTGCTGTTTGCCAACTTCGCCGAAGCCCTGGCCGAGGGCCGGGGCAAGGCACGGGCCGACAGCCTGAAGGCGGGCAGTGTGGGTTTGAGTGCGCGCCGTCGCACCGCCAACGGCAGCTTTGAAGTGGTCCCGGCCACGCGCTTGCGCAAAGGCGATGTGGTGCGTGTTGAAGCCGGGGAGATGATCCCCGGTGACGGCGAAGTGATTGAAGGCATTGCTGCGGTCAACGAAGCAGCGATTACCGGCGAGTCCGCTCCGGTGATCCGCGAGTCGGGCGGTGACCGTTCGGCCGTCACGGGCAACACGCGGCTGGTGTCGGACTGGCTGTTGGTGCAGATCAGCGCCAACCCCGGGGAGTCGACGCTCGACCGCATGATCGCGCTGGTCGAAGGCGCCAAACGCCAGAAAACCCCCAACGAAGTGGCGCTGGATATTCTGCTGATCGGCCTGACCCTGATTTTTTTGATCGTGGTCGTGACCTTGCAACCTTTCGCCTATTTTGCGGGGGGCAGCCTGCCGTTGGTGTTTCTGGTCGCGCTGTTGGTGACATTGATCCCGACCACCATCGGCGGCTTGCTGTCGGCCATCGGCATTGCCGGCATGGACCGGCTGGTACGCCTGAATGTGATTGCCAAGTCAGGCCGCGCGGTGGAAGCCGCGGGTGACGTGCATGTGCTGATGCTGGATAAGACCGGCACCATCACCTTTGGTAACCGTCGCTGCACCGCGCTGTACGCGGCGCCCGGCGTGACTGCGATGGAGGTGGCGCAGGGCGCGCTGTTGGCGTCGCTGGCCGACGACACGGCCGAGGGCAAGTCGATTGTCGAGTTCATCCGTGGGCTGCACGCACTGCCCGAGCCCGAGGCGCATGACATCACAGCGGTGCCGTTTACGGCTGAAACGCGGCTGTCAGGTGTCGATTACAACATGCGCGTGTACCGCAAGGGCGCCGTGGATTCGGTACTGGCCTTTGTCGGCCTCAAACGTGACGACGTCGCACCGGCCTTGTCCCGTGAAATCGACAAAATTGCCCAAAGCGGCGGCACCCCGTTGCTGGTGTGCGTGCAAGGCAAGCTGCTGGGCGTGATTCACCTCAAGGACGTGGTCAAGCCGGGCATCCGCGAGCGGTTTGCCGAACTGCGCAAACTGGGGATTCGCACGGTCATGGTGACCGGTGACAACCCGCTGACCGCCGCAGCAATCGCGGCCGAGGCGGGGGTCGATGATGTGTTGGCAGAAGCCACACCGGAAAAAAAGCTGGCGCGCATCCGCCAGGAACAGAACGACGGCCGTCTGGTGGCGATGTGCGGCGACGGCGCCAACGATGCGCCAGCGCTGGCGCAGGCCGACGTGGGCATGGCGATGAACGACGGCACCCAGGCGGCCCGCGAAGCCGCCAACATGGTCGACCTCGACAGCGACCCCACCAAGTTGCTGGATGTGGTGCAGATCGGTAAAGAGCTGCTGGTGACCCGGGGCGCGCTGACCACGTTCTCAATTGCCAACGACGTGGCCAAGTATTTCGCCATCTTGCCTGCGCTGTTTGCCACGATCTACCCGCAACTGGGCGTGCTCAACGTGATGCACCTCAATAGCCCGCAGAGCGCCATTCTTTCAGCGATCGTGTTTAACGCGCTGATTATCGTGGTGCTGATCCCGTTGGCCTTGCGCGGCGTGCGGGTGCAGGCGGCGAGCGCTGCGCAACTGCTGCGTCGCAACCTGCTGATTTACGGTCTTGGAGGGCTGGTGGTGCCGTTTGTGGGCATCAAGCTGATCGACATGCTGCTCACGGCGCTGCACCTGGTTTAACCCGAGGAGGAACGCAACATGGCTACTCTTTTACGTCCAGCCCTGAGCCTGATGGTGTTGTTGACGGCGATTACCGGGGTGATTTACCCGCTGACCGTGACCGGGATTGCGCAACTGGCATTTCCCGACCAGGCCAATGGCAGTCTGGTGCGCGATGCGGATGGCAGCGTGCGCGGTTCGCAGTTGATCGCCCAAGCCTTCACCGGCGAACAATGGTTTCATTCACGTCCCTCGGCCGGGGCGTATGCCACGGTGTCGAGCGCGGCCAGCAACCTGGCGCCGAGCAACCCGGCGCTGGCGGCGCGGGTCAAGGACAGTGCCGCCGAATGGGCCGTGCCCGAACAGGGGCCAGTGCCGCTGGCGATGCTCACCACGTCGGCCAGCGGGCTGGATCCGCACTTGCCACCTGAGGCAATACGCTATCAACTGCCACGTGTGGCCGCGGCCCGTGGCCTGCCGGTGCAAACGGTGGAGCAACTGCTCGAGGCACATATCGAGCAGCCGTGGGTAGGGCCGCCGGTGGTGAACGTGCTGAACCTGAACCGGGCACTGGCGCAGCTCAAACCCTGAGTCACCTGCCCCCGCAGTCGCTGCCGCCTGTTGCGGCAACGGCTGCGTTGCTCTCCATTTGAATAGGTAAAGACATGACAGATTCCGGTCGCGCCGATGCGTTGTTAGCTGATTTGCCTCGGGCCGGCCGTGGCCGGCTTAAGGTGTTTCTGGGCGCGGCCCCGGGTGTGGGCAAGACCTACGCCATGCTTCAGGCGGCACACACTCACGTGCGCCAAGGCGTCAGGGTGCTGGTCGGGGTGGTGGAAACCCATGGCCGCGCCGAAACCCAGGCGCTGCTCAACGGCCTGGCGCAACAGCCGCTGGTGCGCTCGCAGTACCGGGGCGTGCAGCTTGAAGAGATGGACCTGGATGGCCTGCTGGAGGCCCGGCCCGCGCTGGCACTGGTGGACGAGTTGGCCCACAGCAACGCGCCCGGTAGTCGTCATGCCAAGCGCTGGCAAGACGTGCAGGAGTTGCTGGCCGCCGGGATTGATGTCTACACCACAGTCAACGTCCAGCATCTGGAAAGCCTCAACGATCAAGTGCGCGGCATCACCGGCGTGCACGTGCGCGAAACCCTGCCGGACTGGATCGTGCAGGAGGCCTACGAACTGTTGCTGATCGACCTGCCGCCCCGCGAACTGTTGGAGCGGCTGCGCGATGGCAAGGTGTATGTGCCCGAGCAGGCCCGCGCGGCCATCGATGCCTTCTTCACCCAGACCAACCTCAATGCCCTGCGCGAATTGGCGATGCAGACCGCGGCGGTGTACGTCGATGATGAACTGGACAAAGGGTATCGTCAGCTCGGTCAGGCTGCCCCGGCGTTGCGCGGGCGCCTGCTGGTGGGCATTGATGGGGATGCTCAGGCAGAGCGGCTGGTGCGTCACGCCAGCCGGGTGGCCGAGCGGCGACATTTGCCGTGGAGTCTGGTGCATGTCGACAACGGGCGTGCACGTGACGAGCAGGCGCGTTTGCGCCTGCAAAGTGCGCAGCAATTGGCCGAACGTCTGGGGGGCGAAGTGGTGTTGCTGCGTGCCGCAGAAGTGGCGAAAACCCTGATTCAGCACGCCGCAGAGCGCCGCGCCAGTTTGCTGCTGGTGGGCCAGTCGCGGCCCAGTTGGCGCAGGAAAGTCTTCGGCGGCGGGCTGGCCTCGCGATTGTTGTGCGATGCCCACGGGCTGGAAATCAACGTGCTCGACAACGAGCAGGCGCCGGATGCCAGGCCGCGCCGGCACGTGGGGTCGCTGGTGTGGTTCGACTACGGTCTGGCGCTGTTGGCGACTGTACTGGCCAGTGCGTTGGCCTGGGGAGTGTCCAGTGTGCTGGCGCTGCCCAATATTTCGATGGTGTTTCTGGCGGCCGTGCTGCTGGTCGCGGTGCGCAGCAGCCTGGGGCCTGCGCTGGCGTGTGCGGCGATGTCCTTTTTGGCCTATGACTTTTTGTTCATTCCGCCGAATTTCTCGTTCAGTATCCAGCGCGAAGAAGACGTCCTGACGCTGGTATTTTTCCTGTTGATGGCTGCCCTGACCGGCAACCTCGCGGCCCGTCAGCGCCGTCAGTTGCAAGCGTTGCGCGAGACCCAGCAAGAAACCAGCGAACTGCTGGACCTGTCACGCAAATTGACGGCCGCCACTGACCGTAAAGCGGTGGTTAATGCCGCCGCCCAGCACCTGAGCGGCTGGAAAGAGCTCAACCTGTGCCTGCTCAATCGCGATGGCAGCGGCGGCTGGACGGTGGAAACCGGCGGGCCTTTGCAATTTAACGAAGCCGAGCGCGCCGCCGCCGATTGGGCCTGGAGCCACGAGCAACCGGCGGGCAAAGGCACGGGCACATTGCCGATGGGCCGTTGGTGGTGGTGGCCGCTGACCGTGGACGACGGCCCATTGGCCTTGCTGGGCGTGAGCCCGAAAGAAGGCCAAGCCTTGAGTGGTCAGCGGCGGCGCTTGCTGATGGCCCTCAGCCAGCCTTTGGCGCAAGCGCTGGCCCGCGCGCAACTGGCCCAAGACCTTGAAGCCGCACGCTTGCATGGTGAAACCGAACAATTGCGCAGCGCCTTGCTGGCCTCCGTGTCCCACGACCTGCGCACGCCCTTGACCACCATGCGCGGCAGCATTGATACGTTGCTCGCGCTGGGCGAGGCGATCCCGCTGGACGACCGCCGCGAGTTGCTGGAGGGCACCCGTGACGAGGCCGAGCGTCTGGATCGTTACATCCAGAACCTGCTGGACATGACCCGCCTGGGCCACGGCGCCTTGAAGCTGGCCCGCGACTGGGTGTCACCGGCCGACATTGTCGGCAGTGCGTTGAATCGGCTGCGGGCTGTGCTCGCGCCATTACAGGTACAGGTCGATGTGGCGCCGCAGTTGCCGCTGTTACATATCCACGCGGCGTTGATCGAGCAGGCGCTGATCAATGTGCTGGAAAACGCCGCGCGCTTCTCGCCGCCTCAGGGCGTACTGCAACTGGTGGCGGGGGCCAATCAACAGGAACTGTGGTTTGCCGTGAGCGATCAGGGCCCCGGTATCCCGGAAGAAGACCGGGCGAAGATTTTCGACATGTTTTACACCGCAGCCCGCGGCGACCGGGGCGGGCAAGGCACGGGGTTGGGGCTGGCGATCTGTCAGGGCATGGTCGGCGCCCACGGCGGGCGCATCAGTGTGGGCGAGGGCATCGAGGGGCGCGGCACCTGCATCACCCTGCATTTGCCGCTGCCTGAACAGCCTCAGCCTGAAGGGGAAGAGCCGCCCCGTGAACCCTGATATTCTTCGCGCCTCTTCGCACGGTGAACCCACGCCATGAGCCAACCCACAACTGTTCTGGTCATTGATGACGAACCGCAGATCCGCAAGTTTTTGCGTATCAGCCTGGTGTCTCAGGGGTACCAGGTGCTGGAAGCGGCCACGGGTGCCGAAGGCTTGAGCCTGGCCGCGCTGCAAAAACCGGATGTCCTGGTGCTGGATCTCGGTTTGCCGGACATGGACGGCCAGCAGGTGCTGCGCGAATTTCGCGAATGGTCGGGCGTGCCGGTACTGGTGCTGTCGGTGCGGGCCAGCGAAGCCCAAAAGGTCCAGGCGCTGGATGGCGGCGCCAATGATTACGTGACCAAACCGTTCGGGATTCAGGAGTTTTTGGCGCGCATCCGTGCGTTATTGCGCCAGATCCCCGTGGGTGAATTGCAACAATCGGCGGTCGAGGTCGGGCCACTGACCGTGGATCTGGCGTATCGCCGTGTGCTGCTCGAGGGTGCCGAAGTCGCCCTGACGCGCAAGGAATATGCGGTGCTGGCGCAGTTGGCGCGCCATTCGGGGCGGGTCATTACCCAGCAACAATTGCTTAAGGATATTTGGGGGCCGACCCATGTGGAGAACAGCCATTACCTGCGCATCGTGGTCGGTCATCTGCGACAAAAGCTGGCAGATGACCCGACCTGCCCGCGCTTTATCGTGACCGAACCGGGCGTGGGCTATCGTTTACTGGACGCTTAGTGGGCTTCACGCTCGTAGCGGTCCAGTGTGTCGCTGGCAATTTCGCGGCCTAAAGCGATCAGTTCGGGCGCTTTGTAAAACTCGAAAAAACGGCACACCCGCTTGGGCACGTTAATCAGGATGTCGGGCGGGTAACCGGCGATTTTGTATTGCGCCAGTGAGGTCTGCATGACTTCGAAACTCTGGTTGATCAAATCCAGCAGCGACGCCGGGCCGACGTTGTCGATGATGAACGAGCCCGAGGCTGACTTGGGCGCGCCTTCGTGGGTCGGCGCGGCGGCCGGTTGCTGACCGTCGGGCCGGGACGATTCGATCCAGGGATTGAGCGCGGCATCCGGGGCAGGCTTGAGCAGCTCTTGCTCCAGCTCCAGCAGGTCGTTTGCATGTTTAGTACGAAACGGCATGTGTGAGCCGAGGGAGTTCATCAGGTTGTCGAAACGGCTTTTAAACGCCGGGGCACGTTGAATGACGGGCAACTGGTAGCAGTTTTGGCTGGTGGAGTTCAGGTTGACGGCGATGATCAGGTCGCAATGGCTGGAGACCACCGGGACGATGGGCAGCGGGTTGAGCAGGCCGCCGTCTACCAGCATGCGATTGCCTTGCATCACCGGGGTAAACAGGCTGGGGATCGCCGCTGACGCCCGCATTGCCTGATGCAGGCAGCCTTCCTGAAACCAGATTTCCTGTTGGTGGGTCAGGTCCGTGGCCACTGCGGTGTAAGGGATGCGCAAGTCTTCGATGTTGATTTCACCGACGATGTTGCGGATTTGGCCGAACACTTTTTCGCCGCGAATGGCGCCCAGGCGAAAGCTCACGTCAACCAGCCGCAACACATCGAGATAATCCAGGCTTTGAATCCAGTCGCGGTACAGATCAAGCTTACCGGCCGCGTAAATGCCGCCTACCACGGCGCCCATCGAGCACCCGGCAATACAGGCGATGTCGTAGCCACGGCGTTCGAGTTCTTCAATGACACCAATGTGGGCATACCCGCGGGCGCCACCCGAGCCCAACACCAACGCAACGCGCTTTTTCATGAATCAATCCTTGGCGAGTAAGGTGCTAACAATGCAATGCCTTTTCCTGAATGGGCAAGCTAGTCTTGCAAAGAAGGCACGCTGGGGCAGGGCACTTTCTGCATGCTTTTGCGTCTTAGCCTCTGATTAACATTATTTGTTCGAGGATATGTCCATGAAAGCGCTGATCTGTGTGCCGTTGATGGCGTTGATGCTGGCCGGTTGTGCGGGCAAAACGGCCTACCGTGACAGTTGCGCGACGCAGCTGGATGCGGCCTGGCACGAGCTGGACCTGGCCAAGGCCGAAGGGTTTGCAGGCACTGTCAGTTACTCCAAGGCCCTGTCATTGCTGACCGGGGCTAAAACGCAACAGCAGTTCGAAGCGTTTGAAGGCTGCGCGAAAAAAGCCGAGAAAGCGCGTTTCTATATTCGTGAGTCGCGCGCAGGTCGTTAAGCCGGTGCGGGACGGGGAGGGGAAGGATGTCTGATTGGGTTGACAGGATTGTGGCGAACGTTGTGCGTCTGGAGGTCAGGTTACTGGCCTGTCAGGCGCGCTTGCAGGCCGAAACCGACCCTGAGGCGTTGCACGACTTGCGCACTACGGTGCGCCGCCTGCGCAGTTTGCTCAGGCCCTTGCGCGGCTTGCCGGGCGTGGTCCAGCTGGAAATGGCGGCGTCGCAAGTGGGCGCCCTGACGACGCCATTACGCGATCTGGAAGTCCTGGCGGCGTACCTGCGCCAACAGGGGTATGTGCAGTTGGCCGAGCGTCGGCTGTCACAGCTGGCGGGCAGTTATGGCGCTGTTGCCGAAAGCGCGCAATTGGCGCAACTGCTGATGATCCTCGACGTCTTCCCGCGCTTTCTGCGGGCCGCACAGCGCGAAGGGCTAATGCGCGGTTTGCGTCAACGCATCGAAAGGGTGCTTGAAAAACAATGGCAGACCCTCGAAAAAGCGCTGAATGATCCCGGCCATGACCGGCACCGTGTACGCCTTTTGATCAAGCGCGTGCGCTACGCCGCCGAAGCCTATCCCGAACTTGATTGCTTGCCGCCGAGGGTACTGGCACGGCTCAAAGTGGCGCAAAAAGCCTTGGGCGACTGGCACGATGCCTGGCAGTGGTTGCTGCAAGCCGAGCAGCAGCCGGACCTGCAGCCCTGTGTCCAGGCATGGCGTGAGACCCTGGCCCGTGGTGAAAAGGACGCCGACCGGGCGTTGATCAAATTGAGTGCAGCCTGTTTTCACTCATGATTTGGCCGAATCAAGCGCTGTGCCGTGCCCGTCGGGTGCGTAGTATTCGCCCCTAATCATCGGTTTCGAGGTGTTCATGCAGTTTTCTGAATTGGTTGCGGCGGTCCGTGATAATCCGTCGTCCGTCACCATCCCGGCTGACTGGGGGCAGGGGCGCGCAACGTTTGGTGGCTTGATGGTGGCCTTGCAATATGAAGCCATGCGCGCGCAGGTGCCTGCGCAGCGTGCCTTGCGCTCGCTGTCCGTAACCTTCGTAGGACCTGTGGCGCCGGATGACCTAGTCAGCTTTGAAGTCGACGTGCTGCGTGAAGGCAAAGCCGTCACTCAGGTGCTGGGCAGGGTGCTGCAACAGGGCCAGGTGGTGACCCTCGTGCAGGGCAGCTTCGGCGCGTCACGCGAGTCGACCGTCAACATGCAAAGCCTGCCCGCGCCGGACATGAAACCCGTCGAGGGCTGCCCGCTGTTGCCCTATATCAAAGGCATTACACCGGAATTCATGCGGCATTTGTCGATGGGTTGGGCGGTGGGAGCCTTGCCGTTTACCGGTAAAGGCGGGCGTGAAATGGGCGGCTGGGTGCGGTTTGCAGGCGAGGTCAAGGACGAGCCCCTGACCGAAACCCACGTACTGGCCTTGGTCGATGCCTGGCCACCGGCCTTGCTGCCGTTGCTGGGCAAGCCGGCAGCCGGTAGCACCTTGACCTGGACCATTGAGTTTGTGCAGCCGCTTGTTCACATCAGCACCCTTGAGTGGTGCAAATACCTGGCTGTGATCGAGCATGCGCAGGATGGTTATGGCCATGTGGCGGCTAATCTGTGGTCGCCAGAGGGCGACTTGATTGCGATCAGCCGCCAGACGGTCACGGTGTTTGGCTGATCAGAACGCCTGACTGTGTGGCCCGTCCTGCGCCTTGCGACGCTGGTGTTGCAGGCGGGTAGCCGCAAACAGCGTCACCAGGCCAATCACAGCACTGGTGGCGTTGCCACTGAAGATGCCTGAGGCCAGAAGCAGAAAGGCCACAACCATCAATGCGACAGCCATCAGGTCAATGGCCTGATGCGTGGCGCCTGCGTGGCTCTGCGGGTTCGAGCGCCATTGCCAGGCAGGTAGGTTGGGATGACGTTTGCCCATGATTGCACTCCTTGTTCAAGGGTTCAGCGTTGGCTGAACCGGATGAACAGAGAATAGGCCCGTGCAAGGCGCACGGCGAATCGACAATGGCTATTGGCCTTATAGCTTTAACTGACCGATGGCCCGGTTTAACTCACCGGCCAGGGTCGCCAGTTGATTGCTGGTGGTGGCCGAGTCGACGGTTTGTTGCACGGTGTTTTCAGTCACGTCGCGGATGCTGACCACAGCACGGTTCATTTCTTCAGCCACCTGGCTTTGTTGTTCGGCGGCCACTGCAATTTGGGTGTTGCTCTCGCGCATCTGGGCGACGGCACTGGTAATTTCCGCCAGTGCTTCGCCTGCCTCCTGCGCCTGTTGCACGCAGTCGTCGGCCTTGAACGAGCTTTCCTGCATGAAGTCCACGGCATCACGGGTGCCGGCTTGCAAGGCCGAGACCATGGTGGTGATTTCGTCTGTGGAGGCCTGTACACGCTTGGCAAGGTTGCGCACCTCATCGGCCACCACGGCAAACCCGCGCCCCATCTCGCCTGCCCGGGCAGCCTCAATCGCCGCATTGAGGGCCAGCAGGTTGGTCTGTTCGGCAATGCTGTGAATCACGCTGACCACGCTGTTAATTTTCTGACTGTCTTGAGCCAGTTGCTGAATCATCTCGGCAGTTTGCTGCACGCCGCTGGACAGGCTGGCGATGGAGTCCTGGACCCGGCTGACCACTTGCTGGCCGCTGCCGGCGAGGGTGTCGGCGGTTTGCGACAGGTCACGGGTGGCGCCTGCGTGCTGGGCAATGTGATAGACCGTGGCTGACATTTCATTGATGGCGGTGGCGGCCTGATCGGTTTCGCTTTGCTGGCCGAGCATGCCATGACGCACCTCGTCCATGCTGCTGGCCAGTCGCGCGGCGCCTGCATCCAGTTGTGCGGCGGTGTCGGCCACGGTCTGCACGATACGTTGGTAACCGGCTTGCATGGCATTGAAGGCGCCGGCCATTTGCCCGACTTCGTCGGTGCAGGCCAAGGGCACGCGGGCCGACAAGTCACCGGTTTTTTCGACGCGCAACATCACGTCCTTGAGCGTATTGAGCTGGCTGAGCAAGAACTGAATCAATAGTTGCGAAGCGCAGAGCATCGCCAACATCAGCACGAACACCGCGACGGCGTAATTAGCCAGACGCTCGACAAACACGTGCGCCAGGCTTGGCGCGTAGGCCAGCACGGCAACCCGCTCACCGTCAGGGCGGGTGACGACCTCGGCGCCCAGCAGTGGATTTTCGCCAAAGAACGGCAGGTGGTGGATGGACACCCAGCCATTGGCATCACTGAGCTGCGGCAGGGGTTGTTCGTCCACCGTCGGGACTTGGCCGGGAGTTATCGGTAGCAAAAAGTCGACAGTGGGCAAGGCTTGGCCGCGCGGCCAGGCACTTAGCAATTGTGCCTGCGCATGGGCGTTGGCTTGAGCGGCGTCGCTGCGCGACTGTTGTTCGAGCTGCACGGCGTAGAGGACCAGCAACAGCGTGGTGACGAAGGCCACCGCGTTGACGGCCCAGAACTTGTATTTGAGCGAGATGTTGCTAAGCCAGGCACCCATGGAAGGTCTTCTCTGATTTGGCGGAAACAATATTGGCAAGGTGCCATCATTGTGCCGCCAAACCATGGCGATCTTGTTGATGTGGGTCAAGGGCGCCAGCTTGCTTACGGTCCCCCCGGCGCCTTAATCGTGATGGATGGCCGGTAAACTAAAAAAGGTGCGGGCACAGGCAGTGCTGTGTGCGGCCAGATCGGCTTGTGTTTCACCTCGGTGCAGTGCGACTTCACGCAGCACTTCAGGGAGATAAGCCGGTTCGTTGCGGCCATTTTTGGGTTTAGGGCGCAGCGTGCGGGGCAGTAAATACGGCGCGTCACTCTCCAGCATCAGACGACCGCGAGGAATGTTGCGCACCAGTGGGTGCAAATGCGTACCACGGCGTTCGTCGCAGATCCAGCCGGTGATGCCGATGTGTAAATCCAGGTCCAGGTAACTGAACAGCGCCCGTTGTTCGCCGGTGAAGCAATGCACCACGGCAGCAGGCAGGCGGTCGCGGTAGTCGCGCAGGATCTCCAGCAAACGCTGATTGGCGTCGCGCTCGTGCAAAAACACCGGCAATTGCAAGTCCACCGCCATCGCCAACTGTTCTTCCAGCACTTTTTCCTGTTGCGGGCGTGGCGAAAAATCACGGTTGAAGTCCAGACCGCATTCGCCCACCGCAAGCACCCGTGGCTCTTTGAGCAACGCGTGTAAACGCCGGGCGCTGTCGGCATTCCAGTCGCTGGCCGAGTGCGGGTGTATGCCCGCCGTCGAAAACAGCCGCAAGGCACTTTCATCCTGCTCATGGCACAGCTGCAAGGCTTGTTCGCTGCCGTCAACGCTGGTGCCCGTGAGCACCAATTGGCATACGCCTGCAGCGTAGGCACGCTCCAGAACGGCCTCATGTTTGCCGTCGAAGCTGGGGTTGGTCAGGTTGACGCCGATATCGATGAGTTGCATGGTGCTACCTCAGGCCACAGGCCGCGAAGCATATCAGAGCTGCAGATTTAATAAGAAAAACCAAGAACTACAGAGAGTTATGGTTGTCTTTGAATGCCGCAATTGCGCAATTCCCGGTACAGGGTTCGCTGTAACCGCGCAATTGCACACCGCTCACAGCGCACCTGATGCCCCAAAGGGCGACCGGTTGTCGGGTTTTCCGGCACGCTGAAGGGCTGTCTTCTTTGCGGAGAACGGATGACAAGACTGACGCTGTGGATTGCGCTGTGCCTGATGCTGTTGCCTGCTATGGCAACCGCACGCCTGCCTGGGCCATTACAGGCCGGGCAGCCGAGTCAGGTCCGCGATCTGGCGCAGATTCGCAGCAGTCAAGTGTTGCGCGTGCTGGTCAATCAAAGCCGCAACAGCTCGGGCGAAGTCCAAGGGCAGTCGATTGGTGTCGAATACCATCGGTTGCGCGCTTTCGAGCGTTATCTCAATGGCCATGCGCGCAATGGTCAGCAAATCACCCTCAAAATCATCCCTAAAGCCAAGGATCAACTGCTCGGCGCGCTGCTGCGTGGCGAAGGCGATTTGATGGCGCCCGGCGAGCTGCTGGATGTCAAGCCGACCCACGCCGTGAGCCCGAGCGAGCCGATCATTGATCGCGTGGCGCTGATCCTCGTGGGCGTCAAGGGCGAACGGCGTTTCACCCGCCTTGAGCAGTTGTCGGGCCGCACGGTGGCATTGACGACGGGCAGCGCCGCGGGTGCGGCGGTGAACGTGATCAATCAAAAACTGGCGTTGCGCAAACTGCCGCCCGTGAAAATCGAATGGGTGGACCCGACCCTGGCGGTGGAAGATGTGCTGGAGATGGTGCAAGCCAAGATCTACCACTTGACGTTAGTCGAGCAGCCGATTGCCGAGCGTTGGGCCGCGTTGATGCCCAAGCTGCGCTTTGATCGCAAAGTACTGGTCAGCGAGCCAGGTGCCATGCGCTGGTACGTGCGGCGCGATGCTTCGATGTTGCGGGCCAGCATCGACCGTTTCTTGACGACCTACAGCGTCCCTGACGATCAGAATGTGGCATTTGAGCGCGTCTATCGACGCCTGTATCGCGTCCACTACCCGCTGGCGCGGGCTGACCGGCAGAAGCTCGAAAAATTGCGTCCGGTGCTGCAAAAACATGCCCGGCAACAGGGCATGGACTGGCTCAATCTGGCGGCGTTGGCGTTCAAGGAGTCCACACTCAACCCCAATGCCAAAGGCTCTGGCGGGGCCATGGGATTGTTGCAAATCACTCCTTCGGCGGCGCAACGGGTGGGGGTCAACAACATTCAAAGCGTCGACAACAATGTGCAGGCCGGGGCCAAATACCTGGCGATGATTCGGCGCAAGTTCTTTGCCAGCCCCAAGTTGAATGAACGCGAGCGCATGGCGTTTGTACTGGCGGCCTACAACATGGGCCCCGAGCGCGTGCAAGGCATGCGCGCCGAGGCTAAACGCCGGGGGTTGAACCCCAACCAATGGTTCTTTCAGGTTGAGCGCATTGCCATGGAGCAGGTGGGAATGGGGGCGGTCAGCTATGTTAATAGTGTGAATAAATACTTTTTGGCCTTCGATCGGGAGCGCGACTCATTGGAGCCTGATGAACCGAAGCTGGCACTTCGAAAATAATCGAAATAACTGATAGTTATCTTGGATTTATTCGGCTATTAACATTCTAAAAACTGATTAGTATGGCGGCACATCCCAACCTGATTAACAAAAGGACTGCACCATGAACAAATTCACCCATACCGTTTTGGGGACTCACGCGGGCTACGGCTTGACTGTTTTGCGCGTTCTGGTCGGGATCATCTTCGCTGCCCACGGTTCGCAAAAACTCTTTGGCTGGTTTGGTGGCGGTGGGCTGGCGGGCACGGCGCAGTGGATGGAAAGCATTGGCCTGGCGCCGGGAACATTGATGGCACTGCTCTCGGGCGGCACGGAGTTCTTCGGCGGTCTGGCGCTAATTATCGGTTTGTTGGCCCGGCCTGCAGCGTTGGGGCTGACCTTCACGTTACTGGTGGCGATTTTCACGGTGCATATCAGCAACGGTCTGTTCATGGCCAACAACGGCTATGAGTTTGCGCTGGCCTTGCTGGGCGGTACGTTGGCCGTTTTAATCGAGGGTGCTGGCAAGCTGTCACTGGATCAGGCGATTGCCAACAAGTAAGCCATGAAGCCTGCTCGCTCTTGTGCAAAAGGACGCGTCGAGCAGGCTTGCCTGTGTTCTTGATTCTCTGCGTCGCTGATCGCCCCGGAACGTGATTCTTGACAGCTGTAACCGGGTTTATCTAGGATGTTTTCTTGCGCCGATTTAAACAGCTACTTGCGGGGCGCCGGGTGTTCGACTGATCACCCAAGAGGCCGGTAACAGGCCTTGAAATACCGCTAAAGCGCTGGTTCGGTGTTGCCTCTCACCTGCCACGCAGAATCCTGAGGCGGAGAACCCGATAAATGAGTCAGCCACGTCCCCTTGTACGTCTCGCGCCGATCACGGCCAATCAAACTTTTCGTAATCCTAAAATCCTCCTGGGTGGCAAACATCAGCCCACGCTGTTGCGCTATCTGGACGGTTGGCCGCGCAGGAAAGGTCGGGCTTCGGCGTTTTTGATTCAGTTTGTGGAAGAGGGTGACGCTTTAGCGCGGTTTGCCAATGACAGCTTTGACTTGGCCGTGATTCAGTCACCCCGTCAACACCAGGCCGAGGCCGTCATCCACAACCTGGTACGCGTTTCTCGCCAAGGGCTGATTACGTTGCGTTAACGCGTCTCTGCGCCAAGTCTTTATATGCATTACTTGGCGCACACCCTTATGAGCGCTGTTGGTGAGCTCTTATTTCATTGGCATGTTTGCAATGATTCACCAGTTCGCTGCGTGTTGCCCAGTCGGTGTTGATGATAAAAAAGTGTTGTATATAACTTTCTGCATTGTCCGATTTGAACCAGGTATTGACTTTGTCACTGAAATCATCGGGAACATGCAGCGGTAATACATACTTGGCGCACTGGATGGCAACAAGTTTATAAGGGCTTTTATACCGATCGAGCGTGCTGTCCATAAAGCGTTTGAGGTGATGGGTGGATATCAGGTTTTCACCGCTCCAGCGTTGGTCCACGCCTCGCCACAGCAGCGGCGAGTCAGTGTCGTGATTGTAGGCCGCCACGACCGTTGCGCCCGGGTGTTCTTTCCATAGCGCCTCAAGTGTTAACCGAGCGCATTTTTCCGGGATGATCAATGTGCCGAGCACCTTTGAGATTAGCGCTTGCAGCTCTTCGTGGGCTTGGGGTGTGAAGTCCCGGAACTCGTGGAAATCCAGCACAACGATTTCTTTTTGCGATTGTTTGTCTGCGTAGAATTGCCTGAGCATCTGCAGGATGTCGTGCTCGACTGTACGGCCCGATGATGTGCCGTGGAATAACTGAAAGCGTCGCGCGTCTGCGACTGGGTACTTGGCGTAGAACGCCACCCTTAAATCCAGTGCCCGGATGCCATGCTCCAGCTGTTTCTTGGGGGATACGTCTTGGGTAATCGCTTGTGGCCACTGGAAGTTGGGCGCTTCCTTGTCGCTCCCGGAGTCATGGCTGCCTGGCAATATGAGTTCGCCAATATGCAAATGCTGTAGGCCGGGAACGTCACTCATCCAGTAACGGTTGTTCTTCGTGCTCATGGTCTTTCACTCCTTGAATGACCGTTGGTTGATTAACCTGAGCATAGAACTGGAATGATTGGATGAACGGCTAATACATATGTGGCTACATCTTTAGCAGGCGCTCTACATCAGGGGTAGTCGATCGCCACGATACACACCCATTGTTCGCCGGTAGGGGTCTGGACTTGCACTTGAGCATCCAGCGGCTTGCCGATTAATGCGCGGGCCAGGGGTGAGTCGATGCTGATCAACCCCTGTTTCAAATCCAGTTCATCCGGGCCGACAATGCGGTAGCGCGCGTGTTTGCCGTCTTCATCCTCAATCGTGACCCAAGCACCGAAATACACCTTATTAGGATCGCTGGGCTTGTCACTTACCACTTTGAGACTTTCGAGACGCTTGGTCAGGAATCGCACACGGCTGTCGATTTCACGCAGCATCTTTTTGCCGTACGTATATTCGGCGTTTTCAGAGCGATCGCCCTGCGCTGCGGCCTCGCTGACAGATTGCGTGACCTGGGGACGACGCACGTGCCACAACTCGTGCAGCTCGGCCCGCATCCGCGCTTCACCTTCGGGAGTGATCAGCGCGGTGCCAGCAGGGCGTGGTGGGCGATAGCGGCTCATGGGCAATCCATTGGGGGAGAAGGTCGCGAGTCTATCAGCCCTCGCGCAGCACTGTCAGCGGGCTGGTATTGAGGGCTTTGCGTGTACCGAAGACACCTGCGGCACCCACCATCAAGGCGCCCGCCACTGGCAGCAACAATAGCCACGGGTGCGGGTGCCATGGCAGATCGAACGCAAAGCGGTACAGCACCAGACTGACCAGTTCGGCGCCGATGGCGGCGAGTAGCCCGCTGGTGGCGCCGAGCAGGCCAAACTCGATCCGGCGCGCCTTGATTAACAGCGTGCGCTGGGCCCCCAGTGCACGGAGCAAAGCGCCCTGGCGGATGCGTTCGTCCAGGGTGGATTGCAAGCCAGAAAACAGCACCGCCATACCGGCTGCCAGCACAAACAACAGCACGTATTCGACTGCGATGGTGACTTGCGCAAGGATGCTGCGCAGTTGGGCCAACAGGGCTTCAATGGGCAAAATCGTCACCGCCGGGAAACGGCGGGACAGTTCGATGATTTCCCGGTCATGGCCCGGCGCCAGATAGAAACTGGTGAGGTAGGTGGCCGGCAAGTCCTGCAAAGTGCCAGGCTGGAAGATCATGAAGAAGTTGGGTTGGAAATTGTCCCAGTTGATGCTGCGCAGGCTGGTGACTTGTGCTTCACGCCGGGCACCGCCGACGCTGAAGGTCAGGTGGTCACCCAGTTTCAGTTTGAGGCTTTGGGCCACTTTGGCCTCGACCGAAACGCCGGGAATGCCGTCGCCGGGTTGTTGGGTCCACCATTGGCCCGCTGTCAATTCATTGCCCGCGGGCAGGTTGGCCGCCCAGGTCAGGCTCAAGTCGCGTTGAATGGCTTTGTCGCCGCTGGAGTCCTTGCTTACGAGGCCCTGCACGGCTTCACCATTGATGCTGATCAAGCGACCCGGTACGACGGGATAAAGCGGCGCGGCCTTGGCTTGCAGTTGCATCAGTCGCGCCCCAAAAGCGTCTTTGTCAGCAGGCAGGATGTTAAGCGCAAAGTAATTGGGCGCGTCTTTGGGGAGTTGGTTTTGCCACGTGTCCAGCAGTTCCCCGCGTAACAGGGCAATCAGCGCCATCGACAGCAGAATCAGCCCGAACGCCAAGGCTTGACCGGCGGCCGCCAGCGGGTGGCGCAGCAGTTGTCCCAGCCCGAGTCGCCACGGTAACGAGGCGCCCGCCAATAGACGGCGCAGACTTTGCAGGCCCATTAGCAACAAGCCGCCCAAACCCAGTGCGGCCAGAATACCGCCACCCAGCAGGGCAAATGTCAGGACCAGATCAAGGCTCATGCGCCACATGATCAGCCCAAGCGCGAGCAGGGCCGCGCCATAGATGCTCCAGGTGCTGGCGGGGATGGGCAGCAGGTCGCGACGCAACACCCGCAGCGGAGGCACTCGTCCCAGCGCGGCCAGCGGCGGCAAGGCGAAACCTGCCAGCGCCACCAGCCCGGTTCCCATGCCGGCAAGGGCAGGTAGCAGGCCGCCCGGCGGTACGTCGGCGGGCAATAAATCATGGAGCAAGGCGAACAAACCAAGCTGCGCGAGCCAGCCCGTCAACGCGCCTGCCACACTGGCCAGCAACCCGAGCACGGTGAGCTGCAGGGCAAACAGGATTAGCGTTTCGCGCCGGGACAACCCCAGGCAGCGCAGCAGCGCGCTGGCATCGAAGCGGCGATTGGCAAAACGGGTGGCCGACAGTGCCACGGCAACGCCCGCCAGCAATACGGCGACCAGACTGGCCATGTTCAGGTAGCGCTCGGCCTTGCCCAACGCGCCGCCGATTTGCTGATTGCCGTCGCGAGCGTCCAGCAAACGTTGGTTGGCATCGAGTCCGGGCTGTATGACTTGGCGATAGGACGCCAGCGCGGGTGCTTCGCCGCTCCACAGCTCGCGGAAATTGACCCGGCTACCGGGCTGTACGATGCCGGTGGCGTCCAAGTCATCCAGGTTGATGAGTACCCGTGGGGTCAGGCTGTAAAGGTTGCCAGCCCGGTCGGGTTCGTAAGTCAGAACGCGGGTGATGCGCACCGTTTTTGAACCCACCTCGATCGGATCACCGACCTTGAGGTCCAGTGCTGTCAGCAGGCGTGATTCGGCCCAGGCCTCACCCGGTTTCGGGCCGCCGCCGGGCTGCTCTTGAGCGTAAGGTTTTGCTGCGCTTTTCAGTTCGCCGCGTAAGGGATAGGCATCGTCTGCGGCCTTGATGCTGGACAGTTGAATACCGTTGTCGGTGGCAATCACGCTGGAGAACTCTACGATCCGCGCGTGTTTAAGGCCCAATTCCTTCCCTAAGCGAACCTGTTCGTCACGAGCGGGGGAGGTGCCATCGAGTACCAGATCGGCGCCAAGGAACTCTGTGGCTCGCAGCAGCATTGCGCCGTTCAGGCGCGCACCGAAATAACCGATAGCGGTACTCGCCGCCACCGCCACCAGCAGGGCGAAGAACAGAACGCGCAGTTCGCCTGCCCGCGCATCGCGCAGCAGCTGGCGGATGGCAAGGCTCAACAGGCGTAGCAGGGGCAAACGTGCCATCAAGGCTCCAGAGGGCCGACCAACTGGCCGGCTTCAAGGCGGATCAGGCGCCGGCAGCGGTGTGCTAGGCGTTCGTCGTGAGTCACCAGCACCAGCGTGGTGCCACGCTCTTGATTGAGCTCAAAGAGTAGATCGGTGATGCGCTCACCCGTGTGACTGTCGAGGTTGCCGGTGGGTTCATCAGCGAACAACACATCGGGTTCGGCGGCGAACGCGCGGGCGATGGCCACGCGTTGCTGTTCCCCGCCGGACAGTTGGCGCGGTGAATGGCTCAGGCGCTGACCCAGTCCGACGCGCTCCAACAGGTGGCGGGCGTGTTCGCGGGCATCTTTGCGGCCTTCCAGCTCCATCGGCAACATGACGTTTTCCAGTGCGTTAAGGCTGTCGAGCAGTTGAAAGGACTGAAACACAAAGCCGACATGTTCGGCGCGAACCCTGGCGCGCTGGTCTTCGTCCAAGGTGCTCAACGCGCGCCCTGCGAGGATGACTTCGCCTGCACTGGGCAGGTCGAGCCCGGCCAATAATCCCAGCAGTGTGGATTTGCCAGAGCCGGATGCGCCGACGATGGCCAGGCTGTCGCCTTGACGCAGTTCGAGGTTCAGCGGATGAAGGATGATTAACTCGCCTTCCGCGCTGGGTACCACTTTGCTAAGGTTCTGCGCGGTGAGAATACGTTCGCCCATGGAGAATCCGATGCGTGTGTGGTTTTTAAGTGCTGCTCTGGCCCTGATGTGCATGGCGCAGAACGCAGCGGCGGGAACAATTTTGATCGTCGGCGATAGTATCAGCGCGGGTTTCGGCCTGGATACCCGGCTGGGCTGGGTGTCTTTGCTTGAGCAGCGACTTGCACAGGAAGGTCACCCCGATCAGGTGGTCAATGCGTCTATCAGTGGTGATACCAGTGCGGGCGGTCTTGCGCGTTTGCCTGCGCTGCTTACAGAGCATAAACCGGATGTGGTGATTGTCGAATTGGGGGGTAATGACGGCTTGCGCGGTCAGTTGCCGGCTCAATTGAAACAAAATCTTGCCGGTATGATCGATAGCGCCAAAACCGCGGGCGCCAAGGTGCTGCTGTTAGGAATGAAGTTGCCACCCAATTATGGCAAACGTTACACCGACGCCTTCGCCGAGGTTTATACGCAGCTGGCTACTGAAAAACAGATCGCGCTGGTGCCGTTTTTCCTTGAGGGCGTCGGGGGCAATCCCCAGTGGATGCAGGCAGATGGCTTGCACCCTGCAGCCGCTGCACAGAAGCGTCTGCTGGATAATGTGTGGCCTGTGCTAAAACCGTTGCTTTGATGCTTTTCTAGTCGCAGCGTTTCGGCTAAGGTGGCGCCCCCCCGATTTGGAGCCCCCGATGTCGCGTCCTGCCTGGTCTTTATATGCCTATCAACTGATCGAGCCTGACGAACAGCTCGATTTGTTCGCCTGCCAGGAGGTACGGGTGCATCTGGTGACGCGTCAATTGGAGCTGGGAGGCACCATCGACCGTACGTTATGCGGCTCGTTGCTGCCTGCGCAGCCGCGCTGGTCGGACGTGACGCGCAAGGTATTTCAAGACCACCGTCTGTGTCCGCTGTGCCGCGCAATCATTGAATCGCAGCGCCGTGGCACCGAGCCGATCTGGCCTGAATTGCGCTTTGAACTATGATCTACCTCGTCTGACCATTTTTGCGAGGTACGCCGCCTCCTGAACCCGGCAGGCTGCGTGTACACTTTCCCCTTTTTGTCCCCCGTTGATTATGCGAAGGATGTTCCGGATGTTGTCGCGCCTACCTGCCGTCACCCGTTGTCTGTCAGTTGCCGCACTGTGTGTGGCAGGCCCTGTTGCTGCTCTTGAATTTCCGTTGCCGCCGCCCGGTGAAGACGTGGTCGGGCAAGTACAAATCATCAAGGGCCGCTACGAAGACTCTTTCGCAGATCTGGGCAATGAGCATGAGCTGGGCTATTCAGAGATGATTGCCGCCAACCCGGGCATCGATGCCTGGTTGCCGGTCAAAAAGAATCCCGACGGCACGCTGGTGGACACCGATATCGTGTTACCGACGCAGTTCATCCTGCCCCCCGGCAAGCGGGAAGGGATCGTGATCAACCTGGCCGAATACCGGTTGTATTACTACCCCAAGGATCAAAACAAGGTGTATACCTTTCCGCTGGGCATTGGTCGTGAGGGCTGGGGGTCGCCAGTGGGCCAGACCCGCATCACCGCCAAGACACCGAACCCGACCTGGACGCCTCCCGCGTCGATCAAGGCCGAACACGCCCGCAATGGTGATCCGTTGCCCAACGTGGTGCCAGCCGGCCCTGACAACCCTCTGGGGCCTTTCAAGTTTACGCTGGGCATGCCGGGTTACCTGATCCATGGGTCCAATGCCAAGTTTGGTATTGGCACCGGCACTAGCCACGGCTGTTTCCGCATGCTGAACAAGAACGTCTTGCAAATGTCGCAACTGGTGCCGGTGGGAACGCCTGTTCGCATCATCAACGAGCCCTACAAGATGGGTGTAAGTGGCGGCAAGGTGTACCTGGAAGTGCACGAGCCCTTAAACGTCAAAGACGGTTCTCTGCTCGCCAAGAGCGACAAGTCGCATTTGACGCAAGAAGACAAAGAGCAAAAGTGGGCTGGTTTTATGAACTTTGTGCTCAAGCACAAAGCGCTTGAAGACACTATTCAGATCGACAAGGAAAAAGCGTTCCCTGTTGTGGTGGCAGAAACGGGTGTACCCGCCGAAATTGGAATCAGCACTGCTGTAGTGCCGCAAGTTCCTGGCCTAAGTGAAGAGCCGCAGGGCGAGTCGCTCGATTACGTGCAGTAATCGATCACTAAAAAGCCGCCGCAGTCGGTGATTGCGGCGGCTTTTTTTTGCCTGTTGAAAATATCTCAGGCAAAAAAAACCGACCCATAAAATGGGTCGGCTGGTAACAGCCCCGAAGGACTATTACTTGCGGCTTGCTTTTTCAAGCATGCGCAGAGCACGTTCGTTAGCTTCATCAGCAGTCTGTTGTGCTTTTTGAGCAGCAGCCAGCGCTTCGTCAGCTTTACGGTAGGCTTCGTCAGCACGAGCCTGGGAACGTGCTGCTGCATCTTCAGTTGCAGTCAGACGGGCTTCAGTTTCTTTAGATACGCTGCTGCAACCGGTAGCCAGAACTGCGGCCAATGCCAGAGCAGAGAATTTCAGAACGTTGTTCATCGTGTTCCCCTTCAAGGACTTTCTAATTGAAGCTGCTCCTTCAACATGAGGAAACAGCCGGCGTACATACTACCCATTACTTGTAGTAAGTAAACTGACCTAGCGCAAGAACCAAAAAAAATAATTGGTAATGACTGGCCATGGGCTAGCTTTAACAGATTGTGCTTGTAAAACAGTCGGTTTGACGCACTAAGCACATCGCCCTATGTGGGGATAGGGTGTCAGGTTTCAAGTGACTTTAGCGCCGGATTCTCGTCATAGCTTCAACATTCCGCAAAATGTTCAATGGACTGGCATGAGGCTGAGCGAGAGACGCTTCGGTCAGGTCGAGTTTAGCGAGCGTTTATCTCGAGTTTGACTACGCTTTACACAGGCTGGCATCTTGCTACTGCGCAAGGTCAACGCTTGGTGCGCAGTGGTTCCCTCGGCGGAAAAACAACAGTAAGGTAGGGGTCACGGTTCAAGACCCGCGAGGAGTAATGATGAGCGAGGCGTTGTCCATCCACCATGACCAGGCAGGTCACCAGTTTGAGACCACTGTCGACGGTCATCGTGCTTACCTGACCTACATGGATCTGGGCAAGCAGACTCTGGATATCTACCGCACCTTTGTTCCCAACGCCCTGCGTGGTCGCGGAATTGCTGCCGCATTGACTGAAGAAGCACTCGATTACGCCGAGAAGATGGGCTATGACGTAATTCCTTCATGTTCTTACGTGGAGCGTTATATGGAACGCCACAAGCGTACTCCAGCCAAACTGTGATCCCTTTTATGCTCGCTGCCCGCCACCCCGGGCGTCACTCGACGCCCTTCTTGCCGCTATTGACCTGAATCAACGTGAACACTGACCCCCTCGCTTAGTCTGGAATCAGGCGGGGGAGGCGCGTTGCCGAGCCCGGATTATTGACTGTGGAGAGAACGCATATGATCCGTGAAGTCGAAGGCGACATTTTACTGAGTCAAGCGCAGGTGATTGCTCACGGCATTGCGCCTCAGGATCCTTTCGATACCGGCCTGGCGCTGGCTCTGCGTGAGCGTTGGCCATCCCTGGTGGCGGACTATCGTCACGCCGCCCACAGCAAGGCACCGCAGCCCGGTGAGATCTGGTGCTGGTCGGGTGTGGATGACAAGGGTGGGGTGCGCAGCATTGTGAACCTGTTGACTCAAGACTCCCTACACGCCGGTCATGCCGCCAAGCCCGGCAAGGCAACCCTGAAAAACGTTGGGCATGCCTTGCGGGAACTGGCCCGGTATGTGACTGACGAGCACATCAAAAGCGTGGCGTTACCGCGTCTGGCCACCGGCGTCGGCGGGCTGGAATGGCAAGACGTCAAGCCTCTGATTGAAAAGTACCTGGGCGAACTCAACGCTGATGTCATCGTGTATGAGGTGTATCGCAAGGGTATAAAAGCGGACGAGCAACTGGGTTAACGTCGCGGCACTCACGTTTAAAACGCACAACCTGCACCCCGCGAGTATGTCGTTCTCGCGGGGTGCCTGCGTTTGCTGCGAATCTGATCGGAAGGTTTTTGATCTGTGTCTAGGGTGTTGGGTGACAGATGCTGTATTTATTTGAATCATCCGCCGTTCATTTAAGGAAATCTTATGACCGATGTGGTCACTCGCACTGCTTCTGTAAAGCCCGCAGCCAAAAAAGCGCCACGCAGCGTCCGCCCACGCCGCGCCCAGTCCGGTGATGTCGCCCCGACGCAGAGCCCGGCGCAACTTCAGCGGCATGTAGTCGAAGATAAAATTCAGTCGCGCCAGGCAGCGACCAGTGCGGCGGTCAAAGACATCCTTCAGCAAATTCCGCAGGGCGATACGCAGGGGCTTATCCAGACCTTGGGCACCTTGATGTCGGGCATGTCTCCCGACGATGCGGTGGTGTTGCGCAATGCGTTGCTGAGCCAGGAAAGCGAGTCGGTGTTTCACCAGCGCCCCCTGCACCCGGACGATCAATTGGCACCGGATTGGCGCAAAGGCAATTACCCCTATAAGAACCTGATGTCGCGCCGTAACTACGAGCGCGAGAAATATCGCCTGCAAGTTGAACTGCTCAAGCTACAAGCCTGGGTCAAGGAAACTGGCCAGAAAGTCGTCATTCTGTTCGAAGGGCGGGATGCGGCGGGCAAGGGCGGTTCGATCAAGCGTTTCATGGAACACCTCAATCCTCGGGGTGCGCGTATTGTCGCGCTGGAGAAACCCAGCGAAGTAGAGCGTGGCCAATGGTATTTCCAGCGCTATGTTCAGCATTTGCCCACAGCAGGTGAAATCGTGATGTTTGACCGAAGCTGGTACAACCGCGCTGGCGTTGAGCGGGTGATGGGCTTCTGTTCGGACGATGAATACCTGGAGTTCATGCGCCAGACACCGGATTTCGAACGCATGCTGGTGCGCAGTAACGTCCACCTGATCAAGTTCTGGTTTTCAGTCAGCCGGGATGAGCAGCGTCGACGTTTTAAAGAACGCGAGAAACATCCGCTTAAACACTGGAAACTCAGCCCGATCGATCTGGCGTCTCTGGACAAGTGGGACGATTACACCAAGGCCAAGGAAGGCATGTTCTCGTACACCGATACCTCGGATGCACCCTGGACCGTGATCAAGTCCAATTGCAAGAAGCGCGCGCGGTTGAGCGCCATGCGCTATGTACTGCACAAGTTGCCGTATGCCGATAAGGATTTGAAAGGTATCGGTGCGCTTGATCCTTTGATCGTGGGACGCGCCAACGTGGTGTATGAGCGCGGCGAACGCCGGGCTTCGATTCCGTTGTAGAACGGTGTAAAGCTCCTGCAGGGGCGGGTGCGCCCCTGCAGGTTCAGCCGTGGCGGTGGTTAGCCGCGAGCACGTTTAGGCAGAACATCCTTGAGCTTGGCACGCATGCTGCGCAGGGTGCTCTCGGTGCTTGCCCAGTCGATGCACGCATCGGTAATCGACACACCGTATTGCAAATCTTCAAGGTTTTTAGGGATGGCCTGGCAGCCCCAGTTCAAATGGCTTTCGACCATCAGGCCGATAATCGACTGATTGCCTTCGGCGATCTGATTGGCCACGTTTTCCATGACCAGTGGCTGCAAGGCCGGGTCTTTGTTGGAGTTGGCGTGGCTGCAATCGACCATGATGTTCGGGCGAATTTTCGCTTTGGTCAGCGCCTGCTCGCACAGGGCGACGCTCACGGAGTCGTAGTTCGGCTTGCCGTTGCCGCCGCGCAGTACGACGTGGCCGTATGCGTTGCCTTTGGTGGTGACAATCGAGACGCCGCCTTCCTGATTGATACCCAGAAAGCGGTGCGGGCTGGAAACTGATTGCAAGGCGTTGATCGCTACCGTCAGGCCACCATCGGTACCGTTCTTGAAGCCAACGGCCGAAGACAGGCCGGAAGCCATTTCGCGGTGGGTTTGCGATTCGGTGGTGCGGGCACCAATGGCCGACCAGCTGATCAGGTCTTGCAGGTATTGCGGGGAGATTGGGTCCAACGCTTCAGTCGCAGTCGGCAGGCCCATTTCAGCCAGGTCGAGCAACAGTTTACGCCCGATGTGCAGACCGTCTTCGATCTTGAACGAGTCATCCAGGTACGGGTCGTTGATCAGGCCTTTCCAGCCGACGGTGGTGCGTGGTTTTTCAAAATACACCCGCATGACCAAGTACAGCGTATCGCTGACTTCAGCGGCGAGGGCCTTGAGGCGCTCGGCGTATTCGTGGGCAGCCTTGATATCGTGGATCGAGCAAGGCCCGATGACAACGAACAGTCGATGGTCTTTGCCATCCAGGATGTTGCGAATCACCTCACGGCCTTTGGTCACAGTCTGCAACGCAGTTTCACGCAGAGGCATCTCGCGCTTGAGCTGTTCAGGTGTGATCAGGGTTTCGTTGGAGGCAACGTTTAGGTCGTCGATCGGTAAATCAGCCATCGTGTTACTCGTCAGGTCACGGGTGCCGGCCGCCAGCGATCCCCGTGCGGCGGAGCACAGCATGATTGAGCGCAACGGGGAGCCGAACCTTAACGCGTAAAGCGGTTATCCGACAATGGGCACACGCAGGTTTAATCCAGTGCCGGTTGACCCAGCGCGCGCTCCAGGGTGGCTTGAGAGAACTCCACAGCATTGAGGCTGATCCATTCCAGCGCCAGTGCTTCTATGTTGTCTACCTGCGGGTTTTGTAATCGCTGCAAGCGGTAAAAGTGTTCGATCTGACACACCTGTTCGCCCATGCGTGCGCCAAATAGCGTCGAGGCATCGGTAAAGGTAATGCCAACACGGTAGCCCTGTGCACGTTTTTCGCACCAGGCGATGTAGCCCGCGTAATGTGCATCCTGACCCAGGGTAGGCATGTGAATGTCGACGGCTGCTCCACGCTTCCAGCCTCGATCGCTGTTGCATGAAACGCCGCCAAGGCTGATAGAGTGCAGCTTCTGGCGTGAAAGGGCGGGTTGTTCGCGGGGCGTAATCTCAGCGGGAATATCATCTGGGTGGGGTAAAAAGCGACCCATGAACGCACACTCCAAGTGCCAGCACTTTGATATTGTTTGCCTCAGTATAGTGGGTGAAATGGAACTGACAGATTTTGATGCGGACCGGCATTTGCTGGAACTGCCCGGTACCTCACTGGTGATATTCACTGGCGCCGGGTGTTCGAGCTGCCGAGTCGCCCGCCAAATGTTGCCCGCGATGGTGCTGCCCGTTGACCGGCTGTGCTGGATTGACGCAGGCGATAACGGTGGTTTGGTGCAGCGCTATGGGATTTTCCATTTGCCGACACTGTTTGTGGTGCGGGACGGCCAATGTTATGGCGAATTGAAATCGCGTTTGAGTGAAGGCGAGCTGGCGCATCACATCCGGCTGGCCTTGATGACGGAACCGGACGAACTGCCTTGAACCGGTCGTTCACCCCATGCACACCCTGTGGAGGCGACATGAGTAAAGGCTTGAAAGGCAAGTTGGTGCTGGCGATTTCGTCCCGCGCCCTGTTCGATCTGAGTGAAAGCCATGAGGTCTATCTGGCCCGGGGCATTGAAGCGTATCGCCAGTACCAGATTGAGCATGAAGATGAAGTGCTGGCGCCGGGAGATGCCTTTGCACTAGTGCAAAAGCTGTTGAGCTTCAATGCCACCCTCGGCCGCGAGCGCGTTGAAGTGGTGCTGGTCTCGCGCAACAGCGCCGATACCGGCTTGAGGGTCTTCAATTCGATCCAGCATTACGGGCTGGCCATTTCCCGGGCGGCCTTCTCAGGAGGGCGCAATCCCCATCCTTATCTCAATGCCTTTGGCTGCGACTTGTTTTTATCAACCCACGCCGATGATGTCCGTAGCGCGCTGGACGCCGGCTTCGCGGCCGCGACGATTTTGTCCGGAGGCACGCGGCGGGCTGAAAACAAAGAACTGCGCATAGCGTTTGACGGGGATGCCGTGCTGTTTTCGGACGAAGCCGAGCGCGTGTACCAGTCGGGCGGTATCGAAGCATTTCAATCCCTGGAGCGTGACTCGGCGCGCAGCCCGTTGCGCGGCGGCCCCTTCAAGGGGTTTCTGGAGGCGCTGAACCTGTTGCAGCGTGAATTCCCGGATGACGCCTGTCCGATTCGCACAGCGCTGGTGACGGCGCGCTCGGCGCCCGCCCATGAGCGGGTGATTCGCACCCTGCGTGACTGGGACATCCGGCTGGATGAATCGCTGTTTTTGGGTGGCCTGGACAAGTCAGCCTTTCTCGAAGCCTTCGCTGCTGACGTGTTTTTCGACGATCAGGCCGGTCATTGCGAGCGCGCCCGCCAAGTGGTTGCGACCGGGCATGTGCCCCACGGTATCAGCAATGAACGGCCGGATTTGCCTGCCGACTGACATCAAGGTGATAGCCCTCGCACTTCCCTTGGCGCTGCTAAGCTGAATCCATCTCGGCCAATCATTGAGTCGAGGGAGGTGGCATGATTCGCTCGATACTGTTTGCCAATGACCTCGGTATTTATGCGCCGCTGGTGATGCAGCACGCCTTGGGACTGGCGCGGACCTTCCGCGCGGACTTGTACGTGGTGCATGCCGTGGAGCCAATGGGGCTGTTCGCTGAGTCGGTGTTGCAGAGTTATCTCGATGAAGAGGCATTCAGCGCGCTGCACCGTCAGGGCATGAGCACCATGTTGTCGAACATTGAGCTGCGGGTATTGCAAAGCCTGCGCGACGAGTTGGGCGAAGGCGGGCAGGAACTGGCCCTGATTCGCTCGGTCAAGGCGATTCAGGGGGAGCCGGCGCAGGTGATTTTGCAGCAATCGAACAGCCTGGCGGTTGACCTGTTGATTCTGGGCAGTCATGGCCAGTCCACCGCAGGGCTTCGCCGTTTGGGACGTACTGCAGCGCAGGTCATCGAGCTGGCGCAAATGCCGGTGTACCTGGTGCCGCTGCTGCAGCGCCGGCGTCGCACGGATGGTGAAGGCGCATAGAGGGCTCATAACGATAAAAAAGTTCTAGATTTCTTCTTCTGACCTTCCATATAGTTATATACCGCCGCCGATACCCTTGGCGTCTATTTGCTTTGAGGGATGCATATGAAGCTTCAACAATTGCGCTACATCTGGGAAGTGGCGCACCACGACCTCAACGTTTCCGCCACCGCACAAAGCCTTTACACCTCACAGCCGGGTATCAGCAAACAGATTCGCTTGCTTGAAGACGAATTGGGCGTCGAAGTCTTTGCCCGCAGCGGCAAGCACCTGACCCGCGTCACGCCGGCAGGCGAGCGTATCATCACCACGGCAGGCGAGATCCTGCGCAAAGTTGAAAGCATCAAGCAGATTGCCCAAGAGTTCTCCAACGAGAAGAAAGGCACCCTGTCGATTGCGACCACCCATACGCAAGCGCGTTATGCCTTGCCGCCGGTAATCAGCAACTTCATCAAACAATACCCGGATGTCTCGCTGCACATGCACCAGGGCTCGCCGATGCAAATCGCCGAAATGGCGGCAGATGGCACCGTTGATTTCGCCATTGCCACTGAAGCCCTTGAACTGTTCGGCGACCTGGTGATGATGCCGTGCTATCGCTGGAACCGCTGCGTCGTGGTGCCTCAGGGGCATCCGCTGACCAAGCTACCCAAGCTGACCCTTGAAGCACTGGCCGAATACCCTATCGTGACGTACGTGTTCGGTTTCACCGGCCGTTCGAAGCTTGACGAAGCGTTCAGCCACCGTGGTCTTACACCCAAAGTGGTGTTCACCGCAGCCGACGCCGACGTCATCAAGACCTATGTCCGCCTTGGGCTGGGGGTTGGGATCGTGGCCAAAATGGCCGTCGACACTAACCTTGATAAAGATTTGGTGGTGCTGGACGCCAGCGAGCTGTTCGAGTCGAGCATCACCAAAATCGGTTTCCGACGTGGCACGTTCCTGCGCGGCTTTATGTGCGATTTCATCGAAAAATTTGCGCCGCACCTGACCCGCGAAGTGATGGCCAAAGCTATCCAGTGCCATAACAAACAAGAGCTTGAAGACCTGTTCGAAGGCGTCGAATTACCCGTTCACTAAACGCTCATGTCCGTCCCGGTAACCGGGGAGGACTAGCGGCAAGGCCCGTCTGCCTGAGACGGGCCGCTGTGCGATTACTGTTCGGCGTTGCGAGAGTGGCGGTAGTCGCTGACCGACTCATACACGGCCTTGCGCAACCGGTTGATGCCGCCAATGGGCCGATGCGCGTCAATCCCGTGCCACGGGTTGAACGACAGGTTGTCACACGTCAGGTTCTGGCTTGGGGTATCAAAGTCTTGCGCGGGCACAGTGACCCGCGCCACCGTCTCGAACGGTGCCTGCGACTCTTGCCACTCAATACTGGTGTCCTCGATCGGCATGTAGCGATTGGCGTTCTGACGCTGAATTTGCAACACGAAACAGGCAGGTACGCGGTCCGTGGACAGTTGTTGAGTCAGCGCATTGCGCAAGAAATTAGGCAGCGCCTGGTTCTGCTCGGGCAGGGCGTAGGCCGGGCATCGATCAGGGTCGGGTGCTACCCGGAATTTGGCGTTTACGCTGCCAAATTTGTAAGGCGAGACCGAAAAATACGTGGTTTGTATCGGGCTGGCCGGGGCAGGTGACAGCGTCGCCAAGGCAATGAACAAATGACGAACCTGCCAGTCTTTCGGGTTCCATGACGGGAAGAACGCCATGACTTTTTTGCCGTCGGCCTGCGCCCCGATGTTTTGTCGGTACTCGGCCACATCGCTGACGAAGAAATTGGGATGGTTGAACATCACAAAATCCTGTTCGGTTCGGCCTTGTTGACTGGCCATCAATTGGGTGCCCGGAACATCTAGCAATTTGATAGCCATGCCCCGTGCATCGCGAATGCTGTCAAATTGCGGGTAAGCGTTTCCGTTGGACAGGCGCATCACGGCGTGCCAGGTCTTGCCGGGCTCGGCGAAGACACCTTGACGCAGGGCCGGGTCAAGGTCGTTCAACACCTCAACCTCCGCTTTGACGCAGCCATGTGCCTTGGCGTGAGCATCGCGCAGGTAGCGGGTGTTTTCCCGGTGCTGATCGACGATTTTGATGGCGGTCTGAATCGTATCCCGGGTCATTGCGGCTTCACCGGCCGGGATTTCTTCTTGAGTCGACACGGGCCCGCGGTGCTGCCAGGCATACCAGCCGGTGGCCAACGCCCAGCCGATTAACCCCAGCGCGATCAGTGCCAGCAGCAACTTGCCCAGCCATGAGCCCAGGCGCGTCCAAAGAGTGGTCAGCATACAAACATCCTTTTAGTGATTGAGGCCGAGCTTCGCAATGGCCCTCTCATAGCGCGGGCAACTGTTGTTCAAGCGGGCTGCCGAGTACCTTCAGGTACTCCAGCAAGGCCCAGCGTTCTTCAGGGTGCAGCAAGCGCCCGATTACGCCATTACCCTGCGGCCCGGCGCGAAATTCATGGCCGCTGTTGTGGTTACCACTGATGCGGGTGTCGAGCACAAAGCCACCGTCAAAGGCTTCGGTGCGATACCCCAGATGACGCGGATCGTACTCAAACGTGCCGCGGTAAAACGTTTCGTCGCGCTCGGACTGAGGCGACAGCAACTGATACAAGGTGGGGACCGAGCCGTTGTGCAAATACGGCGCCGTGGCCCAGATCCCGTCCAGCGGCCGAGCCTTGTAAGCGCGCACCTCTTGCACGGCAATCGGCAGCCCATACCCATTCAGGCGATCCTGTTCCTGCGGACTGATTCCGGCAGCGTTGTACGCATGCTTTTCAACAAAGGCGGTGATGTACGCCAACCCTTTGGCAACGGACAGTTGATGCAAGTCCAACGGTTCATCGCTGTGTGGGAACAATGTGACATTCATCTGCGCCAACTCAGCCGGGTCCCATTGCAGGGCGCTCACGTCGTAGCGGTTATCAGCGATGTTATTCGCGGTATTGGGGTCGGTGCCAATCACGTCCAGCGGGATCACCGTGAGCTGTTGCACGCGGCGGCCATCTTCGTCCTTGACCTGCGGCACGTGGCACCCGGCGCAGTTTTCGGAGAACAGGGCTCGTCCTTTGGCGGCCAACGGGCGGTCGATCTGGCCGAAGAGGGCTTCAGGCCACACCGGCGGTTTGAGTTTTTGCAGGGTTTCTTCAATCAGGTGCAAATCAGTTACCCGAACACTCGAGGGGTAACGTGCATCACCTTGTAATGGCTGACCATGGCTGTCGAAGAAATTCAGGGTGGCACCGACGCCCAGGGCTTCCCCGATATTGCGTGCCATCGGCTGCTTGGCCGAGGCGGTCCACTGCACCCAATCGAACGTCCACATGTCCCATAAATGCGGGTAATCCACGGGGGCGTCGGCCACGCGGTAGTTGTCAGGGGATATCGCGTCGCCAAAGCTGGCATTGGCTATGCGGCCGAAGGCGTCCGTGCGGCCGGGGCCTTCCAACGTGGGGTAGAGGCCGCGATGGGTGTCATTCCAGGCCACGGCAAGGAAATTGTCTAACGAGGCTTTGAACTCGCTGCGCAACTGTTTGTGCTGCGCGTCATAGTCATCGCCCAGCACGGTGCGGGCAAAACGCTCGAATTTCCAGGGGTTGTAATACGTGGCGGCCAGGCTGGCCACTAACGCTTGGCCGAAGCTGCCACCGCGCAGGGTGGGTACGCTTGAGGGCAGCACGTGCTGGGCCGGCGCGCCATCCACGCGCAAGGCTTGCCCCTGATAACGCAGTTCGCCGGTGTGGCAGGCGGCGCAGGTGATGTCGAGGTACTCGACCGTGCTGCCGGGGTTGCTGTGGCGTGTGAAGCCCACAGGCAAGTTGCCGGGGTTGGCCGCACTGGCTTTTTGTTGTGGCTCGACCAGAAACCCGAAGCGCGCCAAATACTCGGGCGCGGCGAAGGGTTGCTGCGAAAATGGCAGCTCCAGCGCACTGAACCAGTTGTAGCGCAAACCTTTTACTTGAGTGCCTTGGGGCGTGTAGTAATACGTCTGGCGGTCTGCCGGGCTCCATTGATCCAGATAATGCAGGTGCTGCGGCGCCTTATAGGCAGGTAAGTGAGGATTGGCGGTGAAATAAACGACCACTGCAATCAGCCCCGCCACGGCCACCAGCAGGATTAGCAGAACACGGTAAAACAGACGCACTGTCACGCTCCTTGTCAATTTTTTACAGTCTTATGCCTTACAGAGTGGCTGGCATCAAGTAGCCATTAGTTCCCTCTGGAAAAAGTGCGCAAGCCTTGACAGACTGCCTTAAGTGTTAACAAAAGTTGCGGCGATTATGAATTGTGTTTTAAGCGTGAACTTCTGATCGTTTTGTCGCTCTCATGCCGGTAGCCATTGGTCGCGGCCGCCTGATAAGCTCGCGGCTTTATTCGATTGCCCATTTGGCGCATGAACAAGGAAATAGCATGAAACAGCATCGGTTGGCGGCAGCTGTGGCTCTGGTAAGCCTGGTACTGGCGGGTTGCGATTCGCAGACCAGCGTAGAGCTGAAAACTCCGGCACAAAAAGCTTCTTATGGCATTGGCCTGAACATGGGCAAGAGCCTGGCTCAAGAAGGCATGGATGATCTGGATTCCAAAGCCGTCGCCCTGGGCATCGAAGATGCCGTTGGCAAGAAAGAGCAGAAACTCAAAGATGATGAGCTGATCGAAGCCTTCTCGGCGCTGCAAAAGCGTGCAGAAGAGCGTCTGACCAAGATGAGTGAAGAAGCCTCTGCTGCAGGCAAAAAATTCCTCGAAGAAAACGGCAAGAAGGCCGGTGTCACCACCACAGCTTCTGGCTTGCAATACGAAGTGATCAAGAAAGCGGATGGTCCACAGCCAAAAGCGACCGACGTTGTGACGGTTCACTACGAAGGCAAACTGATCGACGGCAAGGTGTTCGACAGCTCGGTTGAGCGCGGCAGCCCGATTGATCTGCCGGTAAGCGGCGTGATCCCGGGTTGGGTTGAAGGCTTGCAACTGATGCACGTGGGCGAGAAGTACAAGCTGTACATTCCTAGCGAGCTGGCTTACGGCGCTCAAAGCCCAAGCCCGGCCATTCCGGCCAACTCGGTGCTGGTATTTGACCTGGAACTGCTGGGCATCAAAGATCCGGCAAACGCTGACCAGGAAACTGCTCCGGCAGCACCTGCCAGCAAATAAGCGTTTCGCGACACACAGCGCCCCGTCTCGACGGGGCGTTTGCGTTTTTGTAGTCCCCTTCTTACGCGGTTGGTCCACTCTGTGGCGGGCCTCACCAAGGCTGTAAGCCTTGAGCGCTAGTGCCAGTTGACTGCCAAGTCAATGAATTTGTGGGTTTTTTTATGTGTGTAAAAAATGCCCGATCTGAGCGCAGCCCTTATAGAACGGGCCTCTCAGAGGCCAAAATCAGCTCTGTTCACAAGGTTATCCACAATTTGTGTGGATAACATTTTTCTCCCCGCTGGCTGTTCTCCACTGCTCGATGATTTTTATCCTGCGTCAGAACAAAAACCCCCAAGACCTTATCGGCTGTTAGGATTAAGCTTCTAAGGAAAGTTCCGACTCGATTTACTTAAAAGTCTGACGGGGTTTAGTAATGGATCTTCAAATTATCAAGCGCAACGGTGAACCCGAGTACGCGGTTCTTTCATGGGAAAGCTATCAGGCACTGCTCAAGGCGGCGGGCTTGAATCAGCCGTTGGCACCCATCGAGGCACCCCCCGCGCCAGAGCCTGAGCAGGCACTGCCAGGGCTTGATCAACTGCGAAGCTTGCGCGAAGCAAAAGGGCTGGCACTTGAGGCGCTGGCACGCACGGTGGGCATCAGCCCGTCTTACCTGAGCATGATCGAAAGCGGCGAACGACTGCCCGACAGCGCCATCAGTCGCAGCCTCGGTTGGGAGTTGGGCATCACTGGATGGAGGGACGCGTCATGAGCGTGCGCATCAGTCGTCAACACTGGGACGGATTGCTGGCTGAACTCGATCAGGCGCGCCGACAGCGGCATCTGGTGACCTACCGTGCGTTGCTGGAACGCTTGCAGTTGCCCAGCCCGGCAATGCTGACCCTGACGGCCGCCCTCGAACATTTGGCTGCCCTGGATACCAAGGCCGAGCAGCCCTTGCGCAGCTCATTGGTCATCAGCCAGGGGGCCAGTCGTTTGCCGCGCACCGGTTTTTTCGAATGTGTGCAACGACTGGGGCGTTTCAGCGGCCCGCCGGATGGCGTAGCCGCCGCGTCCTGGCATGCTTCTGAAGTGGTACGCGTGTTTGAACATGCGTACGAACATGAGGAGGCCTGAGTGTTCTGGCGACTTAAGGCGCGCTTAAGCTACTGGCTGGCGCGCAGGTTATTTCACTGGCGCTGGTGTGTACGCCAGCCGTGGTTATGGCGCTGGATGGAAGGTCAGTTTGCGCGCATGGCTAACCTGGGTGATACCGACGCTCAAAGCTTCTATGGCCACATCCTGGCCTTTCGCGGTCAAGGGCTGGGCGCCAAGGAGGAGGGCGTGCGTCTGTTGCGCCTGGCGGGTCTGGCGGGCGATGGCAAAGCCGCCTACCAAGTCGGCGTGTTCAGCCTTGCAGGAAGCGTGAACAAAGCGCCTGATGCCGCCGAAGCGGTGCGCTGGTGGATCATGGCGGCCAATGCGGGTCATCCCTTGGCACCGATCAAATTGGCAGCGTTGTATGAGCAAGGTGGTCCGGGATTGCTGGCCGATCCCGAGCAGGCCCGTCGCTATCAGGCCGTGTCGGGCTAACCCGGCGACCGTGCCAATAAAAAGGGCGGGCCGCTTCACGCGGCCCGCCCTTTTTACATCGGTGAATCAATCCACTGTTGCCGATCAACCGTTACCTTTTGGCCACCTGACCATTGAGCTTCAGGTAGTCCAGCAAGATGCGCCCGGTCTCACTCAAGTAAGCGTCATCTTCCGGTTTGGTCTTTTCAGGCTCGACCGGCAGAGCATCTTCGTCTTCTTTCTTCATTTCCTTGAGCGGTGCTTCGCCTTTGGCCTGGCGACGGGCGTTTTCCATCGCCAGTTGCTTGGCTTCAATGTCGGCGTGCTGCGCGCGGCGCTCGGCTTCATTCAGGCTGACGGTCTTCTCGTTCATCAACGTGTCTGCCAACGACAGCTTGTCACGGATAAAGATGAATTCCGCATCCTTGGCCGTGCGCGCTTCATGGTCCGCCTTGAGCTTGGCAATGAAAGGCTTGAAGGGGTCAACCGCAGGCTTGATCGCCGGGCGGATGGTGTCCCATGGCATGGCTTCAGGCAGTGCGCTTTCACCGATTTCCTTGGTGTCGATGATCGACGGAAATGCGACGTCAGGCAGAACGCCCTGATGCTGGGTGCTCTGACCGGAAACCCGGTAGAACTTGGCCAGTGTCAGTTTCAGTTCGCCATGGTTAAGCGGTTGAATGGTCTGCACGGTGCCTTTGCCGAAGGTCTGGCCACCGATGATCAGCGCGCGGTGATAATCCTGCATGGCGCCGGCAAAAATCTCCGACGCCGATGCCGACAGGCGGTTAACCAGCAACGCCATCGGGCCTTTGTAGAAAGCGCCCGGGTTTTCGTCTTCCAGGACATCGACCTTGCCGTCAGCATTACGCACCAGCACGGTCGGACCCTTGTCGATGAACAGGCTGGTCAGCTCGGTTGCTTCCTGCAACGAACCGCCCCCGTTGTTGCGCAGGTCGATAATCACGCCATCGACTTGTTCCTTCTGCAACTCGGTCAGCAGTTTCTTGACGTCGCGGGTGGTGCTCTTGTAATTCGGGTCACCGGCACGGAATGCCTTGAAGTCCAGATAGAAGGCCGGAATTTCAATCACGCCAAGTTTGTAGTTTTTGCCGTCCTGTTTCAGGTTCAGGATCGACTTCTTGGCCGCTTGCTCTTCAAGCTTCACGGCTTCGCGGGTGATGGACACAACCTTGCTGGTCTGGTCATTCGGCGCATTGCTGGCCGGAATCACCTCCAGGCGCACGACAGAGCCTTTAGGGCCGCGAATTAACTTGACCACTTCGTCCAGACGCCAGCCGATGACGTCGACCATCTCTTTGTCGCCTTGTGCAACGCCGATGATTTTATCCGCCGGGGCAACCTGCTTGGTCTTGTCCGCCGGGCCTGCTGGCACCAGACGCACGACCTTCACTTGGTCGTTATCGCTTTGCAACACGGCGCCAATGCCTTCCAGCGACAGGCTCATGTTGATGTCAAAGTTTTCCGCATTATCGGGCGACAGGTAATTGGTGTGCGGGTCGTAAGACATGGCGAAGGTGTTGATATACGCCTGGAAGATGTCTTCGCTGCGGGTCTGATCAAGGCGCGACAATTGGTTCTTGTAACGCTTGGTCAGCAGTTCCTGGATTTTTGCAGGCTCTTTGCCAGCAATTTTCAGGCGCAGCACTTCGTCTTTAAGGCGTTTGCGCCACAGGTCGTTGAGTTCGGCTTCAGTCTTGAGCCACGGCGCGTCCTTGCGGTCGACCTCCAGTGTCTCTTTGGCGTTGAAGTCAAACGAGTCGACCCCCTTGTTCAGCTCTGCAAGAGCGAAGTCCAGACGCGATTTAACCCGGTCCAGGTAGCGCTTGTAGATCGTGAAGCCAGGGTTGAGGTCGCCGCTTTTGAGGAAATCGTCAAATTGGGTTTTCCATTTGTCGAATTCGGCAATATCGCTGGCCAGGAAATAACTGCGCGAGGGGTCGAGCAGCTTCAGGTAGCTGTCATAGATGATCACGGAACGTGCGTCATCCAGTGGCGGCTTGCTGTAATGATGGCGCTTGAGCAGCTCAACAACGTTAAGACTGGCAATTACCTCATCACGATCGGGCTGAAGGTTATCCCAACTGTTAGCGGCGAATGTATTGGCCGAAAGCGGTAAAACGCCGAGGCCAATGAATAGGGCAAGTGCGGTGCTAGGGAATAAATGCTTCATGCTGATTCGACGCGGGGGCAATTGATAACGCATATTAGGCCGTCTTTGAAGTCGCCGGTTCCATCAAGGACCGGTCGCATAATGCAAAAAGCCCGGTGCTTCAGCGCCGGGCTCAGTCCGGACTCACTATGGAGGCACTGTGAAAGCATTGCAAGGCGTTGAAGGTCAAGTGAAGTGGGTTGAAGAGCCAAGTCCCACCTGCGATGCAGGGCAAATTCGGATTCGTGTGGCGGCAGCGGGGCTTAACCGTGCCGATCTTTTACAGCGTGCGGGGCTCTATCCGCCACCGCCAGGCGCCAGTCACGTGCTGGGCCTGGAATGTTCGGGCGTGATCAGCGAAGTTGGCCCCGGATCGTCGTGGCAAGTGGGTGACCGGGTATGTGCGCTGCTGGCCGGGGGCGGCATGGCCGAGGAAGTGGTGGTGGATGCGCGCCATGCCTTGCCGGTGCCTGAAGGTTTGTCGCTGGTTGAAGCCGCGGCATTGCCCGAGGTGTACAGCACAGCCTGGTTGAACTTGTTCCAGCTGGCCGGTTTGAAACCCGGTGAAAAAGTGCTGTTACACGCAGGTGCGAGTGGCGTCGGTTCAGCCGCCATTCAACTGTGCAAAGCCTTTGGCAGCCCGTGCTGGGTCAGTGTGGGGTCTGCAGAGCGCCTGGCGTATTGCCAAGCACTGGGGGCGCAAGGTGGCGTGCTGCGTAACGAGGGGCTCGACAGCCTCAAGGCGCTGGGGCCGTTCGACGTGGTGCTGGACCCGGTGGGTGCCAATTACGTGGAGTCCAACCTGACGTTGCTGGCTCAGGACGGTCGCTGGGTGCTGATCGGTTTGATGGGCGGGCGCAAGGCTGAGCTGGATCTGGCCATCGTACTGGGCAAGCGGATCCAGCTGTTGGGTTCGACCCTGCGCAGCCGTGATGACCAGTTCAAAGCGGACTTGCTCAGTGATTTGGGTCAGCAAGTATGGCCTTTGTTCACCGAGAATCGTTTGAGCCCACAACTGGCTAAAACCTTCCCGATTGAGCAGGCGCAAGAAGCGTTTGATGAGTTGGCCGGCAATCAGGTGTCCGGCAAGCTGGTGCTGGTGATTGACCCCAGCCTGGTGTAAATCGGCCAAGCCCCTGTCCTGTGCGGAGAGGGGCTTGGGCGCTTACTTCCAGTGATGAACCGGCCACCCGGCTTTTTCAGCGTGCTCGCGCAATACCGGGTCAGGGTTGACCGTGTGCGGGTGATCCACTTTCAGCAGCAGCGGCAAGTCGTTGCGTGAATCGGAATAAAAACTCGCCCCTTCCAGATTTTCTTCTTCGGCGTCCAGCCACTCCAGCAAGCGGGTGATCTTGCCTTCGCGGTACGTCAGCGTGCCAACGGTGTTGCCCGTGTATACCCCGTGCTTGATCTCCAGCTCAATGCCCAGCACCTCATCGATGCCCAGGCGTTTTGCAATTGGCTTGACCAAATGGGTGCCTGAGGCGGAAATCACCAAAATCCGGTCTCCGGCCTTGCGATGGGCAGCAATGGTGCGGGTGGCGTCACTGAATATGATCGGCTCGATAGCGTCTTCCACCCAGGGCTCGACCAGGTGTTCAATCTCTTCAGGTGTGCGGCCGATCATTGGCTCAAGGCTGAATGCCATGTACGCCTCCATGGCCAGCTCGCCCCGGCTGTAGGCATCCATGAGTTCATTGTTACGCTTCATGAACGACTCGGGGTCGACCCAGCCCAAACGGCCCATCTGTTCGCTCCACAGGGTGGCGCAGTCGCCGTGAATGAGGGTTTCGTCCAGATCAAAAATTGCCAAAGCCATCAGCGCGACTCTCTTTTCAGTGAATTCAAGAACATCAGGCTACCTCACACAGGGTGCTTGGATCGATGGTCAGGGCAGCCCGCTGGCCATCCGGGAGCAAATCCGCCGATGAGCGATTGAGCACGTCGACGATCAACTCCACGCCGCGGACTTCTACGCGATAGCGGATCACATTGCCCAGCAGGCTGTGGCTGCGGATCAGTGCGTCGGGTTCGCCTTGCAGGCTTAATCCAAGGGTCTCTGGACGGATTGCGATCCGGCTGGTAACCGGACGTTGCAACAGGCGCGTGGCCGCCTCCGGATCCAGCAGGTTGTAGTTACCAATAAAACCGGCCGCAAAGGCATCCACCGGGGCTGCGTACAGGGTTTGCGCATTGCCGCTTTGGACAATGCGGCCCTGGTTCATCAAGAAGATGCGATCACTCATCGTCAGCGCTTCTTCCTGATCGTGGGTCACGAAGATGGTGGTCAAGTTAAGTTCGCGCTGGATCTGACGAATCTGCTCGCGCAAGTGTTTGCGAATCCGTGCATCCAGTGCAGACAGTGGCTCGTCCAGCAGCAACAGGCGCGGGCGAGTGACCAGCGAGCGCGCCAGCGCCACGCGCTGGCATTGCCCCCCCGACAACTGATGCGGGTAACGTTTGGCGTAGTCATTAAGCTCCACCAGTTGCAGCACCTCACTTACCCGCTTGTGGCTGTCATTGGCATTGACCTTTTGCATGCGCAGGCCAAAGGCCACATTTTGCTCGACCGTCATGTTGGGGAACAGCGCGTAACTTTGAAACACCATGCCAATGCCGCGCTTTTGCGGGCTCAGCGGGACAATGTCCTGACCGTCGAGCAGGATTGTGCCCTCGTCCACGGGCGTCAGCCCGGCAATACAGCGCAGCAGGGTGGACTTGCCGCACCCCGACGGGCCGAGCAGGGTGACGAATTCTCCCTTGGCGATGCTGCAATTGATGTCGCTGAACACCGGGGTGCCGGAATAGCTTTTTTGCAGATGTTCGACGCTGACGAAGCTCATTGGCTTTTGTCCTTGTTCAATAAGGTGGCAACCCAGGTCAGCACCAATACAAAGAGGAAATAAGAGATCACCAGTGCGCTGGTGAAATGGCCGCTGCTGTTGCGCATGTTGTTCAGGAACACCTGCAGGGTTTCGTAGCGGGTGCCCACCAGAATGTTGGCAAACACGAACTCACCGAAGAGGAATGAGAACGACAGCAGCAGCGCTACCAGCAAGCCTTTGCGCAAGTTGGGCAGCACCACCAGAAACGCAGCTTGCCAGGTATTGGCGCCCAGCAATTGAGCAGCGTCCATCAAGTCGCGCAGGTTGATTGCCTGCAGATTGTTGGTGATAGCGCGGTACATGAAGGGCAGCGCGACAGTGAAGTAACAGCCAATCAGAATCCACGGGGTTCCCACCATTTGCAGCGGGCCGGAGCCATACAGTTGCAGCAGGCCCACCGACGACACCACGGGCGGCACGGCAAAGGGCAGCAGGATCAGAATGTTCATTAGCGCGTCGAGCTTCGGGAAGTGGTAGTGCACCACAAACAGCAACGGCAAAATCAGCACCACCGACAGCGCCAGTGCTGCCACGCAGACCAGCAGCGACTGCCCGAATGCCGCCAGAAATCGCGGATCGCCCCACAACTGGATGTACCACTTGAAGGTGAACCCGCTGGGCACAATGGTGGCCGACCAACTGCTGGCGATGGAGTAGATCAGCGTGCCCAGTAACGGCAGCAGCAGGATCAGGAACAGCAGCCAGACCACACTACGGTGATACAGGCTGGCGGATGTGGATTCAGCGCGCGACATGGTAAGTCCTCTTCAACAGCCACTGATGCACCAGCGTCACCAAGGTCATCAAACCCACCAGAATCACGGCCAGGGCGCTGGCCATGTTCGGGTCGAGGCTGATATCGCCCGATACCAACGCGGCAATCCGGATCGGCAATACGTTGAAGTTGCCGGTGGTCAATGCGTAAACCGTGGCGTAAGCGCCCAAGGCATTGGCCAGCAAAATCACGAACGTGCCAAGCAGGGCGGGGGTGAGTACCGGCAAGCCAATAAAACGCCAGAATTGCCAACTGTTGGCGCCCAGCAGCGAAGCTGATTCGCGCCAGTCTTCACGCAGCGAGTCGAAAGCCGGGTACAGCAGCAACACGCCCAGCGGGATCTGGAAATAGGTGTAAAGAATGATCAGCCCAGTTTTGGAGTACAGGTTGAAATCCTCGATGATCCCCGCCTGTTTGAGCATGATCGTGATACTGCCGTTGAACCCCAGCAGGATGATGAAGGCAAAGGCCAGCGGCACGCCGGAGAAATTACTGGTCATGTTGGCAAAGGCGTTGACGAAATTACGCAGCCGCGAATCCACTTTGCGCAGTGAATAAGTGCCCAGCACCGCGATCACAATGCCAAATACGCTCGACCAGAAGCTGATCTCCAGGCTGTGCTGAATCGCCTGTCTGTAAAACTTTGAACTGACAATTTTGCTGAAGTTGGCCAGGCCCCAGCCGCTGTCTTGCGATTGCACGCTGTGAATCAGCACCCACACCAAGGGTGCGATCTGGAACACGATAAAAAACACCGCGAACGGCAGCAGGCATAACAAGGCGAGCCATTTCCCTCGACTCATGGGGCGGGCCTCAGCAGGTCGTGACACACGGGCTTGTCATGGGCCACGCCCAGTAATTGGCATACCGTGCCGCACAGCTCGGTTTGCCGAGGTTCAACGTCGGGGTTGAAGCTGAACGCCTCGCCCAGCACAAACAGCGGGACCTGGCGTTCCTCGTCGAGCAAGCCATTGTGCGAGCGGTCATTGTTCATGCCATGGTCGGCAGTCACCAGCACCTGATAACCCGCGTCCAGCCAGCCTTGCAGGTAGTCAGCCAGAATGATGTCGGCCGAGCGCGCACTGTTTCGGTACTGCGCCGAGTCCAGGCCATGTTTGTGCCCGGCATCGTCAATGTTCATCGGGTGCACCAGCAGGAAGTCGGGCGAATGTTTAACACGCAAATGCTCTGCGTCAGCGAACAGGTGCGAGTCGGGGTAGTGATCGGTCCAGTAAAAATGCCCGTACTGGATCGGGTAATCCGGTGCTTCGGTGTGGCGGTCACGCGGGATGATAAACGGCGAGCGGTTATACAGTTCGCTGACCCAGTGATAGGCCGCGGCGGCCGTACTCAGGCCCGCTGCGCGGGCGTAGTGGAACACGCTGCGCTGGTGGGACAGACGCGACACATTGTTGTGCACGATGCCGCTGTCAATGGGCGATACGCCGGTCAGGATGCACTCGTACAGCGGGCGCGACAGTGAGGGTAATTCACACGCCATTTTGTACAGGGCTGCCCGTTCGGCACCCGCATACGCCTGCAAATGCCCCATGGCATGGCGGGCAACTTCGTAATTGAGTCCGTCGAGTACTACCAAAATGACCTTGTGTTTCATCTACCACTCCGCAAGCGAAAGAGCATGCCGCCTGCCAGCCACTGCCGCAGGCTGCGCGGTGGATCGCAGTCTGCGGCGAAGCGGCTACAGGGGTTAGGGCGTTACTGCATATTAATGATGACTTCTTCCTGCCACAGCTGAGGCAGGGCCTTGGACGTTTTCTCCCAGGCATCGGCATCTTTGATCGGGGTTACGCCTTTGTATTGCTCATTTGGCAGCAACTTACGTTGCACGTCGTCTGGCAGCGTCAAGTGATCAGCCCGAATCGGCCGAGCGTTGCCCTTTGCAAGGTTGATTTGCCCTGCATCGCTGAAGATGAACTCACGGGTCAATTTAGCTGCGTTAGGGTGCTTGGCGTATTTGTTGATGAGGGTGGTGTACCCCGAAATGACGGAGCCATCCGAGGGGATCAGCACCACATAGTCATCGGGGTTGGCCATCTTGGCCTTGTAGCTCAGGCCGTTGAAGTCCCAGACAACACCCACTTCGACTTCGCCTTTTTCCAGCGTGGCGATGGTCGGATTGGCCAGCGACAGGCGCCCTTGTTTGGCGATGTCAGCAAACATGATCAGTGCCGGCTGAATGTTCTCTTCATTCCCGCCATTGGCCAGTGCAGCGGCAAGTACACCATTGGTGGCTTGGGCCGCGGTGCTGACATCACCGATAGACACTTTGTACTTTCCGGTTTTCAGGTCAGCCCATTTGGTCGGCACATCGGAACCGTGCAGCAGCTTTTTATTGACGATAAACGCAATAGTGCCGGTGTAGGCCAGCGCCCAGTTGCCGTCTTTGTCCTTGGCCCAGTCGGGGATTTGCTCCCAGGTGGTCGGCTTGTAGGGCTGGGTCACGCCTTTGGCCACGGCAATCGGCCCGAACGCAGCGCCCACGTCACCGATGTCGGCGCTGGCGTTGTCTTTTTCAGCTGCAAACTTGGCCACTTCCTGGGCTGAACTCATGTCGGTGTCAATGTGCTTCAAGCCGTAGAGCGTGTTCAAATCGGCCCACGTGCCTTTCCAGTTGGCCCACTCATCGGGCATGCCCACGCTGTTGATCACGCCTTCGGCGCGGGCAGCTGCTTCGAGGGTTTTCAAATCGACGTCGGCGGCCATGGCCGTGCTGCACAGAGCGATGCTTGAACCTAACAGTGATGCCAGAAAAAACTGTTTCATCCGTAGCTCCTTGGTTTTTTCACTCGTTTTTTTATGGGGCTTTTTCAGGGTGTTGGTCTAGGTCAGCAATACCTGAGCCAATTTAGGCCGGGCGTATGACACTTTGATGTCGGCATCCACTGCGCACGGGCAGATTGAGGCCAGCGCACGCATTGCAAGTAAGCGTAGACCATGGCGTTAGCCGCGTTTTTCGGGACATTGGCGACAGTAATGGCAAGGCATGTCATCGAACAGTCATGTGAGCTGCCTAGGCTTGGCACCTCAGGATCGTGGAGCAAATGGCCCGCATTTGCCCATATTTGGTGCTGGACTAGTCCAGATAGGTAACGTTATGCGTGAAGAAGCCCCCAAGGCGGTGACAGCCATTAGCCGTGCGCTGCAGGAGCAAATCGGGCACGGTTTACTGGCCTGCGGCAGCCAATTGCCTGCAGAGCGCAAACTCAGTGAGTTGTTTGACACCACGCGGGTGACGGTGCGCGAAGCACTCTTGCAACTCGAAGCCCAAGGGGTGGTGTACCGCGAAGAGCGGCGCGGCTGGTTTATCTCGCCACCGCGACTGGCCTACAACCTGATGCAGCGCAGTCATTTTCACGCGATGGTCAGCGCCCAAGGGCGAGTGCCCACCACGGATGTGATTTCGGCGCGGTTGCAGCCTGCGTCTGCCGCCGTGTGCGAGCGTTTGAAGTTACCGGCACTGTCCAGCGTGATTCAAATTTGCCGGGGACGGCGTATCGACGGACGACGGGTGCTGTATGTAGAGCACTACTTGAATCCACAATACTTCCCACGGATTTTGGAGTTTGATCTGACGCAGTCGATCACCGAGCTGTATGCCCGCCACTACGATTTGCATTACGGTCGGGTGCAATTCGAGATCGTGCCCACAGCCTTGCCGGTGGCCGCCGCCGCTGCCTTGAAAGTGTCGATGGGCAGTCCGGGGCTACGCATCGCACGGGTCAACTACGATCAGCACGGGCGGCTGATCGACTGCGACCTGGAATACTGGCGACATGACGCCATCCATGTTGGCGTCGAGGTGCAGGGGCAGGATTAATCCTTTTGTAAAACACCGCTGCCTGCCGTGATCACCTGCACGCTCAGGCGCGGCGTGGCCAGATCGAGCCCGGCTTCGTCCAGGTGCCGTTTGAGCGACAGGTTGAACGCGCGCGACACTTCCCATTGCTTGATCGGCGCGGTCTTGAAGCGCGCACGTAAAATCGCGCTGCCCGATTCAAAACTTTCAACCCCCTGAATTTCCAGCGGTGACCAGATATTGCGACGCTGAAGCGGGTCGGAGCGCATCTTTTGCCCGACCTCGCGCATCAACTTGATCGCGTCATCGATTTCCATGTTGTAAGGAATGGCCACGCGAAAGATCGCGTAGCCGAATTCGCGCGAGTAGTTCTTGATGCTTTTGATTTCGCTGAACGGGATGGTGTGCACGATGCCGTCGATGTCACGCAAGCGCACGGTGCGGATGGTCAACCCTTCGACAGTGCCCAAGTGGCCGCCGACGTCCACGTAATCGTCGATGGCCAGCGAGTCTTCAATGATGATGAACAGGCCAGTAATCAAGTCCGCAACCAATGACTGCGCGCCGAAACCAATGGCCAGACCGATAACACCGGCACCGGCCAGCAGGGGCGTCACGTTCATGCCCATGTTGGCGAGGGCCACAATCAGCGCAATGATGAAAATGGCCGCGAACAGCACGTTGCGGATCAGCGGCATCATGGTTTGCGCGCGGGCGTTGGCCAGCCCTTTGCGTGAACGGGTCAGGGCATGGTGGATGGCCGTATCGGCCAGAATCCAGATCAGCCAGGCAAACAGCAGCGTACCGCCCAGACCGAACAGTTTGACGGTGATCTCATGGCCGTCGCCCTCGGTGATGCGAATCAGCGACAGGCCCCATACCCGCAGGCCCAGCTCGATGAACACCAGCCACACCACCAGGTGTGCGAGGGTGTAGACGAAGCTTTTCAGGCGTTCGGAGTACAGGGCGTGCCGCTTGTGCCCGCGTTGCGGTTTTTGCGCGTGCCGACGTACCAGGCCGTTAATGACCATGCACAGCACCACCAACACGGTGCAGATCAACGACTGCCGCAACGCAGTGCTGGTGTCGCCCGCCGAGATAAACGTCGCGGCCAGCGAGATGCCCACCAGAATCAGCGCTGCAATCCACCAGTACGTGCCGAGCAGTTCAATGGTGTCGCTCAAGGCGCGCCGGGTCAGGCGTCGGGAAAGAGGTTGGTTGCGAATCAGGTGAGCAATCGGGCGGCGGAAGCGAATGATGAACAAGCCGGTGGACAGCGCAGCCATGACATTGGCAAACGTGGCGGCCGTGTGTGCCAGGTGCACACCCAGCGTGGCCACCAGCCGTGGGTCGCTGAGGGCTTGGCCGAAGGCAGCAAAGCTGCCGATCCACCACAGCGGGCGAAAGGCCTGATGCCGCAGGATGTGCAGGGCGCGGTGGCGATGCGGGCCATCGAGGAGGGAAAAAGCAATCACGCAAATGGCCGAAAAACAGGTGCCGATGACCAGCGCATACGCCAGCACCATGGCCAAATCCTTGCCCAGCGAAGACGGCAGCGAATAGCTCATGTACACGGTGATCATCAAGGCCACCAGCCACGGGCCCAACTTGCGCAGGGCAAAACGCAGCATGTCTACCGCCTTGGGATGCTGCGGCAATTCTTCGCTCAGGCCAAAGCGCAGGCGCACCCGGTGGCTGACCCAAATCAGCAGCGCGGCCAGCAGGCTCCAGACCATGATGATGAGCGCAAAGGCAAAAATGATCGGCAGCCATTGGCTGGCAGGCAACATCAGGTCGTTGAGTTCGTCTTGTGCCTGTTCGATTTCTCGTGCCCAGCGCGAGGTCGGGCTGTCTGTGCCCATGAACTGTTTTTCAAGGTCGGTGAGGGTGCTGCCGATTAGCCCAAGCACGCCGATTTCAGCTTCGGGTTGCGCCTTCTTGGTGGCGTCGCGCAGCTTCTTCAAATCGGCCAACAGTTTGCTGCGCTGCTGATCGTTCTCCAGGTTTTTAATCACTTCGTCCAGCGACTGGCCCAGAGGCTCGGTGGGTTGAGCCTGGGTTTTATCCGGGCTGCCTAACAGGCCGGGCAAGCCGACCGCGTGCGCAGACGTCAGGGGCGATAGCGTCAGTACGCAAACGAGCAGTAAATAAGGCAGGGCGAACAAACGAACAAGCACTGGGCGATCAACCTCAAGGGGGGCAGGTTGACCGAGTGTACGCTAGGGGCAGCGATGATTCATTTCTTGTCACACATGAAATCAATCATCGCTGGATTTTGCGAAAAAAGCTCAGGCGTTCAGGAATTCAGCTTGGCCAGAATCTTGAACACGATGGTGCCGAAAATCAGCAGCATGCCGCACCAGATCATCAGGACGCCGATGCCGCTGGTTCGCTCACGAAGGGTGAAACCGATAGTCAGCAGCAACATGCCGCACACAATGGGAATCATCATGGAGTGGAACGCAGACATCTCGATCATTGTTATGGACCTGAAGGAATGAATGGGCTCCAGTCTAGGCCCGATTGTGAAAGTGTGCGGTGACGTGTATCAAAATTGAGCCGTACGCCCGCACATTACAGCTAACGGAGCGGGGCAGGCCCGCTCCGCTCGGCTTCAGGGGAGTTGCTGGCTGGCGTAGAACGCGCTCAGCACTTTGACCAAATGCGCCAGGTCATGGCTGCCGGCCAGTTCGCGAATGGAATGCATGGCGAAGGTAGGCAGGCCGATATCCACGGTGCGTACACCCAAGTGGCTGGCCGTGATCGGGCCGATGGTGGAACCGCAACCCATGTCACTGCGTACCACAAAACTTTGCACCGGTACTTCTTCGGCCATGCACAGGTGGCGGAAGAAACCGGCCGTTTCGCTGTTGGTGGCGTAACGCTGATTGCTGTTGACCTTGATCACCGGTCCGGCATTGAGTTTCGGACCGTGGTTGGCGTCGTGTTTGTCGGCGTAGTTGGGGTGAACGCCATGAGCGTTGTCAGCAGACACCAGCAGGGATTTCTGGAGGGTACGGACGAGCTCATCCCCTTCGGGCAGCAGGCGTTGCAGGATCTGCTCCAGCATCGGGCCATCGGCGCCGCAGGCCGAACAAGAGCCGACCTCTTCGTGGTCATTGGCCACGAACAAGCATGTTTCTTCGGTCTCGGTATTGAGCAGCGCTTGCAGCCCGGCATAGCACGACAGCAGGTTGTCGAGACGGGCGCCGGCGATGAAATCGCCATTGAGACCGATCACTGCGGCACTCTGGGTGTCGTAGAAGCTCAACTCGTAATCGAGCACCACGTCAGCGTTAAGGCCGTGCTCGCGGGCCAGTTGGTCGGTCAGCAAGGCGCGGAAGTCCACACGTTCATCGCCCGCGACCTGGGCCAGAATCGGCGGTAATTCGGTCTGCGGGTTAATCGCCCAGCCTTCGTTGGCGGCGCGATTGAGGTGGATCGCCAAGTTCGGAATGGTCGCAATGGGCGCCCTGAAATCGATCAACTGGCTTTCGACTTTACCGTCGCGGCGGAAAGTGACGCGCCCGGCCAGCGACAGGTCGCGGTCGAACCAAGGCGCCAGCAAGGCACCGCCGTACACTTCGACGCCCAGTTGCCAAAAGCCCTGGCGCTGCAGTTCGGGTTGAGGCTTGACCCGCAGGCAGGGGCTGTCTGTGTGCGCGCCGACCATGCGAATGCCACCGTGCAAGGGCGAGTGACGGCCCAGCTTGAAAGCCACGATGGAGGAGTCGTTGCGAGTGACGTAATAGCGCCCGTTGGCTTCAGTGAACCAGGTCTCGCGTTCGTCGAGGCGCTGATAACCGGCGGCCTCCAGACGCAGAACCATACTGGCGGTGGCATGAAAGGGGGTAGGGGAGGCCTTGAGAAAGTCGATCAGGCCTTGGTTCAACTCTTCGCGCATAAGTTACTCCAGACAGCAAGGCCGCGAGTTTAGCGCATTGGCCACACAATTTGATCCCAAGAGCGGGTGAATCCCGTCGTCGTTGCTTTCGTTTCTCGACAGCGACGACGCACGGGGTGTGCCTGGGATCAGAAGGGCGCCGGGCACTCGAAGCGCAGGCGCTCACCCGTTTGCGGGTGGGTGAAGCTCAGCATGCTGGCGTGCAGGCACAGTCGCGGGTAGGCGGCCAGTGCCTGTTCATGGGCATACAGGCCGTCGCCCAGCAGCGGGTGGCCGATGGACAGCATGTGCACCCGCAGTTGATGCGAGCGGCCGGTGATCGGCGTCAGTTCCACACGGCAGTAATCACCGCAGCGCTCCAGGACTCTCCAGAAGGTGAGCGCGTTTTTGCCGAATTCGTGATCCACCACATGCCGGGGTTTGGTCGGCGGGTCGTAGCGCAGTGGCAAATCGATGGTGCCGCTGTCCAGCGCCGGTTGGCCCCAGGCCAATGCGGTGTAGGCTTTTTCGGTTTCACGGTCATGAAACTGGCGAGACAATTCGCGGTGGGTGTCAGCATCCCGCGCCAGCAAAATGATCCCGGACGTTTCCCAATCAAGGCGATGCACGATGCGCGCTTCGGGGTAGCCGTTTTCTTGCAGACGGGTAATCAGGCAATCCTTGTTGTCTTCTGCGCGGCCGGGCACGGACAGCAGCAACGTCGGTTTGTTGACCACAAGAACGCCAGCGTCCTCATGGATGATATGGATGTTCGACAACGGCATTAAAACAGCCTCTTGAGAAACGCCAACGGCGACGTGGGAACCTTCTCCGCAAAGAAGGCGCCCAGGTCGCCGTGGTGTCGGCCGGATCGGTTAACGATCTGGCAGGGTGATGTTGAGTTCCAGAATCGAGCAGCTGCCGTCGTTTTCCAGCGCGACATGCACGTCATCGTTGCCGATATTGACGTATTTACGAATCACTTCTACCAGCTCTTTCTGCAAGGCGGGCAGGTAATCCGGAGTGCTCCGTTGGCCGCGTTCGTGCGCCACGATGATCTGTAGACGCTCTTTCGCGACCGACGCGGTGCTTGGCTTTTTGTTGGCGCGAAAGAAGTCGAGAAATTTCATTGTTTAGTTGCCTCCAAAGATACGCTCGAAGAATCCCTTCTTCTTAACATCGAGGAAACGATGTTCCACGGTCTTGCCCAGCAAGCGATCAACCGCATCGCTGTAGGCCTGGCCAGCGTCGCTCTGGTCGTCAAGAATGACGGGCACGCCTTGGTTGGAAGCTTTCAAAACAGCCTGGGATTCCGGAATCACGCCCAGCAGGGTCACGGCGAGGATTTCCTTGACGTCTTCAACGCCGAGCATTTCTCCGCTGCTGACGCGCTCCGGGTTGTAACGGGTGAGCAACAAGTGCTCCTTGATCGGGTCCTGGCCTTCTTCAGCACGCTTGGACTTGCTGGCCAGCAGGCCGAGCATGCGGTCCGAGTCACGTACCGAGGAAACTTCAGGGTTGGTCACGACAATCGCTTCGTCTGCGAAGTACATGGCCAAGTGCGCACCGGTCTCGATACCGGCCGGGGAATCGCACACCACGAATTCGAAGGTTTCTTTGAGTTCCATCAGAACTTTTTCGACGCCTTCCTTGGTCAATGCGTCCTTGTCACGGGTCTGGCTGGCGGCCAGCACGTACAGGTTTTCCAGGCGCTTGTCTTTGATCAGTGCCTGTTGCAGGTTGGCTTCGCCGTTGACCACGTTCACGAAGTCATACACCACGCGGCGCTCGCAGCCCATGATCAAGTCCAGGTTACGCAGGCCAACGTCGAAGTCGACGATGACTGTTTTATGGCCGCGCAGTGCGAGGCCGGTACCGATAGCGGCGCTGGTGGTGGTCTTACCCACACCACCCTTGCCGGATGTAACCACGAGAATCTTGGCCAAGGTGTTTCACCCCTAAGGAAAAAGGACTTTTTAGCCCCTGAATAACATCTCTATTAACGACGGCAGGTGAACAGTCCTGGCGGATGATCGTGCAGCTCGGCGTTTACATGAGTAAGCGCTGGCTGATTGTTGATTTCCTACAAGGTTTAAACTGTTTTCTCTACGCTTTTGAGATGGTTGGAAAATGGCGAGAGTATCCGTTAAAGACGGGTGATGTTCAACATGTCACTTGACAGACTGATTTGAACCCCTGCACCCCACAATGGATCACGGCGCAGGTCTTCCGACACTTTGTACTTGCCGGCAATCGACACCAGTTCGGCGCTCAACTGCTGGCAGAAAATCCGCGCCTTGGTATTGCCTTTATGTCCGGCCAGTGCACGACCGCGCATTGGCCCGTACACATGGATGTTGCCATCGGCCATAAGTTCCGCACCGGGGCTGACCGCCGCCATGACCACCAGGTCGCCACCTTCGGCATACACCGTCTGGCCACCGCGTACGGGGCTGGTGATGATGCGGGTCGGTTTGACCACCGGCTCGGGCGGTTTTTCGGGCTTTTTCTTGACCTCGGCTTCGACCGGCTCAATCGGTCGCTCACGTGCGCCGGACGGCGGCAGCACGGGCAGGTCGATGGCAATCGCGGCGGCAATGTCTTCAATGCGGCTGGCGCGAATGGCCAGGGTGCGCAGGCCATGTTGGCGGCAGACGCGCATCAGGCCCGGCAAATCAATGGCGCCTTCGCCGGCGGGCATTTTGTCTAATGCCAGGACGAGCGGGGTGTTGCTGAAGAAATTCGGGGCTTGTGCCACTTTGGCAGCCAGTTGGCGATCCAGGGCGTCAAGGTTGTTTTTGGCCAGTTCCAGCACCGTGATGGCGAGCATACTGCCCTTAAGCTGGAACACAGGGGCTTGGTCTAGCGATTCGGTTTGGCTCATGGTCGGTTTACTGCGGCTTGTCACTTAAAGTGCTGAGACTTATAACGAGAACGCCCGCGAGCCGCAAGCGGGGTCGAACGATGTAGAATGCCCGGCCCTTGTGTCTGTCCGGAATCATTAATGGATCGCCCGCGTTTTCGTGCTGCTTTTTTACACCCGCGTTTTTGGCCGCTGTGGTTGGGCCTTGGCGTGCTTTGGCTGGTGGTGCAGCTACCTTATAAAGTGCAGTTGGGGTTAGGGCGTGTGTTGGGTGCGCTGATGTACCGGGTTGCCGGTGCTCGTCGGCGCATTGCCGCGCGTAACCTTGAATTGTGCTTCCCCGAAAAGTGCGCCGCTGAGCGCAAGCGCTTGCTCAAGCAAAACTTTGCGTCAACCGGTATCGCGTTTTTTGAAATGGCCATGAGCTGGTGGTGGCCTAAGCCGCGTCTGGCCAAGCTGGCCCATGTAGAAGGGCTGGAGCATCTCAAGCAGGCGCAGTTGGAAGGCAAGGGCGTGATCCTCATGGCTTTCCACTTCACGACGCTGGAGATCGGCGCCGCCTTGCTCGGGCAAAAACACACCATCGATGGCATGTACCGCGAGCATGGGAATGCGCTGTTCGACTTCATTCAGCGACGCGGCCGCGAGCGCCACAACCTGGATTCGCTTGCGGTGGAGCGTGATGACGTTCGCGGCATGCTCAAGTTACTGCGTTCAGGCCGTGCGATTTGGTACGCGCCGGATCAGGACTACGGCGCCAAGCAGAGTATCTTCGTGCCCTTGTTTGGCATTCAGGCGGCAACCGTGACCGCCACCAGCAAGTTTGCCAAGCTGGGCAAAGCGCAGGTTGTGCCCTTTACTCAACAACGGCTGGCGGATGGCAGTGGTTACAAATTGGTGATTCATCCGCCTTTGAAGGATTTCCCCGGAGAAAGCGATGAGGCCGATTGCCTGCGCATCAATCAGTGGGTCGAACGGGCCATTCGCGAATGCCCCGAGCAATACCTGTGGGCTCACCGCCGTTTCAAAACCCGCCCGCCGGGCGAGCCCAAGTTGTACGACGCGCGCCGCTGACCCGCGCCGCCTGCAGGGCGCCCGTCGGTGAGCGGCGTGCCGCCGGTAACCGGCCTGATTCTCTCGGGCGGCGGCGCGCGTGCCGCGTATCAGGTGGGGGTGCTGGCGGCCATTGCCCAGTTGCTGCCCGCGGGCGCGCCCAACCCGTTCCCGGTTATCGTCGGCACCTCGGCCGGGGCGATCAATGCAGTCAGCCTGGCCAGCGGCGCACTGAACTTTACCCTCGCCGTCGAGCGATTGACCGCCTTCTGGCGGCACCTCGAAAGCCATCGGGTGATGCGCAGTGACTGGCCGGGCGTGATTCATCAGGCCAGCCGTTTTGTGAGTCGCAGTGTGTTGGGGCTTGGCCCTCAGGCTCCGGTGGCGCTGCTCAACAGTTCGCCGTTGCGCGATTTGCTCAACGACAACATCAGCTTTTCGGGGATCGATCAGGCCATTGCGGCGCAGCAGTTGCGCGCCGTGGCACTGACTGCTTTTGGCTATACCTCGGGCCAGGCCGTGACCTTTTACCAAAGTGAGCGCGCCATCGACGGTTGGTTGCGCCATCGCCGTATCGGGCGGCCAGCCGCCTTGACGGTCGAACACCTGCTGGCCAGCTCGGCCATCCCGCTTTTATTTGCTCCGGTCAACATCGGCGAAGAGTACTTCGGTGATGGCGCCGTGCGTCAGTCTGCGCCTATCAGCCCGGCCCTGCATCTGGGCGCTACGCGGGTGTTGGTGGTCGGTGTCAGCGGCAACCCGCGAGGGCCGGACACGGCAGGCGCACAAGCGCGCCATTTAAACGCCCGACAACCGAGTCTGGCGCAAATCGGCGGCCACCTGCTCAACAGTACGTTTATTGACAGCCTTGAGAGCGACATTGAACTGCTGGAGCGCCTGAACCACTTCAGCCGTTTACTGCCCGACCAACCCCACGGCCCGGGCCTGGCGCCGGTGGACGTGCTGGTGATTGCCCCCAGCCAGCCCCTCGACGAAATTGCCGCGCGGCATCGCCATGAACTGCCCGCCGCCCTGCGCCTGTTTTTACGTGGGCCGGGTGCGACCAAAACCAGTGGCGCAGGTGTGCTCAGCTATTTGTTGTTCGAGAAGGGGTACTGCACCGAGTTGATCGAACTGGGGCGCAAGGATGCGCTGGCCCAACGCGAAGCACTCTCGCGCTTTTTGGGCATTGACGCCCACAATCTGTAGGGGGTGTTGACGCGCACCGGGAGCGGATGCCCGGCGGCACAACCTGTTGTGTCGCGCCTGCTTGCACTCAGGCGCGTGCTGCGTCAGTGCGTTGTCAGACTGTCCAGCGACTTATCAACGTAGGCTTTGGCCAGTGCAACCAAATGTGTGATCGACAACACCAGGTCGCGCGCAGGCCCGCTCATGCCATTCCCCGCCTCAGTCGCCGATGCCCCGGCGCAGCGCAACAAGTCTGACGCTTGGGCCAAAGCCGCTTCTAAATTGACGCTGTTCGCGATGGCATACGTGGTCGTGTCCACGGGGCGAGTGGGCTTATGGCCGTGCAGGTAGTAATCAAGCGCGCGATCGGCGGCGGCCCGGTCCAACAACTGTGGATCGCACGGCGCAGCGTCTTGCAGGGTGAAAGCGGGTGGGTCGGGGACGATCTTTTTCATGGGGCAACTCCGTATACATAAAAGGAGCTATCACCTGTCGCGACTAAACGAGGGGGTGGCAGCCGTACGCAGGTTAGTCGACCGGTGTATACGGAACCCGGCGCGCCACGAGGGCGCCCTGCGCACGGCCACCATAAAACGCAGGCCGTAAAAAAAGCGCCTCGCGGAGGTGGCGCCTTGCGCCGCATACAAAACGGGCGACTAAACCCGACCGCTGAATGTGCAGCGATGGGCCGAGACTAGACCTCGATTTGACTGGGCGCAAGCGAGCGGGATTTTCTCGGATATGTCGGATATTTGAAAGAGAAACGTCGTACGAAATGGCTGATTTGGGTGGCTGAGAGGCGCGTGGGCTGTATGCATAAATACCTGTCAAGTTTGACAGTTTCGCGATTTTAAATAAACGCGCTTAATCCACGTAGGGTCTTACACGTCGCACGAAGTGTAGGAAAAATTGCTATTCCACTCGTCTTGATTTACCCAAGAGTGCTAATAGCAATTAATTTCTCAGTGGCTAGTCGATATTTATCGGAGAGCGATTTATGGCACGTAAAGATAAAAAACAGGCATCGCAACCGGCTTGGGCTCATCGAGTGGCAGGGCGTGCTGTAAACGTAAGCTTGAAAGACCCTGTGGTCAGAGGGGTCATTGCGGGGAATCCGGCAGGACTGTTAGGGATGCTCCGATCAACTTGCCGCGGCTGCACGACAAGTTGATCGGAGCATCCTTAAGAGCGGTGAAATGCAACCCTACAAGGTCATGCGCCCCAGTGGTCTGGAAACCCATTATGTGTATCGTCCTGAATTGGGTGAAGACCCTGAAGAGCGAATCGCTGTGGAGAGTACTGCAACCTATAAATATGATGCCGAGAACGCCCGTTTACTATCAACTGTAGAAGGGGGTAATACACTGACACGCGAATACTTCAGTACAGGGGAAATTAAAAGCGAAAGTCGTGTGCAAGTGGGTGAACCTCCGCGAGTTATGCATTATGAGTACAGCCGTCAATCGCGAATACTCAGCTATGTCGATGTGCTTGGGCAAACCCAGACTTATGACTATGACCCTCGGACAGCCCAATTGATTGCGACTGAACTGGGAACGACCCGCTCAGTGTTCACCTATGATGATTTTGGGCAGCTTAAGAGCATTGAAACCGTTGATGGAAGTCAGCGCTTGAAGATAGATCTTGAATACGATGATTTTGGTCGTGAAACGCTCAGGACGTTTGACTTGGGTAACAATGTCATTCAGACGCTTTATCAAGCGTATGATGCGGCCGACAGACTGTCTCGACGTATTTTAAATCAAGGCGATGAGGTGCTGCGGGATGAGCAGTATGACTATGATTCCCGTGGTCGTTTGATGGAATATACCTGCAGTGGCAGTCAGGCACCGGTTGATCCTTACGGCAAGGTGATTGAGAGCCAAGTATTCGCGTTTGATGCTCAAGATAATATTACCTATTTAGAAACTGCCTTTAAGGGTGGCAGGAACGAGAGTTTTTACGAATACACTAACAGCGCTGATCCCTGCCAATTAATGGCGGTCACTCATTCCTTGCAGCCTGAATATCCATCTCGAATTGAATTTAGCTATGATGCGGATGGAAGCCTGATAAAAGACGAAGCGGGTCGCACGCTGTCTTATGATAGTTTGGGGCGATTAAGCAGCGTCAGCGTCTAAATTAAAAAAGGCGGAACTCAATGTGCAGTGATTGTGCAGCACATTGAGTGCTCAGTGGCGATCTACAATAGTTGGGTGATTTAAGTCGGGTCTCTCACAACGGTCAGCAGCGTCGTGGTTGTGAAGGGTTCAAGATTTAACATGGCCGTGCGTGGCTATGCGTGCAGGGCGTTTGATTAACGTTTAGAAGGTGGGCACTCTTTTTGGGGGGGAAGTTAAGGGCTGAGGTCAGTGCCTCAGCCCCTAACTACTTATTCAGCAATCTGTAACTTGCGTGCCTCGGTGTAGATATAACGCAATTTGTCGTACTCAAATGGCGAATCGAACTGTCCATAACGGAAGCTGGTGGTGTAGCGCTTGTCGACAGCGCCCAATACCCAAATTTCCGGGTGACGCGTGCTTTCGTGTGGCACGTTGAGGAAGTTGATTTCCTGATTGACGCCGTAGTCGACCACTAACCCGGTGGTGTCCCGCAGGTTGGACGGGCCAAGAATCGGAAGCATCAAGTAAGCCCCACCTGGAACGCCATAGAAACCCAAGGTCTGACCGAAGTCTTCGCTGACGCGCGGCAGGCCCATTGACGTGGCCGGGTCCCACAGGCCGCCGACCCCTAAGGTGGTATTCAACAACAGTCGCCCGGTGGTTTCCAGGGAGCGCTGCCCCTTGAGTTGCAGCAGGCTGTTAAACAGGTTGGGGACGTCGCCCAAGTTGTTGAAAAAGTTACTCACGCCTGTGCGCACAAAGCTTGGCGTCACGTAGCGGTAGCCATTGACCACCGGCAGGAACACCCACTGATCGAAGCGGTAGTTGAAGTGGTAGATCCGGCGGTTCACCGGCTCCAGCGGGTCATAAACGCTCAGGGCGTTCATGGTGGCGCGTTCAAACTCGCGTTGATCCAGCCCGGGATTGAACTTGAGGAGTTTCAAGGGTTGGGTGAAGCCATCGACATCTGCGGTTCGTTCAAGGTTGGCCTTGCTGTTGTCCGCTTGGGCAACGCCAGCGCTGAGCAGGGCGGCAACCAGAAATAAATGTTTAGCCACGGAAGAACTCCAGCATATCGTCAGCGTTGACACGGTAGTTGAGGTTGCCGCAATGGCCGCCATACGGGTAGACAGTCAGCCGATTGCCAAAGGTTTTACGCAGAAACCCAAGGTCGCCAGGGCCGAGGATGATGTCGTCGGCGTTGTGCATGACGGCAATTTTCGGGCTGTTTTGCAGGTAGTCCTTCAGGGCGTACAGGCTCACCTGATCGATCAATTGCAACAACGTTCCGCCATCGGTGCGGGCCCGCCACATGGGGATGACTTGCTCAGTCAGGTAGCAATCGAAGTCGCACTGCAGTGAGCGCTTGAGGAACGGCGTGAGGCTGGTGCCTTCGGTGATCGGGTAATTGGGCGGCGTGATCAGCCCACGACGGTTGATCAGGTCGGAGGTGAACACGATGTCGGCTGACGAGAAACGGAACATGGTGCCGATCAACATCGCCATTTGTTCGTTGGTCAGTCGTTCCTTGGAGTTCTGGATGTCGTACACCAGTGCAGCGTTGATGTCGACGTAGCCTTTTTGTTTGAAGTACCGGGTCAATTTGTTCAGCACCAGTTCGTAGAAGGTGGTGCTGTTGTTGATCCCTTTGACTTCGGTCTGTACCAGTTTGTCGAGGTTGCTGATGGAGGTGTACAGGTTGACTGGCGGGTTGAGCATCAGCACTTTTTTAAAGTTGAAGCTCTTGCGCGTCTCATCCAGGTGGCTGACAAAGGCTGCGTCCAGCGCGCCCAGGCTGTAGCCGCTGAGGTAGTAGTCGGTCACCGGGACATCGGCCTGCTGCGCACGCACCGCTTGCATGACGCGGTAGAGGTCTTCGGCATCGTATTGGCTGATGCCGGGCGTTGCAAAGCGTGAGGCGGCGCTCATGAAGTCATAGCTGGTGGGCGATGAGAGCTGCACCACGTGGTAACCGGCCTGGTAAAACAGTTTTTTCAGAAATTCGTTGAGGCTGCTGTTGTAGGGGGCGCCGGTGCCGGCAATCAGGAACATCAAGGGCGCCGGGTGATCTTGTCGGGCCATGCGGTAGGTGAGTTTTTTGACTGCCCAAAAGTTGGCGGGCAGGGTGAACTCGCGCTCAGGGCGCAGGGTCAGGCTGTAATCCGATTGTCGAATGTCATCTTCGCTCGGTAGATACGGGCGCATCTCCGGTGGCGTGGTGGCGATGGTGGCTTCAAACGGATTGGTGATCGGGTAGCCATAGGTTGCGGGGTCGACATCGACCGCCTGTGCGGACGCACTCAATACAAGGCCGCCGAGCAAGGCAAGGAGGGACAGAGAACGAAGCATGAAGACTATCCTAGAGAAGGTGCTGAGAAGATTCGCAGGCTATGACCACAGGGCTACCTTCGAAGTGCCTTTTGCACCCCTAAATAAATCCCCCTACGTGTCGCAGGCGGCAATTGGCTACCAGACGATACACGTTGATTGACTTTAGTGAACAGATATCTGATTGCAAGGCTTGCATACCCGACAAGTATGATTAAGCTGAGCGCCGCTTTTGCCTATCGGAGTTGTTATGCGCCCTCGTTTGCCGTTGATATTGCTGCTCATTGCTGTGCCCGTGTGGCTGGCTGCTGGTTATGGCCTGCGCTATGGCTTGATGGAAGATCCGCAGTGGGTGGGCACCTGCGTGGCTGAGGCGACCCGCTGGGAGTGCCAGTTGCGCGCGAATTTGGGCTTGTTGATTCATTTCAGGGTGTTGGGTTGGGCTGCGATTGCCACTGCGGTTGTGGCCTTTTTTGTGCGTGGCCCTCTTGGTAATGCTTTGGCGGTGCTGGCATTGGCTTTTGGGCTGCCAGCACTGGCGTTGTATAACGCCAGTCTCGCTGTGTTTGCGGTGGTGATTGCAGGGTTGCGACTGGTGAGGGCCAAGCGGATTTAAACCGCGCGAGGGTTGTATCCCATGCAGCCTCGCGCAGCGTTGCAGCAATTACCGGTGGTGCAGTCTCAAGCTGCGCCACAATGCCATCACCAGTAATACGCTTACCATCGCCCAACCCCACGCCTGTTCGTTGCTGAGGCCTTCGCGGTACAGCTGCAAGGGGATGCCCGCGCCGATAATAAACGCCAGTAACCCGAACTCACGGCGCGGCCCGCGCACCGGGCGCAGCAGGTATACCAGTGCCGGCAGCAACAGCGCAGCACTCGGGAAGCTGCGATAGCGCGGTTCAAACACCAGGCCGAGCATCATTACGGCTCCGGCAAACCCGGCAGCGGCCAACCACCAGCCAGCGCGGCGTTCGAGCACATTGAACAGTCGCTCGCGCCATCCGTCTTTTTGCCCTAATGCCAGCGCGGTATGGGCCATGACGATCAGATTGAGTCCCAACAGGATCCCGGCCCATAGCCATTCTCCGGCAAAGCGGCTGGTGACAGACGCCAGTTCAGCCCAGGCAATGATCGTGCACCCCGACAGTGCGCCCAAAGCAGGCAACAGCAGTGCAGCACGGCTGCTGCGAACCCGGCCGCCAATCAGTAAGGTAGCGATCAATAATGCGACGCCGAGACCTAGCCAGACGGGCCAGTGCGGCAGATTGGTCACAGGGCCTGCGAGTATCCCTTTGTCTTGACGGTCCGCATCGAACAAGCCCCAGTAACCCCCGACAGCACCTTCACTGCCGCGTTTCCAGGGTTGATCGAAGGCTTCAATCAGGTTGTATTTCCAGCCGTTCTGCTCGGCAAGGGTCACAAAACCACGAATGAAACGGGCTTCATTGACCCGGCTTGGCAGTGCTGTTTCGCGCTGGCGACCCTCGCTGGGCCAGCCGGTTTCACCGATCACAATGTCCTTGGGCGCAAACTTGCTACCGAAGGCTTGGCGAATTTGTGCGACATGGTTAACCGCCTGATCGATCCCGGCAGGGTCATCTTCCCAATAGGGCAGTAGGTGAATGGTCAGGAAGTCGACAGCGGGCGCGATTTCCGGGTGTTGCAGCCAGAACTCCCAGACGTCCGCATAGGTGACGGGTTGTTTTATCTGGCTCTTCACCTGCTCGATCAGCGTGACCAACTGCGGGGCAGTGATTTCTTTGCGTAGCAGCGCCTCATTACCCACGATGACCGAGCTGACGATATCCGGGTTGGCATTGGCCGATGCAATCAGCGCATTGACTTCTTCGGCGGTGGCTACCGGGTCACGGCTTACCCAGGCCCCCATCATGACTTTGAGCCCATGTTTGCGAGCCAGCTCGGGCAAAGCTTCAAGACCGGCCTGCGAGTAGGTGCGTACGCAATTAAAACGCGTGGCCAGCAGGGCCAGGTCAGCATCCATTTGCTCAATGCGCGGCACGAACGGTTGATCGAAGGGTGATTGATCCTTACCGAACGGCGTATACGAGGCGCACTGCAACTTGTGGGTTGGCGTGGCCGCATCGGGCAGGATCACGGGTTGGCCTAAGCCGTACCAGAAACCGGCCACGGCAAACAGGCTCAGCACGCACGCGAAGAGGTAGGGTAGGGTGGGGAAGCGGGCAGTCGCAGACATGGTCAGGCCGTATGGGAGCAAAGCCGCGCATCTTACCTGCAATTAGGGCTGCCCAGCATGTGTGAATGATTTTGTTACGTCTAAGCGCATGTCGCTTGCAGCTGGCTTGAGGTCGCCGTCAGAGCAGGTTGCAGTGATTCAGAGGTTGATCATCGAGCTACGGGTTCAAGCGGTCCGGCACCCGTCGGGCCCGACACGGTGAGGATTCATTGATGACGATGCGACGACGCTTGAGTGTGGGGGCTGCTTTGGTGCTGGCTTTGGGGGCGGGCGCAGTCTGCGCGCAGGCGAAACCTACACTTAATATAGGTTACGTCGATGGGTGGTCGGACAGTGTGGCCACAACCCATGTGGCCGCAGAAGTGATTAAGCAGAAGTTGGGCTATGACGTGAAGTTGATGCCGGTGGCAACCGGGATCATGTGGCAGGGCGTGGCCACCGGCAAGCTGGACGCTATGTTGTCCGCCTGGTTGCCGGTCACCCATGGCGAGTATTGGGCGAAGAATAAGGACAAGGTGGTGGATTACGGGCCCAACTTTAAGGACGCAAAAATCGGTTTGATCGTGCCTGACTATGTTGAAGCCACGTCAATTGCCGATCTTAAAGAGGACAAGGGTTATCAACAGAAAATAGTCGGGATTGATGCGGGGTCTGGTGTGATGCTCAAAACGGACCAGGCGATCAAGGATTACGGCCTTGGTTATAAACTGCAAGCCAGTTCCGGCGCGGCCATGACGTCAGAGCTTGGGCGGGCTTATGCCAAAGAACAGCCGGTGGTGGTCACTGGGTGGGTGCCGCACTGGATGTTTGCCAAATGGAAACTGCGCTTTCTGGATGACCCAAAGCAGGTCTACGGGGCCGCAGAAACCGTTAACAGTGTTGGCAGCAAAGCGCTGGACAGCAAAGCACCGGAGGTGGCGGCCTTTTTGAAAAAATTCCAGTGGGCATCGAAAGACGAAATTGGCGAAGTGATGCTGGCCATACAGGAAGGTGAGAAGCCAGAAGTGGCGGCTCGGGAGTGGGTAGCCAAGCACCCCGATCGAGTAGCTGCGTGGACTCAATAAAAACAGCGAGGTGTCTAGCTCGGTGTTTGCGTAACCGCCTGATGCGTGCGTCAGGCGGTTTTTGCGTTTCTGGGGTAGGCAAAATGATGTCAACTTCCATGCAGGCCAGATAAACCGGGGGCTACAGTGGAAGACGGTTCTACTACTAAAGTCGTCTGGCTTAGAAATTCAAGCCCCCTAATAGTGAAATCGTTCCATCTCATCTGTGCTGCGAGGACAAAAATAATGAACGACAGCATTTACCTCACGATTCAAAACAGCCCCCGTTTCAAGGAGCTGGTCAAAAAAAGAGAGCGTTTCGCCTGGATTCTATCGGCGATCATGCTTGGGTTATATGCCGGCTTTATCCTGTTGATTGCCTACGGGTCGCACATCATGGGGGCGAAATTGAGCCCCGGTTCGTCCATTACTTGGGGAATACCGATTGGTGTCGGGCTGATTGTTTCAGCCTTTGTGCTGACAGCTATTTATATCCACCGGGCCAATGGCGAGTTTGACGACCTGAACAATGCAATTCTCAAGGAGGCTGCGCAATGATCCGGCGTCTATTGGCAACACTGGGCCTGGCAGCCTTGTCTTCTGGCGTCTGGGCGGGCGAGGCCCTGACCGGTGAGGTGCAGAAGCAACCCCTTAACGTGTCAGCGATCATCATGTTTGTGGTGTTCGTAGGTGCAACACTGTGCATTACGTATTGGGCCTCCAAGCGTAACAAGTCGGCGGCGGACTACTACGCCGCGGGCGGCAAGATCACCGGTTTTCAGAACGGTCTGGCGATTGCGGGTGACTACATGTCGGCCGCGTCCTTTCTGGGTATTTCCGCGCTGGTGTACACCTCTGGCTACGATGGCCTGATTTATTCCATCGGCTTTTTGGTGGGCTGGCCCATCATCCTGTTCCTGATTGCGGAACGTCTGCGTAACTTGGGCAAGTACACCTTTGCCGACGTGGCGTCCTACCGTCTTGGGCAGACTCAGATCCGCTCCCTGTCGGCCTGCGGATCGCTGGTGGTGGTGGCGTTTTACCTGATCGCCCAGATGGTCGGTGCGGGCAAGCTGATCCAGTTGCTGTTCGGTCTCGATTACCACGTTGCGGTGATCTTGGTGGGCATCCTGATGTGCCTGTATGTGCTGTTCGGTGGCATGCTGGCCACCACCTGGGTACAGATCATCAAAGCCGTGCTGTTGTTGTCCGGTGCAACGTTCATGGCTGTGATGGTCATGAAACACGTCAACTTCGACTTCAACTCGCTGTTTGCCGAAGCGGTGCAGGTTCATCCTAAAGGTGAAGCCATCATGAGCCCGGGCGGTCTGGTCAAAGATCCGATCTCGGCGTTCTCCCTCGGTCTGGCACTGATGTTCGGTACTGCCGGTCTGCCGCACATTCTGATGCGCTTCTTCACCGTGAGTGATGCCAAGGAAGCCCGTAAGAGCGTGCTCTATGCGACTGGCTTCATTGGTTACTTCTACATTCTGACGTTCATCATCGGGTTCGGCGCGATCATCCTTGTCAGCACGAACCCTGCGTTTAAAGACGCGGCAGGCGCGCTGCTGGGCGGCAGTAACATGGCGGCTGTGCATTTGGCCGATGCCGTGGGCGGCAGTATCTTCCTGGGCTTCATTTCCGCCGTCGCTTTTGCAACGATTCTGGCGGTGGTCGCGGGCCTGACGTTGGCAGGTGCTTCGGCGGTGTCTCACGACTTGTATGCCAGCGTCATTAAAAAGGGCAAGGCGAACGACAAGGACGAGATTCGTGTCTCGAAAATCACCACCATCGCCCTCGGCGTGCTGGCGATTGGCCTTGGCATCTTGTTTGAAAGCCAGAACATTGCGTTCATGGTGGGCCTGGCGTTCTCCATCGCAGCCAGTTGTAACTTCCCTGTGTTGCTGCTTTCCATGTACTGGAAAAACCTGACCACGCGCGGTGCAATGATTGGTGGTTGGCTGGGGCTGGTAAGCGCAGTCGGCTTGATGATTCTGGGCCCGACCATTTGGGTACAGATCCTTCATCATGAAAAAGCCATCTTCCCTTACGAGTATCCGGCGCTGTTCTCCATGATCATTGCGTTTGTGGGGATCTGGTTCTTCTCGATCACTGACAAATCCAAGTCGGCAGAGAAAGAGCGTGCGTTGTTCTTCCCTCAGTTTGTGCGTTCGCAGACGGGCCTGGGGGCGAGCGGGGCGGTGTCGCACTAAGAAAATAATGTAAGGCTGGGCTACTGAAAAATCCCTCTGTCGAAAGGCAGGGGGATTTTTTGTGCATCACGGGCAGCGCGTCCGATGTGGCAAACCGGAGCTTGTGTGGGACGGTTAGCGTGATTCGTCAAGCGGCCGGGTGTCCAGGGCTGTGATCGTAGTTGCCTGTCTTAGCAATGATTGCAGGGCGCTTAGCGTGATCTTGGTGTGCGGCTTGCGGGCAAAAAAATACGGCCTCTATCAGATAGAGGCCGTATTCGTTGCAGGCAGAGCGCTGTCGTTGGGCAGGCGCTTACTTGCGGTCTTCGAGTTTGGTCAGGTCACGCTGCTCGTAACCGGTGTACAGCTGGCGCGGACGGCCGATTTTGTACGGGCTGGAGAGCATTTCTTTCCAGTGCGAGATCCAGCCTACGGTGCGCGACAGGGCAAAGATCACGGTGAACATGCTGGTTGGAATGCCGATCGCCTTGAGGATGATCCCCGAGTAGAAGTCGACGTTCGGGTACAGCGAGCGCTCGATGAAGTACGGGTCGGTCAGGGCGATCTCTTCCAGGCGCATGGCCAGTTCGAGTTGCGGATCGTTCTGGATGCCCAGCTCTTTGAGAACTTCGTCGCAGGTCTTTTTCATGACCGTTGCGCGCGGGTCACGGTTTTTGTAAACGCGGTGACCGAAGCCCATCAGTTTGAACGGATCGTTTTTGTCCTTGGCCTTGGCGATGAACTTGTCGATGTTGGAGACATCGCCAATTTCGTCGAGCATGGTCAGCACGGCTTCGTTGGCGCCGCCGTGGGCAGGGCCCCACAGTGCGGCGATGCCCGCAGCAATACAGGCGAACGGGTTGGCACCCGAGGAGCCTGCCAGGCGTACGGTGGAAGTCGAGGCATTCTGTTCGTGGTCGGCGTGCAGGATAAAGATCTTATCCATGGCCTTGGCCAGTACCGGGCTGATCGGTTTGATCTCGCACGGTGTGTTGAACATCATGTGCAGGAAGTTTTCGGCGTAGCTCAGGTCGTTACGTGGGTACATCATGGGTTGGCCCATGGAGTACTTGTAAACCATAGCGGCCAGGGTCGGCATCTTGGCAACCAGGCGGATCGCGGAAATTTCGCGATGCTGCGGGTTATTGATGTCGAGGGAGTCGTGGTAGAAGGCAGACAGGGCGCCAACTACGCCGCACATGACGGCCATCGGGTGGGCGTCGCGACGGAAGCCGTTGAAGAAGGTCTTCAGCTGTTCGTGAACCATGGTGTGGTTCTTGACGGTGCTGACGAACTGGGCTTTCTGCTCTGCGGTCGGCAGTTCGCCGTTCAGCAGCAGGTAAGCGGTTTCAAGGTAGTCAGAGTGTTCGGCCAGTTGTTCGATCGGGTAGCCGCGGTGCAGCAGGATACCGTTGTCACCATCAATATAGGTGATCTTCGACTCGCAGGACGCGGTCGACATGAAGCCAGGGTCAAATGTGAACCGGCCCGTGGCCGTGAGGCCTCGCACATCGATTACATCGGGACCCACGGTGCCAGTTAAAATGGGCAGTTCGACGGGGGCTGCGCCCTCGATGATCAACTGCGCTTTTTTGTCAGCCATGTGGCCTCCTATTTATGCTTGAAATCATCAGACAGACCCCCCACGCAGGGCCCGCACCACTATAGTGAGATAAATTTGAATGTCAATTTGCCTAAAGTCTTGCTGTACAAGGCTTTCAGGAGCGTTTTTTAACGATTATCCCTGCCGTTTACGCCTTTTGTAGCTGCATTGCAATGCGCTATTAGGGGGAGGTGATTGCGTTGTCATTAGTGACCTAACTGTCTATACTCGGCAGCCGACCGCCAGGGGCTTTTGGGCCCGTTTAGATGGGGGTCGTCACTCCCTGGGTGGTGGGTACCTGACCAGTGCACATCCCAACAAACTTGCCCTGATTGTTAGGGGCTCTTCAGTGTGAAAAAAGCCGTGAATAGCCAACGACCTGTAAACCTAGACCTAAGGACCATCAAACTCCCCATTACCGGCGTTACGTCATTTCTGCACCGTGTATCGGGCATCATTCTCTTTCTCGGCCTGGGCATCATGCTTTATGCATTGAGCAAATCCCTGGGTTCGGAAGAAGGTTTTGCCGAGGTGAAGGCATGCTTGACCAGTCCGCTGGCCAAATTCGTTGCGTGGGGCCTGCTATCTGCCTTGCTGTACCACCTGGTGGCAGGTATTCGCCATTTGATCATGGACATGGGCATCGGTGAGACGCTGGAAGGCGGCAAACTGGGCTCGAAAATCGTAATCGTCATTTCCGTGGTGATGATCGTTCTGGCGGGAGTTTGGATATGGTAACCAGCGTTACGAACCTGTCGCGTTCGGGCCTCTATGACTGGATGGCACAGCGTGTGTCTGCGGTCGTTCTAGCGGCTTATTTCATCTTCCTGATCGGGTACCTCGTTGCGAACCCAGGCATTGGCTACGCCCAATGGCATGAGCTGTTCGCAAGCAACTGGATGCGTATCTTCAGCCTGCTGGCCCTTGTTGCACTCGGCGCTCACGCCTGGGTCGGCATGTGGACCATCGCGACTGACTACCTCACGCCAATGGCGCTGGGCAAGTCCGCGACAGCAGTACGTTTCCTCTTCCAGGCAGTATGCGGCGTTGCAATGTTCGCTTACTTCGTCTGGGGTGTGCAGATTCTTTGGGGTATCTGAGTCATGGCTAACACAGTTAATACACTTTCGTTCGACGCCATTATTGTAGGCGGCGGCGGTGCTGGCATGCGTGCTGCTCTGCAGCTGGCACAAGGCGGTCACAAGACTGCTGTAATTACCAAAGTCTTCCCGACCCGTTCGCATACCGTATCGGCTCAGGGTGGCATCACTTGCGCCATCGCGTCTGCAGACCCGAACGATGACTGGCGCTGGCACATGTACGATACCGTCAAGGGCTCCGACTACATCGGTGACCAGGACGCTATCGAATACATGTGTTCCGTAGGTCCGGAAGCCGTGTTTGAACTTGAGCACATGGGCTTGCCGTTCTCCCGTACCGAGCAGGGCCGTATTTACCAGCGTCCTTTCGGCGGTCAGTCGAAGGATTTCGGCAAGGGCGGCCAGGCGGCACGTACTTGCGCTGCGGCGGACCGTACCGGCCACGCACTGTTGCACACCCTGTACCAGGCCAACCTCAAGGCTGGCACTGTATTCCTGAACGAATACTACGGTGTGGATCTGGTGAAAAACGAAGACGGCGCCTTTGTTGGCATGATCGTCATCTGCATTGAAACCGGTGAAACCTCTTACGTTCGCGCTAATGCGACCGTACTGGCGACTGGCGGTGCGGGCCGTATTTACTCCTCGACCACCAACGCACTGATCAACACCGGTGACGGTATTGGCATGGCACTGCGCGCAGGCGTTCCGGTGCAGGACATCGAAATGTGGCAGTTCCACCCAACCGGCATCGCCGGCGCGGGTGTACTGGTTACAGAAGGTTGCCGTGGTGAAGGTGGTTACCTGATCAACAAGCACGGCGAGCGTTTCATGGAGCGTTATGCTCCGAACGCCAAAGACCTCGCTGGCCGTGACGTAGTCGCTCGCTCGATGGTTAAAGAAATCATCGCGGGTAACGGTTGCGGTCCGGATGGCGACCACGTGATGCTGAAACTTGATCACCTCGGTGAAGAAGTTCTGCACAGCCGTCTGCCAGGCATCTGCGAACTGTCCAAAACATTTGCGCACGTCGACCCGGTTCTGGCGCCAGTTCCAGTCGTTCCTACTTGCCACTACATGATGGGTGGTGTTGCCACCAACATTCATGGTCAGGCAATTACTCAGGACGCTGAAGGCAACGACGCAATCATTCCTGGCCTGTTCGCGGTCGGTGAAGTGGCTTGCGTATCGGTTCACGGCGCCAACCGTCTGGGCGGCAACTCGCTGCTCGACCTGGTGGTGTTCGGTCGTGCTGCTGGCCTGTTCCTTGAGCAGACCCTGAAAGAAGGCGTTGATTACGCTCGTCCACGTCAGGCTGATATCGACGCTGCTCTGGCGCGTCTGGATGGCTTGAACTCGCGCACTGATGGCGAAGACGTGGCAACCCTGCGTAAAGAGCTGCAAAGCTGCATGCAGAACTACTTCGGTGTATTCCGTACCGGCGAATACATGCAGAAGGGTATTGCCCAGCTGCAAGAGCTGCGCAAGCGCATCGCCAACGTGAAAATCAACGATAAGAGCCAGGCGTTCAACACGGCCCGTATCGAAGCACTTGAGCTGCAAAACCTGCTTGAAGTGGCAGAAGCCACTGCAATCGCTGCTGAAACCCGTAAAGAATCGCGCGGTGCTCACGCCCGTGAAGACTACGAAGATCGTGACGACGTTAACTGGCTGTGCCACACCCTGTATTTCCCGGGTGAGAAGCGCGTAGCCAAGCGTGCGGTGAATTTCTCGCCGAAAACCGTTCCGACCTTCCAGCCAATGGTTCGTACTTACTAAGGGTGGCCGATATGTTGAAAGTCAGTGTTTATCGCTACAACCCGGATCAGGACGCTGCACCGTTCATGCAAGAGTTCCAGGTCAATACCAATGGTAAAGACTTGATGGTGCTGGACGTTCTGGCCCTGATCAAAGAGCAGGACGAAGGTTTCTCCTATCGTCGCTCTTGCCGCGAGGGCGTTTGTGGCTCGGACGGCATGAACATCAACGGCAAAAACGGTCTGGCGTGCGTAACGCCACTGTCCGCTGTCGTAAAAGGTAACAAGTTGGTGATCCGTCCTCTGCCAGGTTTGCCGGTTATCCGTGACCTGGTCGTCGACATGAGCATCTTCTACAAGCAATACGAGAAGGTGAAGCCATTCCTGCAGAACGATACGCCGGCCCCGGCCATCGAGCGTCTGCAATCGCCAGAAGAGCGTGAAAAGCTCGACGGTCTGTACGAGTGCATCCTGTGTGCTTGCTGCTCGACTTCGTGCCCGTCCTTCTGGTGGAACCCGGACAAGTTCCTGGGCCCTGCTGCACTGCTGCAAGCCTACCGTTTCCTGGCTGACAGCCGTGACACCAAGACCAGCGAGCGTCTGGCTTCACTGGATGACCCGTTCAGCGTATTCCGCTGCCGCGGGATCATGAACTGCGTAAACGTGTGCCCTAAAGGTCTGAACCCGACTAAGGCCATCGGCCACGTGCGTAGCATGCTGCTGCAAAGCGGCGTCTGATACACCGCTATACCGTAGATCGCTGTAACCGAAGATGCTACGGCGCAGGCTTCAACCGGCGCCGTAGTTTTAACCTGAGCAGCAGCTCACAAAGTTGCGGCTCTTATTTTGAAGAAATGAGACCAGCAGGGGCATCCGGGCTGGTACCCGGACTATCAGCGTGATCCTAAGTGGCTTGTTTTAGTCGCTGTATTCGGACTTTCTCAAGCATGCTCTGGTGTTCTCGTCGATGGTGTCCCCTAACCGAGGGTGACCAAGCATGCAAGAAAGCGTGATGCAGCGCATGTGGAACAGCGGCTATCTTTCAGGTGGTAACGCTGCCTATGTGGAAGAGCTCTACGAGCTCTACCTGCACGACCCTAACGCTGTGCCAGAAGAATGGCGCACCAAATTTCAGACGTTGCCGACTGACGGCAACTCTGCCAACGATGTTTCGCACTCCACAATCCGCGATCATTTCGTGCTGCTGGCAAAGAACCAGCGCCGCGCCCAACCGGTTTCCGCCGGGAGCGTGAGCAGTGAGCACGAGAAGAAGCAGGTTGAAGTGCTGCGATTGATCCAGGCCTATCGGATGCGCGGCCACCAGGCAGCCCAGCTTGATCCGCTGGGGCTGTGGCAGCGTCCTGCACCTGCAGACCTGTCGATCAATCATTACGGCTTGACCAATGCCGATCTTGATACGACCTTCCGTGCCGGCGACCTGTACATCGGCAAAGAGGAAGCGAGCCTACGCGAAATTCTCGAAGCGTTGCAGCAGACATATTGCCGCACCATTGGCGCAGAGTTCACGCACATCGTCGATTCCGAGCAGCGCCACTGGTTTGAACAGCGCCTCGAAAGCGTGCGCGGCCGCCCAACGTATTCGGCTGAAGTCAAAAGCCATCTGCTTGAGCGCGTCACGGCTGCCGAAGGTCTGGAAAAATACCTGGGGACCAAATACCCGGGCACCAAGCGTTTCGGTCTGGAAGGCGGCGAGAGCCTGATTCCATTGCTGGACGAGCTGATCCAGCGTTCGGGCAACTACGGCACCAAGGAAATCGTCATCGGCATGGCCCACCGTGGTCGTCTGAACGTCCTGGTGAACACCTTCGGTAAAAACCCGCGCGAGTTGTTCGACGAGTTCGAAGGCAAGAAAAAGATCGAGCTGGGTTCCGGTGACGTTAAATACCACCAGGGCTTCTCCTCCAACGTCATGACCTCCGGTGGCGAAGTTCACCTGGCAATGGCGTTTAACCCGTCCCACCTGGAAATCGTTTCTCCGGTGGTTGAAGGGTCTGTACGTGCACGCCAGGATCGTCGTAACGACAAGACGGGCGACAAGGTTCTGCCGATTTCCATCCACGGTGATGCTGCATTCGCAGGTCAGGGCGTGGTCATGGAAACCTTCCAGATGTCGCAAACACGCGGCTTCAAGACCGGCGGCACCGTACACCTGGTGATTAACAACCAGGTGGGCTTCACCATCAGCAACCCGCTGGACTCGCGTTCGACCGAGTACTGCACCGACGTTGCGAAAATGATCCAGGCGCCGATTCTCCATGTGAATGGTGATGACCCTGAAGCCGTCATGTTCGTGACTCAACTGGCCATCGACTACCGCATGCAGTTCAAGCGTGACGTCGTGATCGACCTGTTCTGCTACCGCCGTCGCGGTCACAACGAGGCCGACGAGCCAAACGGCACCCAGCCGCTGATGTATCAGCAGATTGCCAAACAGCGCACCACGCGTGAACTGTATGCCGATCGTCTGACTCAGGAAGGTGTGGTTGACGCAGATCGCGTTCAGGCCAAGATCGACGAATACCGCAACGCGCTGGACAACGGTCTGCATGTTGTGAAGAGTCTGGTCAAAGAGCCAAACAAAGAGCTGTTCGTAGACTGGCGTCCGTACCTGGGCCATGCCTGGACAGCGCGCCATGACACGCGTTTTGATCTGAAAACCCTGCAAGAACTGTCGGCCAAGCTGCTGGAAATCCCAGAAGGCTTCGTCATGCAGCGCCAGGTGTCGAAGATCTACGAAGACCGTCAAAAAATGCAAGCCGGCGGCCTGCCGATCAACTGGGGTTATGCCGAAACCATGGCATACGCGACCCTGGCGTTCGAAGGTCACCCGATCCGCATGACGGGTCAGGACATCGGTCGCGGTACGTTCTCGCACCGTCACGCCGTGTTGCACAACCAGAAAGACGCCAGCACCTACATTCCGCTGCAGCACCTGTACGAAGGTCAGCCTCGCTTTGATCTGTACGACTCGTTGCTGTCGGAAGAAGCGGTATTGGCGTTTGAATACGGTTACTCGACCACCACGCCAAACGCGCTGGTGATCTGGGAAGCCCAGTTCGGCGACTTCGCCAACGGTGCGCAGGTCGTTATCGACCAGTTCATCACCAGCGGCGAGCACAAGTGGGGTCGCCTGTGCGGTCTGACTATGTTGCTGCCACACGGTTATGAAGGTCAGGGCCCTGAGCACTCCTCGGCACGTCTTGAGCGTTACCTGCAGCTGTGCGCCGAACACAACATTCAGGTATGCGTACCGACCACGCCGGCACAGATCTACCATCTGCTGCGCCGTCAGGTTATCCGTCCGCTGCGCAAGCCGCTGGTGGTTCTGACGCCGAAGTCGTTGCTGCGCCACAAGCTGGCCGTCTCGACCCTGGAAGATCTGGCAGAAGGTTCGTTCCAGACCGTTATCCCGGAAATCGACGCGCAGGATCCGGCGAAAGTCGAGCGCATCGTGCTGTGTAGCGGCAAGGTCTACTATGACCTGTTGGAAAAACGCCGTGCCGAAGGTCGTGAAGACATCGCCATCGTGCGTCTTGAGCAGCTGTATCCGTTCCCTGAGGACGACTTGATTGAAGTCCTGGCTCCGTACAAAAACCTGAAACACATAGTGTGGTGTCAGGAAGAGCCGATGAACCAGGGTGCCTGGTACTGCAGCCAGCATCACATGCGCCGCATCATTGGCGGTCACGACAAGTCGCTCGTACTTGAGTACGCGGGCCGTGACGCTTCTGCTGCACCTGCTTGTGGTTATGCATCGATGCACGCCGAGCAACAGGCCAAACTGTTGCAAGATGCGTTTACTGTTTAACGCCTTCGCGCACTGAACCGAATTAAAGGAACCACGAACATGGCTATCGAGATTAAAGCCCCAACTTTTCCGGAATCGGTTGCCGACGGCACCGTTGCCACCTGGCACAAGCAACCGGGCGACGCTGTAAAGCGTGACGACCTGATCGTTGACATCGAGACCGACAAAGTTGTGCTGGAAGTACTGGCCACTGCTGATGGCGTACTGGGCGCAATCGTTAAGAACGAAGGCGACACCGTTCTGTCCGACGAAGTACTGGGCTCCATCGTTGAAGGCGGCGCTGCTGCTCCTGCTGCACCGGCTGCCGCTGCTCCTGCCGCTCAAGCCGCTGCACCTGCTGCCGATGGCGAAGATGACCCGATCGCTGCACCGGCGGCTCGTAAAATCGCTGAAGAAAACGGCATCAACATTGCTTCCGTTGCCGGTACTGGCAAAGGTGGTCGTGTGACCAAGGAAGACGTTGTTGCTGCTGTAGCGGCCAAAAAAGCTGCTCCTGCTGCCGCACCTGCCAAAGCCGCTGCACCGGCTGCAACTGCACCGGTATTCGCTGCTGGCGACCGTGTTGAAAAACGCGTTCCAATGACCCGCGTTCGTGCCACTGTGGCCAAGCGTCTGGTTGAAGCGCAGTCCAACATGGCGATGCTGACCACCTTCAACGAAGTGGACATGACTGAAATCATGGCACTGCGTTCGAAGTACAAGGACCTGTTCGAGAAGTCCCACAACGGCGTGCGTCTGGGCTTCATGTCGTTCTTCGTGAAGGCCGCCACTGAGGCGCTGAAACGCTTCCCGGCTGTCAACGCATCTATCGACGGTTCCGACATCGTTTACCACGGCTACGCAGACATCGGCGTTGCCGTCTCCAGCGACCGCGGCCTGGTGGTTCCTGTTCTGCGTAATGCAGAGCTGATGAGCCTGGCTGAAATCGAAGGCGGCATCGCTGCCTACGGCAAGAAAGCCCGTGACGGCAAGCTGTCGATTGATGAAATGACCGGCGGCACGTTCACGATCACAAACGGTGGTACGTTTGGTTCGATGATGTCGACCCCGATCGTTAACCCGCCGCAAGCTGCGATCCTGGGCATGCACAACATCCTTCAGCGTCCTATGGCCGTCAACGGTCAGGTGGTCATCCGTCCGATGATGTACCTGGCTCTGTCTTACGATCACCGCTTGATCGACGGCAAAGAAGCTGTAAGTTTCCTGGTAGCAATCAAAAACCTGCTGGAAGATCCGGCGCGTCTGCTGCTGGATATCTGATAGAAGCAGCCATGAGCTGCAAGTCTGAAGCCTTGTGTCGTTCGCGGCCTGGCTTTGGCTTGCAGCTCGCGGCTTGAAGCTTGTCGCTAAAAGAGGATTCTTTTACATGTCTCAGAAATTTGACGTTGTAGTGATTGGTGCGGGCCCTGGTGGCTACGTTGCAGCCATCAAGGCCGCTCAACTGGGCCTTTCGACTGCTTGCATCGAAAAATACACCGACAAGGAAGGCAAACTGGCGCTGGGCGGTACGTGCCTGAACGTTGGCTGCATTCCATCCAAGGCGCTGCTGGACAGCTCCTGGAAGTACCACGAAGCCAAGGATGCGTTCGCCATCCACGGTATCAGCACCGGTGAAGTGAAGATGGACGTGCCGGCGATGGTAGGCCGCAAGGCCAACATCGTTAAAGGTCTGACTTCCGGTGTTGCGACCCTGTTCAAGGCAAATGGCGTGACGTCCTTGCAAGGTCACGGCAAATTGCTGGCCGGCAAGAAAGTTGAACTGACCAAGCCTGACGGCAGCGTCGAAATCATCGAAGCCGAGAACGTGATTCTGGCTTCGGGTTCGCGTCCGATCGACATTCCACCGGCTCCAGTGGACAACAACGTAATCGTTGATTCGACCGGCGCCCTGGAATTCCAGTCCGTACCCAAGCGTCTTGGCGTAATCGGCGCTGGCGTAATCGGCCTGGAACTGGGTTCGGTATGGTCGCGTCTGGGGGCTCAGGTCACTGTTTTGGAAGCCCTGGATACGTTCCTGATGGCGGCTGATGCTGCTGTGTCCAAGGAAGCCTACAAAACCCTGACCAAACAAGGTCTGGACATCAAGCTGGGCGCCCGCGTAACCGGTTCCAAGGTGAACGGCGAAGAAGTCGTTGTGACCTACACCGACGCCAACGGCGAACAGACCATTACCTTCGACAAGCTGATCGTAGCGGTAGGCCGCCGTCCGGTGACCACCGAGCTGCTGGCAGCCGACAGCGGCGTGACCATTGACGAACGCGGCTTCGTGTTTGTTGACGATCATTGCGCCACCAGCGTACCGGGCGTCTACGCCATTGGTGACGTGGTGCGCGGCATGATGCTGGCTCACAAGGCTTCCGAAGAAGGCATCATGGTTGTCGAGCGCATTAAAGGTCACAAGACCGAGATGAACTACGACCTGATTCCATCGGTTATTTACACGCACCCGGAGATCGCGTGGGTCGGTAAAACCGAACAGGCCTTGAAAGCTGAAGGCGTTGAAGTTAACGTCGGCACCTTCCCGTTCGCAGCCAGTGGCCGTGCCATGGCAGCAAACGACACCGGTGGCTTTGTAAAAGTCATTGCTGATGCCAAAACTGACCGCGTACTGGGCGTCCACGTGATTGGCCCGAGCGCTGCAGAGCTGGTACAGCAGGGCGCTATCGGTATGGAGTTCGGCACCAGTGCCGAGGACTTGGGCATGATGGTTTTCTCCCATCCAACCTTGTCCGAAGCGTTGCACGAAGCAGCGCTGGCAGTGAATGGCGGCGCCATCCACATTGCCAACCGTAAGAAACGTTAAGACCAGACAATAAGAAACCACGGCGGTTTGCCCGTCGTGAGCCTTGCTCGCAAGCCTCACCGCGGAACTTCCGCCGGACGCAGTCTTGTCCCGTTTCAATCAGGCCCGACTCTGCCCACGCGGGTGTCGGGTTTGTCGAAACAGTGCAAGCAGCAGTCACAGGTGGTGCGGCACTAATAAAAGTGCAGCGCCGAATGCGCAGTACCTAACGAAGACGGTAAAAAGCATGAATCTTCACGAGTATCAGGGTAAGCAGCTGTTCGCTGAATACGGCCTGCCAGTATCCAAGGGTTATGCAGTAGATACCCCGGAAGCGGCCGCAGAAGCATGCGACAAAATCGGCGGAACCGAATGGGTTGTAAAAGCCCAGGTTCACGCAGGTGGTCGCGGTAAAGCGGGCGGTGTAAAGCTGGTTCGCAGCAAAGAAGACGCTAAAGCATTCGCACAACAGTGGTTGGGCAAGCGTCTGGTGACCTACCAGACTGACGCCAATGGTCAGCCGGTCACCAAGATCCTGGTTGAATCGTGCACTGATATCGCTAAAGAGCTGTACCTGGGCGCTGTCGTTGACCGTTCGAGCCGCCGTATCGTGTTCATGGCTTCCACCGAAGGTGGCGTGGACATCGAGAAAATCGCTCACGATACGCCTGAAAAAATTCTTAAAGCCACGATCGATCCACTGGTTGGCGCTCAGCCATTCCAGGGTCGTGAGCTGGCTTTCCAGCTGGGTCTGGAAGGCAAGCAGGTTTCCCAGTTCGCCAAGATCTTCGTTGGTTTGGCCAAACTGTTCCAGGACCACGATCTGGCCCTGCTGGAAGTGAACCCGCTGGTCATCAAGACTGACGGCGATCTGCACTGCCTCGATGCGAAAATCAACATCGACGCTAACGCCATGTACCGCCAGCCTAAGCTGAAGACTTTCCACGATCCGTCCCAGGACGATCCGCGCGAAGCGCACGCTGCCCAGTTCGAACTGAACTACGTAGCGCTGGAAGGCAACATCGGCTGCATGGTTAACGGTGCTGGCCTGGCCATGGGCACCATGGATATCGTCAACCTGCATGGCGGCAAGCCAGCCAACTTCCTCGACGTTGGCGGCGGTGCTACCAAAGAACGCGTAACTGAAGCGTTCAAGATCATTCTGTCCGACAGCAATGTTGCAGCAGTACTGGTCAACATCTTCGGCGGCATCGTTCGTTGCGACATGATTGCCGAAGGCATCATCGGTGCAGTGAAAGAAGTCGGCGTTAAAATCCCGGTGGTTGTGCGCCTTGAAGGCAACAACGCTGAACTGGGCGCTAAAGTACTGGCAGAAAGCGGCTTGAACATCATCGCTGCTACCAGCTTGACCGACGCTGCTCAACAAGTTGTCAAAGCTGCGGAGGGCAAGTAATGAGCGTCCTGATCAATAAAGACACCAAGGTTATCTGCCAGGGCATCACCGGTTCGCAGGGTAGCTTCCACACCCAGCAAGCCATTGAGTACGGCACCAAAATGGTCGGTGGCGTTACGCCGGGCAAAGGCGGTACCACTCACCTGGACCTGCCTGTTTTCAACACCGTAAAAGAAGCTGTTGCGGCTACGGGTGCAACTGCCAGCGTTATTTACGTACCGGCTCCGTTTTGCAAGGACTCTATCCTTGAAGCAGCGTTCGGTGGCATCAAACTGATCGTGTGCATCACTGAAGGCATTCCTACCCTGGACATGCTGGACGCTAAAGTTAAGTGCGACGAGCTGGGCGTGACCCTGATCGGCCCTAACTGCCCAGGCGTGATCACGCCGGGCGAATGCAAGATCGGCATCATGCCAGGTCACATCCACTTGCCAGGCAAAGTAGGCATCGTGTCGCGTTCCGGCACCCTGACTTACGAAGCTGTCAAGCAGACCACTGACGCCGGTTTCGGTCAGTCGACTTGCGTGGGCATCGGTGGTGACCCGATTCCTGGTTCCAACTTCATCGACATTCTGAAGCTGTTCCAGGAAGACCCGAAGACCGAAGCGATCGTTATGATCGGTGAGATCGGCGGTTCGGCTGAAGAAGAAGCGGCTGCTTACATCAAGGCAAACGTGACCAAGCCGGTTGTTTCCTACATCGCTGGTGTGACTGCCCCCGCAGGCAAGCGCATGGGCCATGCTGGCGCAATCATCTCTGGCGGTAAGGGCACTGCAGACGAGAAGTTTGCTGCTCTGGAAGACGCAGGCGTTAAAACCGTGCGTTCGCTGGCAGACATCGGCAAGGCGTTGTCCGAGCTGACTGGCTGGGCAATCAAATAAGCCATTGGCTTAGCTGACTGTTACACCAGGCAAAGGCCACCTTCGGGTGGCCTTTGTGCGTTCAGGCTCCGGTGCATTGAAAAGCGCTATGGCAGAGCTGATATCACATAGGCAAGCCGGGATCGACGCCGTTCCGGAATGCTTGAGGTTCTAGTGCGCCGTCATGTTTCTGCGCGCCCAGCCGAAAACCGCGATAGCGTTTTAACGACCCTTACGACCTGTGATGCTCTCTCGCGCTACTCTTCAATGGCTCCAAAGCTTGCACACCCTGTTGGCAGGTTTGCCAGCAGATTAGTGATTGAAAGCGTAGGTTGTTATGACTCGTCTTGTAGGAAAAGCACACCAAGGCGAATTTCGATGTCATCAAAGCGACAACTGCGTTCGTTCATCGGACAGAGCGCCCTGCAACAGTGCGTTGCAGGAAAAAAATGGGTAATCTGACAGCCAATTCTGCGTTCGCATCCCACAAGGAAGCCACGCGCTAGACGGGTTGGACTTATACAGTTCGACAGCATTTCCCACATCCGCACGGGAAATTCCCCCTCTAAATTCCGATTCAGTAGTGTGGTATTTCCGTAATGAAAGTATTGAAAGGCCAGGACATCCTGGCGCTTGGGTTTATGACGTTTGCCCTGTTCGTTGGGGCTGGCAATATCATTTTCCCGCCGATCGTTGGCCTGCAAGCCGGACCTAATGTCTGGATTGCTGCATTGGGCTTTCTGACCACGGCTGTAGGCTTGCCGGTCATCACCGTTGTGGCGCTGGCGAAAGTCGGCGGCGGTATGGATGCGCTGAGTAGCCCGATCGGTAAAATCGCTGGCGGCTTGCTGGCTGCGGTTGCGTACCTGGCGGTAGGTCCGCTGTTCGCGACCCCGCGTACGGCCACCGTGTCGTTTGAGGTCGGCCTCGCGCCTTTGACCGGTGAAAGCCCGCTGGCGCTGTTCCTCTACAGCTCGGTGTACTTCCTTATCGTGTTCTTCGTTTCACTGTACCCGGGCCGCCTTTTGGACACCGTAGGGCGTTTTCTGGCGCCGCTGAAAATCATCGCGCTGGCGATCCTCGGCATTGCTGCGTTTGCGTTGCCGGCTGGCGACATTGGCGTGGCAACCCCGGAATACGTTGCCGCGCCATTCTCCCAAGGGTTCATCAATGGTTATCTGACCATGGACACGCTGGGTGCATTGGTATTCGGCATTGTCATTGTTAATGCCATCCGCTCCCGTGGTGTGGAGTCACCGAAGTTGATCACCCGGTATGCAATCATTGCCGGTTTGATCGCAGGTGTGGGCCTGGCGCTGGTGTATGTCAGCCTGTTCCGTCTCGGTTCGGGCAGCCATGAAGTGGCTGCGGGTGCCACCAACGGCGCTGCGGTACTGCACGCTTACGTACAACACACCTTTGGATCGTTGGGCAGCGGTTTTCTGGCGGTATTGATTGCACTGGCCTGCCTCGTAACTGCGGTCGGTCTGACCTGCGCCTGTGCTGAATACTTCAGTACTGTTCTGCCACTGTCCTACAAGGCTCTGGTGGTGATACTGGCAGTCTTCTCGCTGGCGGTGTCCAACCTGGGCCTGACTCAGTTGATCGCGTTCTCCATTCCGTTGCTGACAGCGATTTACCCGCCGTGCATCGTGCTGGTGGCGCTGAGTTTCTGCAAAGGCTTGTGGCACGCTCAAGCACGAATCGTGGGCCCGGTGATGCTGGTGTCCTTCATCTTCGGTTCCATCGATGCCCTTAAAGGGGCTGGCATGGCGGGCTGGATTCCTGATCGACTGGTTAACATGCCTTTCAGTGAGCAAGGGCTGGCGTGGCTGGTGCCTTCTCTGGTGGTTCTGTTGGGTGCGGTGATTTGCGACCGCATGCTGGGCAAGCGTCAAGAAGCGCTGGCGTAATCATTCAGCCCGCCACAAGCGGGCAATGACGACATGAAAATGCCCTGTATCAATTTGATACAGGGCATTTTTTATGGGCGTGTCTTTTTGCTGGCTAAAGCGTCGAACGCAAGTGCATAACTCTTACCCTCACGTGCGCTTCGGGAAAACCCATGTCGTTCATTCAGTCAAATTGGACTCATCTTTTAGCCGCACTCTGGTTTGTCGTGTGCTGGGGTGGCTACACACGCTATGCCACCTGGAAAGCGCGTGACACGGCCTGTCTGGCCAGCGTCTTGCACTTGTATCGAAAGGACTGGATGCGCCGCATGCTATTGCGCGACAACCGCATTGCCGACGCGAGTGTGATTGGCAATCTGGAACGCAATGCATCCTTTTTTGCCTCCAGCACCCTGATTATTCTCGCGGGTATTCTGACTGTGCTGGGCGCATCGGAGCGGGCGGTGTCGCTGTTGGCAGATATCCCCATGGTGCAACAAGCGTCGCAGGGCATGTCTGAAATCAAGTTGTTGTGCCTGGCACTGGTATTCGTTTATGCCTTCTTTACCTTCAGCTGGTGCATGCGCCAATACAACTTTGCCGCCATCCTCATTGGATCGGCGCCCATGATTGGCGAGCGCGATGTTGCGGAACAAGAGCGCAAGGCATTTGCATTGCGCGCGGCCAAAGTGATTTCGATGGCAGCCAACCAGTTCAACTTTGGCCTGCGTTCGTATTACTTCGGCATGACCATGCTGGCGTGGTTTGTCAGCCCGTGGTTGTTTATGCTGATGAGCGCGGGTGTCGTCGTGGTTTTATACCGACGCGAGTTTCATTCTGACGTGTTGAGTGTCATGGTCTACACCCCGACTGAGGCGCCGTTGCCTGAGTCAAACAAGGACGCAACCCCATGAGTATTCCTTTCTGGTGTGTTTTTATCAGCGCACTGTTGATCTTTATTGCACGCGTGCCCGTGGCCAAAGCCATGAAAGAGCAGGGCGGCTATGACAATCAATTACCGCGTGAACAACAGGCGCGTTTGACAGGCCTGGGCGCGCGAGCACTGGCGGGGCATCAGAACAGTTTTGAAGCCTTCATGCTGTTCTCGGCGGCTGTATTGATGGCGCACACCACCCAAACACAGGGTTTGCTAATTGACACATTGGCCATTGTGTTTGTGTGCGCACGCATTGTGTTTTTGCTGTGTTACTGGGCTGATAGGGCGTTGCAACGCTCTCTGGCGTGGGTGGTCGGGATGCTTTGCACACTCTTGTTAATGTTGAGTCCTGCATTCAAAAGTTTGTTGGTCTGACTCGGCAAATCGCAGACAAAGTAAAGCCCGCATTGAGCGGGCTTTCTTTTGCAGCCAAGTAAATGAATTACTTGGTAGCAGGAGCAGCTTCTGTAGCAGCAGGTGCAACTGGAGCAGCCGGAGCGGCTTCTTCAGCAGCGGCTTTGTTCGACTCAGCCTGATCTTTAGCGGCTTCGGCGTTCTCTTTTGCAGCTTCGTTTACTTTGTCTTGTGCTTCATTCATTTTTTCTTGAGCTTGCTCGGAGTGTTGAGCAGCGTCTTGTGCTTTATCTTCGGATTTTTTGTCGCAAGCAGCGAGACCGAGGGAAGCAGCCAACATCAAGGCAACAGCGAAAGTCTTACGCATGGGGTGTTTCTCCTTATTGAGTATATCTACCGGCCGTTTGAGCACAGGCCGATAGCTTAAGTTCCTTGGGTGTGCAGATATATAAATGCACGCCGCGCGCGAATTCTACGCAGTCACCGACTGACAAGCCAAGCAGATTAGTCATGGCACGGTAATATCGTCGTAATGCCCTGTTTAGAGGCCCTTAACCGGGTGCGTTAACCCGCAATGACGAGGGGGCTGGGGTAGATTCAAAACACAGGCCTTGAAATTTCAGTACCAGCCCCAACTTTCATGACATCCCGCCGCCAACCCTCTAGGGCGTGGCTCATGCCATCAAATTGGAGTTTTATAACAATGAGCGTGGAAACTCAAAAGGAAACCCTGGGCTTCCAGACCGAGGTCAAGCAACTGTTGCACCTCATGATCCATTCGCTGTATTCCAACAAGGAAATCTTCCTTCGCGAATTGATCTCGAACGCCTCTGACGCTGTCGACAAATTACGTTTTGAAGCGCTGTCCAAGCCAGAACTTCTGGAAGGCGGCGACGAACTTAAAATCCGTGTGAGCTTCGACAAGGACGCCAAGACCGTCACCCTCGAAGACAACGGCATCGGTATGAACCGTGACGACGTGATTACCCACTTGGGCACGATTGCCAAGTCCGGCACCGCCGATTTCATGAAAAACCTCTCGGGCGATCAAAAGAAAGATTCGCACTTGATCGGTCAGTTCGGTGTGGGCTTCTACTCCGCCTTTATCGTTGCAGACAAAGTAGACGTGTTCAGCCGTCGTGCCGGTACCCCTGCCAGCGAAGGCGTGCACTGGTCGTCCAAGGGCGAAGGCGAGTTCGAAGTTGCTACTGTCGAGAAGCCTGAGCGTGGTACCAAAATTGTGCTGCACCTCAAGTCCGGTGAAGAAGAGTTCGCTGATGGCTGGCGTCTGCGCAACATCATTAAAAAATACTCCGACCACATCGCCTTGCCCATCGAACTGCCTAAAGAGCAGGCTGGCGCAGAAGGCGAAGAAGCACCTGCGCTGGAATGGGAAACCGTTAACCGCGCCAGCGCCTTGTGGACTCGACCTCGCGCTGAAGTCAAGGACGAGGAATATCAGGAGTTCTACAAGCACATCGCCCACGACTTCGAAAACCCGTTGGCCTGGAGCCATAACAAGGTCGAAGGCAAGCTGGAATACAGTTCGTTGCTCTATGTGCCGGCCCGCGCTCCGTTTGATCTCTACCAGCGTGAAGCGCCTAAAGGCCTGAAGCTGTACGTACAGCGCGTATTCGTCATGGATCAGGCTGAGTCTTTCCTGCCGCTGTATCTGCGTTTTATCAAAGGCGTGGTCGACTCCAACGACCTGTCGTTGAATGTGTCGCGTGAAATCCTGCAAAAAGACCCGATCATCGATTCCATGAAGTCGGCGCTGACCAAGCGTGTCCTGGACATGCTGGAAAAACTGGCGAAAAACGAGCCTGAGAAATACCAGGGCTTCTGGAAAAACTTCGGTCAGGTGATGAAAGAAGGTCCGGCTGAAGATTTCGCCAACAAAGAAAAAATCGCCGGGCTGCTGCGCTTCGCTTCAACCTACGAGGAAGGCGGCGAGCAAACGGTTTCCCTGGCGAACTACCTTGAGCGCGCCAAGGAAGGTCAGGACAAGATCTACTACCTGACCGGTGAAACCTATGCTCAGGTTAAAAACAGCCCGCACCTGGAAGTCTTCCGCAAGAAAGGCATCGAAGTGCTGCTGTTGACCGACCGTATTGATGAGTGGCTGATGAGCTACCTCAGCGAATTTGACGGCAAAACCTTTGTTGACGTGGCGCGTGGCGACCTTGATCTGGGCAATCTGGACTCCGAAGAGGACAAGAAAGCCGCAGAAGAAGTGGCCAAGGCTAAAGAAGGTCTGGTTGAGCGCATCAAGACGGCATTGGGCGACAGCGTCAGTGAAGTGCGTGTTTCGCACCGTCTGACCGATTCACCGGCCATTTTGGCGATAGGCGAGCAGGACCTTGGCTTGCAGATGCGCCAGATTCTGGAAGCCAGCGGACAGAAAGTTCCGGATTCGAAGCCTATCTTCGAATTCAACCCGGCTCATCCGCTGATCGAGAAACTGGATGCGGAGCAAAGTGAAGAGCGTTTTGGCGACTTGTCGCACATACTCTTCGATCAAGCAGCACTGGCGGCTGGCGACAGCTTGAAAGATCCGGCGGCCTATGTCCGTCGTCTGAATAAGTTGTTAGTTGAGTTGTCCGTGTAAGACGTCTATAAAAAACCCGCTTCGGCGGGTTTTTTTTGTTTTGAACTCAGAGGTTTTCAATGGAATCAATAACGCTCCAGTCGGTGATCTATCAAATCGATGGCCAGCCTTACGAGGGCCGTCTTGCCTATGACTCAAGCCGAGTGGATCCGTTGCCGGGCTTGCTCATGGCGCCCAATTGGATGGGCATTGGCGCAGGGGCTGAAGAGATTGCCAAGTCCGTGGCCGAACAGGGCTATGTGGTATTGATTGCCGACTTGTACGGTCAAGGCATACGTCCTGCTAATGCTGATGAGGCGGGCGCTGCGATGATGCCGCTGAAAAACGACCGCGCCTTGCTGCGCAAACGTATGTGGGCCGCTTACGATAACTTGCGCAACACCTCGTTTGCCAAAGTCGACAGCGCCAAATTGGCAACCTTCGGCTTTTGTTTTGGAGGCTGTTGTTCGCTGGAGCTGGCCCGCGGTGGTGCACCGCTCAAAGCCGCCATATCCTTCCACGGCACCCTTGATACGCCTAACCCCATTGATGCGAACAGCATCAAAGGGGCGGTGCTGGCGCTGCACGGTGCGTCCGACCCCTTGGTACCCAACGAGCAGCTCCCGGCCTTTGAAAACGAGATGAATGCAGCGGGCGTTGACTGGCAGTTGGTCAGCTACGGTGGCGCCGTGCACTCGTTCACTGATCCACACGCCAACGTTCCGGGCAAGATGATGTATGACGCGAAAACCGCCAAGCGCGCCTTCATCGCCATGCATAACCTGCTGGATGAAGTGTTCAGGGATTGACCACTTGATCCTTGTTACGCCCGTGCGCGTTTACAGCGCAGCCTGTTTGATCGTCTCGCTGATGGTCAGATCCCGCATCAGCAAGGCGTAGCTCAAATCCACTTGATCGGGGATTGGCAGGTACACCGTGTGGCCATCCCCGGGCGCAACCTCAATTGGCAAGTTGGCAGTGTTGAGTAATTGATAAAGATCGAAGTGGTAGTTTCCGCGCGGGGTCATCAGTTCCAGATGATCGCCCACGGAAAACCGGTTTTTGACCTTGACCTCGGCCATGCCGTTGCGCCGTTCCCCGGTCAGCTCGCCCACAAACTGCTGACGCTGGGACAGTGAGCTGCCATGCAGGTAGTTCTGGTATTCGTCATGCACATGGCGGCGCAGGAAGCCTTCGGTGTATCCGCGTTGCGCCAGAGACTCCAGATCCGTCATCAGGCTGCGATCAAACTCACGCCCTGCCACGGCGTCATCAATGGCCTTGCGGTACACCTGAGTGGCCCGCGCGCAGTAAAAGTGCGACTTGGTGCGGCCTTCGATTTTCAGCGAGTGCACGCCCATTTGCGTCAACCGGCCCACGTGCTGTACGGCGCGCAGGTCCTTGGAGTTCATGATGTAAGTGCCATGTTCGTCTTCAAACGCCGCCATTGGCTCTTCAGGACGACTGGTTTCATGCAGCAGAAACACCTCGTCAGTCGGCCGGCCCACGCCTAATGTCGGCTCCACAGACGGGTCAGCCACGTTCACGATTGTGCCCAGTTCATTCTCGGTGGCGGGGGCAGCGTCATACTTCCAGCGGCAGGCGTTGGTGCAACTGCCCTGATTGGCATCTCGCTTGTTCATGTAGCCGGACAACAGACACCGACCGGAGTAAGCCATGCACAACGCGCCATGCACGAAGATCTCCAGTTCCATGTCAGGCACTTGCTGACGAATCTCTTCGATTTCTTCCAGCGATAATTCGCGCGACAGGATGATTCGGCTAAGCCCTTGCTGACGCCAGAATTCGACGCTGGCCCAATTCACGGTATTGGCCTGCACTGACAGGTGGATTGGCATGCGCGGGAAGTGCTGGCGCACTAGCATGATCAGACCGGGGTCGGACATGATCAACGCATCGGGGCCCATGGCGATCACTGGCGCCAGGTCCTTGAGAAAGGTGCGCAGCTTGGCATTGTGCGGGGCGATGTTGACCACGACGTAAAAACGTTTGCCTTGGGCCTGCGCTTCTTTAATGCCTATAGCCAGGTTGTCGTGGTCGAATTCGTTATTGCGCACCCGCAAGCTGTAGCGCGGTTGGCCTGCGTACACGGCATCGGCGCCATAAGCGAAGGCGTAACGCATGTTCTTCAGGGTGCCGGCAGGGGCGAGGAGTTCGGGCGGTGCAAGGGACATAGTCGAGCCATTCGCAAAGGGCGCGATAGTAATCGGGCTTAAACAGTGGAATGTTGATCTGGATCTATGCTTTATGCAGCAACGATGGCACTTGGCAGACGCTTTGCGGACTAAGCTGGCGCTAACCGACGAATGCGCGCCTTACTGACATGGACGGCCTATGAACGAAACAAGCCTGCAACGCAAAACCCTGCTGTTATTGTTGGCCTTGGTCACAATTGCTTTTATCTGGATCTTGTTGCCGTTCTACGGTGCGATTTTCTGGGCAGTCGCTCTGGGGATTCTGTTCGCCCCCTTACAACGCAAATTAGTGCTCAAGTTCAAGGGGCGGCGCAACCTAGCGACATTTGCCACCCTGGGCATCTGTACCGTGATTGCCATTTTGCCGGTCATCATCACCACCGCCTTGCTGGTGCAGGAAGTGGCCATGCTCTACAACGACGTGCAGAGCGGCAAGATCAACGTCGCCAGCTACGTCATGCAGTTCAAAGACATCTTGCCGATGAATGTACAGAATTGGCTGGATCGCTTTGGTCTGGGCAATATCGCCGGTTTGAGTGAGAAAGTGTCCAAAGGCGCTTTGGAAGGCAGTCAGTTCTTTGCCACCCAAGTCTTCAGTTTTGGTCAGAGTACTTTCGAACTGGTGGTGAGTTTTTTCATCATGCTGTACCTGTTGTATTTCTTTATCCGTGATGGCCAGCAGATGGTGCGCACCATTCGTAATGCAGTTCCGCTGGCGGAGCAGCAGAAGCGTTTGCTGCAGCTCAAACTGCGTCGCGTGGTGCGGGCTTCGGTCAAGGGCAACTTGGCGGTTGCGATCACACAGGGCGCTCTGGGCGGACTGATGTTTTGGTTCCTGGGTATCCACAGCTCATTGTTCTGGGCAGTGTTGATGATGTTTCTCTCTCTGCTGCCCGCCGTGGGCGCCGGGATCGTCTGGGCTCCCGTGGCCATTTACTTTCTGGTGACAGGTCAGGTATGGGAGGGGGTGGTACTGGCGCTGTATGGGGTTTTGGTGATCGGCATGGTGGATAACGTGCTGCGCCCGATTCTGGTCGGCAAAGACACCAAAATGCCGGACTTCCTGATTCTGATATCCACGTTGGGCGGTATGGCCATCTTTGGCCTAAATGGCTTTGTGATCGGGCCATTGATCGCTGCCCTTTTTCTCTCCAGCTGGGGGCTGTTCAGCGGGACGCGCCGCAAAGTGCGACTGCCCGCCGACATTCAGCCACGCAACTAGCGCAAGTTGTATGACACCCCGACGTAGGCGCCCATGCCTTCGCCGGGGGTCGAGCGCGCGGCGTCCTTGCCGTTGTCGTCATACCCTGGGGTGACGGTAGCGGCATAGCGCTGGCGTGTCAGGTTGCGCAGGTCTAGCCAGGTTTGCCAGTCTTTCTTGGGTGAGGCATACCCGAATGTTGCTCCCCACAACATGTAGGAAGAGGTGTGATACGAATTGGCGTAATCCACGGCCATGCGCGAGGCCACTTGCGTATTGACCCCGGCGTAGAACCCTTGCGCATGGTCGTAGCGAAGCTCGGCCTGATAGTAGTGACGGGGAATGCCGGGCAACGCGTTACTGCCAAAACGTTCATCATTGCGGTAGTGGAAATCACTGAAGGTGTATGCCTGGCGCAACGAGACGTTGCCAATACCGTCTTTTTCCCACAACAGACTGTTGAGTCCGGCCTCAATCCCTTGGTGGACGGTTGGGCTGGCATTGGATTCGCCGATAATTGGCGCTTGAGTGGCGGTTGCAGCTTGCGTCTCGACACTGAGTAGTTCATGCCGAATGGCCGAGTAATACCAGGCGAGATCCCATTGACCAAACCAGGCATCACCCCGGCCCCCCAACTCAAGAGTGGTGGCTGTTTGATTGTGTAAAGCGACAGGTGTGCTTTGACGACCAGTGGCCGGGCCATTATTGACAGGAAACGTAAAAGGCGAGCCCCAGATCATCGACCAGGGATGCGGCGGCTCGACGGAGCGACTCACATTGCCATACACCTGCAACGCGGGATTGAACGCGTAACGCAGGCCGACACGTGGCGCGTAATCCCAATCATGCTGGCTGACCTTGCCGCCGCTGTCCGGATAGCTCACGTCGCTCTCACGGCGGGTGTAGATCAGGGCCATGCCCGTGGTGAGCCATAGATCGGGCATCAGCTCCAGGTCATTGCCGGCGTGCAGCACCGTGTCCGAACCCTGGTAACTGAAGTCGCGCATCTTTGTGCCCGCAGGATACGCCGCGGTGTTTCCCGCAGGAATTCGCACGTATTCCGATGCCCCGCTATTGGGCAGGTGCTTGGTGCTACGCAAGCCCACGGTTGTCTTGCTTTCCAGCCCGAACACGGTGTCACGGCGTTTGTAGTTCAAAGTGCCGCTGACATCGGTATACGCGACTTTCAGCCCGTTAGGGCCTTCACGCAGGTCCATCGGGTAGTCGTGGTACACCAGTCCGGTTTCAAGCTGCGAGTCGTCGTCCAGGTACATCGTCGTTTTGTTGGCGAACCAGGTACTTCCCGGTTGAGGACGGCTGTAATCTCCCTTGACATAAGCAGGGTTGGCCGAGCGTGGATGATGCTTGATCTGGTCTTTGGTAACACGGCCTGCCAGTTGGTTATCAGTCTCGCGATAGCGCAAATAAAAACGCGTCTCCAGTTGCGGGTTGAAGCGATAACCGACATTGGCCGCAACGCCTTTGCTGCTACCCCGGGTATGGTCTTGATAACCGTCGGTAGTGGCGTCATTCAGGGAGATGTAGTAATCAAGATCGCCCAGTACTTGCCCTGAGCTGAGCTGACGTTTTTGATAACCGTAGCTGCCTGTTTCATAACGCACCTGCAGCGGGGTCGCGTCGTAGCCGGTGCGGGTGACGTAGTTGATCGAGCCGCCCAAGGCCAGTGCACCGGTGTCAAACCCATTGGCGCCACGCAGGACTTCTGCGCGGCTGAGCCATAACGGTTCAAATAATTCATAAGGGGTGCCACCGGGGCCTGTCAGCGGCAGCCCGTCAAACATCACGTACAGCCCTGAGCCGTGGGCACCCGGCGCGCGATTAAGGCCGGAACCGCGCACTGAAACCTTGGCACCGTCATTGCCCGATGACTGTGCATAGACGCCAGGCTGGTACGCGAGCACGTCGGTATTGCTGCTCGTCCGGCCGGTTTCAACGGTGTTCAAATCAATCACATTGCTGGCGCCGGGGACTTCATTCATCCGGGCTCGGGCTATGTCCAGCTCACTGCTTTCTTGACTGCGTACTTGCACTTCTCCCAGCTCAAGTGTCTCTGCGAGGGCGCAAGAAGCACAGGCAAGGGCCAAAGGCAGCAGTGCAAAGCGGATAGAACGCATGAATGACAGGTCCAGGGTTGGGCGGGCGGCGCGCAAGCCTATACAAGGCGAGAATCGCTCGCAACTGCCAAACTGGCCTAATGTGTTAGTCCACAGGCGATTGCAATACATAGCACTCGAACAACTCCAAGTGATCCGGCCGAGCGGCCAAGGAAGAGATGAGCTTCAATCCAGCCGCATGTGCCCAATACCGTATGTTGGGCAGCACCGGGGTATGCCCGAACACGATGGCCATTGCGCCGTGTTTCAAGTGCTTCAACAGCATCATTAGCAAGTGTTGCGCGTGGTCTCTGCTCATCACCTCGGCATTCAGGAAGCGCAGAAATAAAACATCGCATTCGGCTGTGGGCTGAGGCGCTTCTTGTGCAGCACGATGGTGAAACTGCAGATTGGGTAATCGATGATGGGTGCGCGCTTGCTCCACCATGCTTAACGAGCAGTCGGCGCCGATACAACGGGTGTGGGGCAACGCACTGGCCATGGACGCTATGAATGCGCCGGTGGAACATGCCGGGTCTAGCAGTCGGGCGCCGGGCTTGAGTCGACTTTGCAGCAAGGCGGTGCAATGGTCTCGAAAGTGTCGTTCATCCTCATTCAGTGTCTGGGCCAGTTTTTCGCTAAAGCGCCAGTGTTCTTCATGCATGACGTACTCCTGTGCATGGCTATCAAGGACGGGGAAGGGAAAGTACAGCTCGCTGCCCGTCAGGTTGGGCGCTCGCTGAAAGAGCTGTGTCTTTTCTGCTTCGCCTGCCGTGATGAACTGCACAGTGACGCCATGGCTCCCGTAAATAATGCGGGTAAAACGCCCGAGCAACATGGAGGGCCGGATCAGGCTGGACAGGTGCTGTCGGCCGCCGAAGGCCGTTGTCAGCGTTTTGCGGCCCACCCAGAGCGAGTCCTCGATATTAAGCATAAACACGTTGTTCAGCCCGGGACCAAGGGGTTCTGTCCACGACGCGTGTTGATGCACCGTCATGCTGCAGAGCGTGTGTATCTGCTGCTGGACGTGCTGCTCGCGGTGTACGGTCAGGGCATGAGTCATGGCATCACCTGACACACTCATTGAGCGCCTGTCCCCGGGCTTGGGGAATAACAACGTTGCCGGTGCTCACAATATAAAAACGCTCAAGCCCCGGGATCACGACGTTGGCCAGGGTGGTACCCCTGTCCGTTTGATAGAGGGTGCTGATACCCAGTTCGCGGTTGTGCGCGCGTACATCACGGGCGATGACGTGGATCTGCTCGTCCAGCGTGCCTAGGGCGCCGTGCATTGGCAGCGCGACCAGTTGCTGGCGGGTATGCATCATCAGGTCGTCTATATCCAGGCGCAGGCAGCGCTGCAGGCGAGGAAACGCAGCTAAATGGCGCATTTGCAAGTCGATATGTTGCGCTGTGTCGGCGCGGGTTGCCGCCCAACGGACTTGCACCAGTTCGGTAAGTGCGCGAGCTGCCGCATGGGACGCACTTAATGACGTGCCGCAGCCGAAAAGGGTGATGGGCTGGTTACCGGAGTGGGTGAAAGCCATACAGGTGGTGACGCAAAACTCACTGCTGATGTCGAGCAGAATGACTTCGGCATGCAACTCTGTCTCAGCTTCCTGCCAAAGGTTGCAGAGAGGGTGGCGTGCCTGCGGGCGTTGGACCCTGCGCAGTGGCCGGTCGTGCCGGTAGTAAAAATGGCTGAGCAGGAAGAGTGAGAGTGCATCGCGCTCAAGGCATTCATTGATGGCGTGCAGAGCTGCTTCCTGGTAGGTGGCGCCAATGGCGATGCCGCTGTTGCTGAAGTAGCGGCGTATACCTGCGTAATCAAATGTGTCACCTGCCAACGGCCTGCCGGGGTAGTCAGGCAAGCTAAAAGCGATCGGGTAATAGAAGGACGCTGTGTCGAGAGGGCTGTGGTAAAGGCGGCTGGCGATGCTGGCCTGAGTGTGTTGAATGACGCTATCCAGAAGACTGTCGTCGTGAAAGATACCGTCGCGCGTGAATCGATTTGCAGGACGCAGTTCAACCCCGACGTGCATCTCATGATGCTCGCTCAGGTAATGTTCCAAGGCTTCATAGTGGGCTCCAACCAAGGCGCTGTCAGTGTAGCCTTTTCCGGAACCGACCCCCTGATGCCCTGAGTTGGCGTCACTCAGCATCACGCGAGTGTTCACAATGCGCTCTCCGAGTGTACGAACGGAGCAGGCCAGCCCGAGGCAGTTCAGCTCTTGAAGCACTCTTGCATACGCCTCGGGCAAAGAAAGCTCACGTTCGTCAGGAGGAATTAATGTCGTCATGGGAGAGTCCGGTGTAAGGAGGGAAGTCAGAAACGTTCCCTCCTTACGGAGTTAGTCAGCGTGGAGTTCTTCTTTCTCGGCATCGGACAATTCAAGTTGATCGATAAGCTGCTGCTCGGACTGGGAGTCCAGTGAGTCTGCATCAGGCAGTGCCTGGGTGTTCATAGCCATGTGGTAGCCCATATTGAAAACCTGCTTTAAGTGGATTGAAATTTAATTGAAATATTGAGTTGGCTTAGGCGTCCTAAGCGCGCTTTTAATTTAGTTGCCTGTATTCTTGGCTGTCAATGAACGCAGTTTCAACTTGTGCGAGCGAATTAATGTTTTGGTACATGTTTATTTTTGTTCGGTGCTATTCACTGTTCAGTTGGTGTGGGAAGGCGCTGGAATGCGGGTGTGCCCGGCGTTTAATAATACGGAGGCGTGAACTTGAGTGTAGGTACAAGGGTGAGTGTGTGAGGTGTTTATTGTAGGGCTGTCAATAGAGTGCTTTTTTACAGTCAGGGCGTTTTTTTAAATTGTGTAGGGCACATCACTCATTTCAGGAATTAAGCGAGAGTTCGACGCGATAGGCAGTATTTTCTTACTAAAGCCTTATGGGGCGAGTGTTTGTCGGATGTGGCTCAGTAAGGTGGGCTCAAGTGCATTGTGGCCTGCCTTGACCAGCAAGCTTGGGCCGCTCGAGCGCTCTTGCAGCCAGCGCATGCTCAGCAGTCCGCATGGGTCGTCTATTCCCTGGATAAGGGTCGTGTTGGGGCCGATTCGAAGGTTCAGGTCCTCAGGGGTGAAGAAATAGCGGTTGAGGTGATAGTGCAGTTCGAGACGGATGGAGGCGATGGCTGAGCTGTCTACAAAGTCTTCCAGTTGCTCATCGGACATGATCCCTGCGAGATGGGCCTTGCTCCAGTTGAGCGCTGCAGCGCGGCGGACTTCGTGGCTACCTGTGCATAGCGCCTTGTAGGTTTGCTTGAGGGTCAAGCCTACATCGGGTAAACGTTCAAGGGTTTGCACGAGTATCTGTTCATAGGCACTAAACACTTTTTGTTCAGGAGCAAATACCGACGCAGCAACGCACTGGTTAACGCGATGCTTGAACCGGTGCTGATATTTCAGTGCCAGCCAACTGCCCCATGACACCCCGAGCACGCTGATGCGTTCAAATCCAAAGTAATGGCGCAGAGCGTCTATGTCTTGAACCAGTGCATTCGTATTGTTATCCGTCAATCGCCCTTGGGGCGTGGAGCGCCCGCAGCCCCGTTGATCAAATAAAACGACATCAACGTGCTTAAGATCAAAGAACAGCAGATGTTTTTCATTACAGTTTCCGCCTGGTCCGCCGTGAATAAAGAAAACGGGTTCGCCGCCGAGGTTTCCATGACGTTCCCAATACAACTGGTGGCCATCGGTCGTTGAGTAATAACCGCTGGACTGGTGAAGAGTCTGCATGGGTCATTTTCCTTTGGTATTTAAAAAGTCGGTGCGCAGTTCTATTTATTATTTCTAAGGCAGGAAGCTCGCGAGGAAGCGAATGTATGAGGGATAAAAATACCTGTCAATGCACCGTGTTTTTCAGTTTTGTAATAAGTGTTTGATGATTTGTATGTGCAGGAAGGGGACGTATAGAGGCGCAGGCTGCTGTCGTTGCTGAGTGTTTCGCAAGATATAAACAGCAGAGGGGAAAGCAGTGCCAATGGCTAAGCGTGGGTGAATTAACAGTGTGTAGGTAAGTATCAATATCGAGTCTTTGGCAATCAATATTCAGAACTATTTTGGCATTACCCAACTCGCGGGCTGTTTATAAACAGCTGATAAAAAAATACCCCGTGAAAGCCAGGCTTTCACGGGGTAGCGGGTCGAGCGAGAGGGGTTAGCCCAGCAAGCCCAGGGTGGCGCGTTGTACCAGTTCCAGCATCGGCTGAGGGTAAACACCCAGCACGAAAACCAATACCGACACAGCGAGCAACATCACGCCGCCTGCTTGCTGTTCCCAATTGAGCGGAGCATCGTGGCGATGCAGTTTCGGTTCAACAAGGTACAGAGTGACCATCACACGCAGGTAGTAGAAGACGCCGATGGCACTGCCCAGGATCAGGGAAGCCACCAGCCACCATTGCTGCGCCTGAACACCGGTAGCAATGATGTAGAACTTGCCGATGAAGCCTGCGGTCAGGGGAATGCCGGCCAGCGACAGCATCATCACCGTCAGTACGGCGGTCATGTACGGACGGCGCCAGAACAGGCCGCGGTATTCATACAGGGCGTCCGCGTCACGGCCTTTGTAAGGCGAGGACATCAATGTGATCACACCGAACGCACCCAGACTGGTGAGTACGTAGGTGATCAGGTAGACGCCGATGGCTTCCATGGCCATGCCTTTACTGGCGACCAGAGCAATCAGAAGGTAGCCGAAGTGGGCGATGGACGAATAACCCAGCAGACGCTTGAGGTTGGTTTGCGTGAGTGCCAGCAAGTTACCGAACAGGATCGAGGCAATCGCGATCACGGTCAGTACGTCGCTCATGACGCCGGTGGTGGCGGCAGGAGAGATCTGGAACAACCGTACCATCACAGCAAATACCGCGACTTTCGAAGCGGTCGCCAAAAATGCCGCTACGGGCGCCGGAGCGCCTTCGTACACGTCCGGCGTCCAGAGGTGGAAAGGCACCAGCGACAGCTTGAACGCCAGACCGACCAGCATCATCCCCAAACCGAGCTGCGCGATGGCACTCGGAGCACCGGTAGCGGCCAACGCATGGCCGATGCCGCTGAAGCTCAGGCTGCCGGCTTCTGCGTAGAGCAAGGCCATACCAAACAACAGGAACGCTGAACCGGCGGCCGACAGCACCATGTATTTGATGCCGGCTTCCAGTGAACGTTTGTTGAAAAAGGCATAGGCCACGAGCCCGTAGACAGGGACCGAGAGCAGTTCCAGACCGATGAACAGGCCTGCCAGGTGTTGTGCGCTGACCAGTACCAGACCGCCCGACGCTGCCAGCAGCATCAACAAGTAAAGCTCTTCGCGGTTGCCCGGGTAACCTGTACCGCCTTCACCCAGATAGGCATGCGCAAGTGTCACGCAGGCCAGGGTCGCGACCAGGATCAGCCCGATATACAGGTAAGCAAAGTTGTCCAGCATCAACAGCGGAGTGACGGCCAATGGAGCGACTTTCAACGCCGGGAAGATCGACAGCAGTGCCAGGTTGAGACCCGCTACCGAGAGCAGGAAGGTCTGTGAGTGGTTGCGGCGCCACGCGATTGCCAGCATCACCACAACGAGGGTGATGCTGGTAATCAACAGTGGAGCAAGCGCGATAAAGTGTTGGATCGTGAATTCCATAGCGCTCTTACCGGGCCGAAGCGAGTTGAGTGAAGGCGGTGCCGAGCCATTGCTGCACGCCATTCATGGTCGCAGCAGAGGTGTCGAGGAACGGTTGCGGGTACACGCCGATGAAAATCAGCAGTACCGCCAGACCGAGCACCATGATCATTTCACGTGCGTCCATGCCGGCCAGTACGGCGTCCGACTTGGAAGGGCCGAAGTAGGCGCGGTGAATCATGATCAACGAGTAGACCGAGCCAAACACCAGGCCGGTCGTGGCAATCGCCGTGACCCAAGGGAAGCTGGCAAACGAGCCAATCAGGATCAGGAACTCGCCGACAAAGTTACCGGTGCCCGGCAAGCCCAGCGACGCGGCAGCAAAGAACAGGCTAATGGCCGGCAGGTAGGCGATCTTCGACCACAAACCGCCCATTTCACGCATGTCACGGGTGTGCAGGCGCTCGTACAGCTGACCGCTGAGAATAAACAGCGCCGCCGCCGATACACCGTGCGCCAGCATCTGGATCACAGCGCCTTGCAGAGCCAGCAGGCTGCCGGAGTAAATCCCGATCAGTACGAAGCCCATGTGGGAAACACTGGAAAAAGCGATCAGACGCTTGATGTCGGTTTGTGCGAAAGCGAGGAATGCGCCGTAGAAAATCCCGATCAGACCCAGGGGCATGGCAATCGGCGCGAATTCGGCCGAAGCGTTCGGGAACAGGGGCAGGGCGAAACGCAGCAAACCGTACGCCGCGGTTTTCAGCAAGATACCGGCCAGGTCGACCGAGCCTGCAGTCGGCGCTTGTGCGTGAGCATCCGGTAACCAGGAGTGAAACGGTACAACCGGCAGTTTCACGGCAAAGGCAATAAAGAAGCCGAGCATCAGAATGTACTCGGTAGTGAGTGACATCTTGGTTTTCAGCAACTCGGCATAGCTGAAGGTCAGCACGCCGGTTTCATTGAAGTTGACCAGCACCAGACCGAGGATCGCCACCAGCATGATCAGGCCGGAAGCCTGAGTGAAGATGAAGAACTTGGTCGCTGCGTAAATGCGGGTTTTCTTACCGTCCGATGAACTGTGACCCCAGAGCGCGATGAGGAAGTACATCGGCACTAGCATCATTTCCCAGAAGAAGAAGAACATGAACAGGTCGATGGCGAGGAACACGCCGACCACACCGCCCAGGATCCACATCAAGTTCAGGTGGAAGAAGCCCACGTGACGCTGGATTTCTTTCCAGGAGCACAAGACCGACAGCACACCGAGCAAGCCGGTGAGCAAGATCATCAGCAGGGACAGGCCATCGAGCGCCAAGTGCACGCTGATGCCGAAGCGTTCGATCCAGGTGTGCTGGAACTCAAGCGCCCAGGCCGGGGCTGCGCCCGGGTTAGGTGCCAAGTGGTAGTCCCCGTGCGCCCACAGCCAGAGGCCGAGCGCAAGTTCAAGGGACATGGTCAGCAACGCAATCCAGCGTGGCAAGGTGGCGCCGAAGCGCTCACCCAGCCAGCACAGCAGGCCGCCGATAAAGGGGATCAGGATTAGCCAAGGCAGAATCATGACGGGCTCAATTCCTTTCGCAATGTCGAAGGTTCATATCAGACCGCTACCAGTACGATGGCGCCCATGACCAGTACCGCACCGGCAGCCATGGAAGCAGCGTACCAACGCAGTTGACCGGTTTCGCTGCGGCTCAGGGCGTTGTGCCCGGCCTTGGCCATCTTCGGTACCAGACCGATGGTCTGATCCAGAGGGTCTTTGCGCAGCAGGCGGCAGATCAACAGGTACGGTTTGACGAACAGTTTGTCGTACAGCCAGTCGAAGCCCCATGCAGCAAACCACCAGGCCGACAGGAAGCGACCAATACCGCTGTTGGCCACAGCCGTCACGAAACGACGCTTGCCCAGGTAAAGCAGGGCGGCCAGCAGGATACCCGCCAATGCGATGGCACCCGAGGCGATTTCCAGGCTGTGCTTGGCTTCGCCGCCGGCATGGCCAACGCTTTGTGGCAGTACACCCGCCAGTGGAGGCGTGATCATGGCGCCGATAAAGGTCGACAGGACGATCAGTACACTCAGTGGCAGCCAGTACGACACACCATGGCCTGCATGGGCTTGTGTCTTGGCTTCACCGTGGAAGGTGATGAAGATCAGGCGGAAGGTGTACAGCGAAGTCATGAAGGCACCCACCAGACCGGCGTACAGCAACTCGTTGTTGCCGCTGGCGAATGCTTCCCAAAGAATTTCGTCTTTGGAGTAGAAGCCTGCGGTCAGCAGAGGCAGTGCAGACAAGGCCGCGCCGCCGACGATGAAGCTGATGTAAGCCAGTGGCAGTTTCTTCCACAGACCGCCCATCTTGAAGATGTTCTGCTCGTGGTGGCAGGCAACAATCACCGCACCCGAAGCAAGGAACAGCAATGCCTTGAAGAAGGCGTGGGTCATCAGGTGGAAAATCGCGCCATCCCATGCTCCGACGCCCAAGGCGAGGAACATGTAGCCGATCTGGCTCATGGTGGAATAGGCGAGGATACGTTTGATGTCGGTTTGCACCAGTGCCGCAAAACCGGCCAGTACCAGTGTCACACCTCCCACGATGCCCACTAGATGCAGCACTTCAGGCGCCAGTGTGAACAGGCCGTGGGTACGCGCGATCAGGTAAACACCTGCGGTCACCATGGTAGCGGCGTGAATCAGTGCCGACACCGGCGTCGGGCCGGCCATGGCGTCTGCCAGCCAGGTTTGCAGGGGCAGCTGCGCCGATTTACCGACCGCACCACCCAGCAGCATCAGGGTCGCCAGTACAATCCAGAAATCGCCGGCCTGGAACTTGAGCGGTGCCTGAACCAGCAGCTCCTGAATGTTCAACGTGCCCAATTGCTGGAACAAAATGAACAGGCCGATGGCCATGAACACGTCGCCGATGCGGGTCACGATGAACGCTTTGAGTGCGGCGTTACCGTTGTTGCGGTTGCTGTAGTAGAAACCGATCAACAGGTAGGAGCACAGGCCCACGCCTTCCCAGCCGAAGTACACGAACAGCAGGTTATCGGCCAGGATCAGGAACAGCATGCTGGCGATAAACAGGTTGGTGTAAGCGAAGAAGCGCGAGTAGCCGTCTTCACCGCGCATGTACCACGAGGCAAAGATGTGGATCAGGAAGCCTACACCGACCACCACGCCGAGCATGGTGACGGACAGACCGTCCAGGTACAGGGCGAAGTTCGGCTTGAACTCACCCACCGCCATCCACTGCCACAGCACTTGCGTGTAGTGACCGCCTTCAGGCGGCGAGACGTTGAATTGCCAGATCACGTACGCGGCCACAAGGGTCGACAGGCCGATGGAGCCAACGCCGATCAGGGCCGAGAGGTTTTCGCTGAAGCGTCCACGGGAGAACGACAGCAGCAAAAAGCCGATCAGGGGGAATACGAAAGTCAGAAAGAGAAGGTTCATCCGCGCATCTCACTGGCAGCATCGATATCAAGCGTGTGGAAGCGGCGATACAGCTGCAGCAGGATCGCCAGGCCAATACTGGCCTCGGCGGCTGCCAGGGTGATCACCAGAATGAACATGACCTGTCCATCCGGTTGCGCCCAGCGTGCACCGGCAACGATGAACGCCAGTGCAGCAGCGTTCATCATGATTTCCAGACTCATCAATACGAAGAGAATGTTACGGCGAACCATCAGTCCAACCAGACCGAGGCAGAACAGGACGCCTGCTACCGCAAGGCCATGTTCCAAAGGTATTCCAGGCATCTTATTGCTCCTTCGCCTCGTTGCGGCCCAAGTGGAACGCCGTCACCGCTGCTGCAAGCAACAGCATGGAGGCGAGTTCGACCACCAGCAGATACGGGCCGAACAGGCTCACGCCGACGGCTTTTGCATCAATGGTGGTTTGACCGATGGCAGCGCCGCTCTGCTGTGCGAACAGCACGTACAGCAGTTCGGCCAGCAGGATGGCGGACAGAATGCTCGGTCCGATCCATATACCGGGTTTGAGCCAGTGACGCTCCTGCGTCACTGAGGCCGGGCCCTGGTTAAGCATCATCACCACAAACACGAACAGCACCATGATGGCGCCGGCGTAAGCGATCACTTCGAGGACGCCGGCAAAGGGCGCGCCGAGGCTGAAGAAGGTCATCGCCACGGCAATCAGCGAAATAATCAGGTAGAGCAGGGCGTGCACAGGGTTGGTGTTGGTGATCACGCGCAGCGTGGACACGACAGCAACACCCGATGCGAAATAGAAAGCGAATTCCATCGTTCTTCCTTAAGGCAGCAAGCTCTTCACGTTGATCGGCTCGGCTTCGTTCTGAGCAGCGCCTTTCGGCTTGCCTTCAACGGCCATACCCGCAACACGATAGAAGTTGTAGTCAGGGTTCTTGCCGGGACCGGAGATCAGCAGATCTTCTTTCTCGTACACCAGATCCTGACGTTTGAACTCGGCCATTTCGAAATCCGGCGTGAGCTGGATGGCGGTGGTCGGGCAGGCTTCCTCACACAAGCCGCAGAAAATGCAGCGTGAGAAGTTGATGCGGAAAAACTCCGGGTACCAGCGACCATCTTCGGTTTCGGCTTTTTGCAGCGAGATGCAGCCTACCGGACACGCCACGGCGCACAGGTTACAGGCAACACAACGCTCTTCGCCGTCCGGGTCGCGAGTCAGGACAATCCGGCCACGGTAACGCGGTGGCAGGTAGACCGGTTCTTCCGGGTATTGCAGCGTGTCACGCTTGCGGAAGGCATGGCCAAACACCATCACCAGGCTGCGAAGCTGGGTGTAGGTGCCATGCACGATGTCAAACAAGTACTTGAACATGGGTCTCTATCCTCACTGAACCGCGCCGGCGGGCGTGTTCAACAACACGACTGCGGCGGTTACCAGCAAATTGATCAGGGTCAGCGGCAGGCAGAACTTCCAGCTGAAATCCATCACTTGGTCATACCGAGGGCGCGGAATAGAAGCGCGCAGCAGGATGAAGATCATGATGAAAAACGCGGTCTTCAGGGCGAACCAGATAAACGGAATCTGCGGCAGGATGCCGAAAGGCCCGTGCCAGCCACCGAAGAACAGAGTTACCAGCAACGCCGAGATCAACACGATCCCGATGTATTCACCGACGAAGAACATGCCCCATTTCATACCGGCATATTCAATGTGGTAACCATCGGCCAGTTCCTGCTCCGCTTCCGGCTGGTCGAACGGGTGACGGTGAGTCACGGCGACGCCGGCAATGAAGAAGGTCAGGAAACCGAAGATCTGCGGAATGATGAACCACAGGTTCTGCGCTTGATATTCAACGATATCGCGCATGTTGAACGAGCCAACCTGTACAACGATACCCATCAGCGACAGGCCCATGAACACTTCGTACGAAACAGTCTGAGCCGAGGCTCGCAGGCTGCCGAGCAGGGCGAACTTGTTGTTGCTCGACCAGCCTGCGAACAACACCGCGTACACCGACAGGCCGGCCATGGCGAAGAAGAACAGGATCCCGATGTTCAGGTCCGCCACACCCCAGGTCGGGGTGATGGGGATAATCGCGAAGGCGATCAGCAAGGCGCTCATGGCCACAACCGGTGCCAAAGTGAAAATCACCTTGTCGGCAAACGGCGGTGTCCAGTCTTCCTTGAAGAACATTTTGATCATGTCAGCGGCGATCTGAAACGCGCCGAACGGGCCGACGCGGTTCGGACCGTAACGGTCTTGCCACAGGGCGAGCAAGCGGCGCTCGACCCAGCTCAACAGCGCACCGCATACCACCACGGCGAGCAGGATTACCACGGCTTTGACCACCGAGAGAATCACGTCGATCACTTCAGGCGTGAACCAGGTCATTGGGCTGCCTCCTGCAAACCGTCAACGGTAAGGCCAAAGATCGCTGGCGGGATACCGGCCAGACCGGCAGGCAATGCCACCAGGCCAGCACCCAGTTCTTCATTGATACGCAGCGGCAAACGCAGGCTCACACCGGCTACGTTCAGGCTGAGCAGTGCACCGTCATTAACGCCCAGGCGATCGGCTTCGGACTTGGCCAGCGCAATATAGGCGGCAGGAATGCGTTCTTGTACCGGCGCGGCTTTCGAAGAATTTTCTTCGCTGCCCAGCAGGTGATAGAACGGCACCACTTGCCAAGTGCCACGCGCCGGGTTGAATGCGCCCGGAATGTTGGCGAACCAGCTTAGCGAATCGCCCTTGCTTTCGATCAGTCGAATGCCTGGATCGCCCGCACGGATGTGACCGCCGACTTCGTCCTGGAACTTGTTCCACGCTTGTGGCGAGTTCCAACCCGGCGACCAAGCAAAAGGCACTTGCTGACGTGGCTCAACGGAGCCCGAGTAGCCTTCCATGGAGAAGGCGAACGCAGTGTCCGGGTCTTGCGGGGTACGCGGCTCGTGCACACTGATGTTGGCGCGCATGGCCGTGCGGCCGCTGTAGCGCAGCGGTTCGCGGGCCAGTTTCAGGCCTTTGATGCGGAAGGCCGCCGAAGGCGCCGCTTCAACGATGCCGGCCAGTTCAGGCGTGCAGGCGGCTGTAGCCTGAGTCACATGGTCCAGCAGCGTCCAGTCGACCGGTTTGTTCAGCAGGGTGCTGCGCAGGGCGTGCAACCAGCGCCAGCCTTCGTGGATCAGGTTGCTGGCGTCCAGATAACGTGGGTCAAACACCTGGAAGAAGCGCTGGGCGCGGCCTTCCTGGCTGACCAGTGTGCCGTCGCCTTCAGCGAAACTGGCCGCTGGCAGTACCAGGTCGGCACGGTCGGTGGTGGCGGTTTTCTGATGGTCGGCAACGATCACGACTTTGGCTGCGTCCAGCGCAGCGTTCACTTTCACGGCATCTACGCGGGTGAAGAGGTCGTTTTCCAGTACCACGATGGCGTCGGCCTGGCCGTCAATCACCGCTTGCAGCGCGGCGTCTACCGATTCACCGCCGAGCATGGCCAGGCCAAGGCTGTTGGCTTCAGGCACGACAAGGCTGATGGAACCGGCTTTTTCGCGCAGGTGCAGGGCTTTGGCAATGTTGCCCGCCGCTTCGATCAAGGCTTTGGAGCCTAGTGAAGTACCGGCAATGATCAGAGGACGTTTGGCGGCGAGCAAGGCGTCGGCAATGCGTTGCGCCAGTGCCTGAGCTTCAGTGTCCAGTCCGGTAACGGCAGGCGCGCTGGCATCGAGGGCATGAGCCACGGCGAAACCGATGCGGGCCAGATCGTCCGGCGCGGCGTGAACGCATTCTTCAGCCACGTCGTCCAGCTTGGTTTCTGCAAGGCTGGCAATGAACAGCGGGTTCAGCGCGTGCTGACCGATGTTTTTCACCGCCGCGTCAAGCCACGGCTGAACGCGCATGGCGTCGGCCATGTCTTCGGCTTTGCCCTTGACCGACTGACGCAACGACAGAGCCATACGCGCGGCGGTCTGGGTCAAGTCTTCGCCCAAGACGAAAATCGCGTCGTGGTCTTCGATATCGCGCAGGTTCGGCACCGGCAGCGGGCTGTCCTTGAGGACTTGCAACACCAGACGGATACGCTCCAGCTCACCGGCTTCGATACCCGAGTAGAAATGCTCGGCGCCTACCAGCTCGCGCAGTGCGAAATTGCTTTCGAGGCTGGCGCGAGGCGAACCGATACCCACAATATTGCGACCGCGCAGCAGTTCGGCTGCCTTGTCCAGTGCAGCGTCGACGCTCAGCTTGTTGCCGTCGGCCAGCAGCGGCTGACGCGGGCGATCGGTACGGTTTACGTAGCCGTAACCGAAGCGACCACGGTCACACAGGAAATACTGGTTGACCGAACCGTTGAAGCGGTTTTCGATGCGGCGCAATTCGCCATAACGCTCGCCCGGGCTGATGTTGCAGCCGCTGGAGCAACCGTGGCAGATGCTTGGCGCGAATTGCATGTCCCACTTGCGGTTGTAGCGCTCGGAGTGGGTTTTGTCGGTGAACACACCGGTCGGGCAGACTTCGGTGAGGTTGCCCGAGAACTCGCTTTCGAGAACGCCGTCTTCAACGCGACCGAAGTACACGTTGTCGTGAGCGCCGAATACGCCGAGGTCAGTACCGCCAGCGTAGTCTTTATAGAAACGCACGCAGCGATAACAGGCGATGCAGCGGTTCATCTCGTGAGCGATGAACGGGCCAAGTTCCTGGTTCTGGTGGGTGCGTTTGGTGAAACGATAACGGCGCTCGTTGTGACCGGTCATCACGGTCATGTCTTGCAGGTGGCAGTGACCGCCTTCTTCGCACACAGGGCAGTCGTGCGGGTGGTTGGTCATCAGCCATTCGACAACGCTGGCACGAAACACTTTCGCTTCTTCGTCGTCGATGGAAATCCAGCTTCCGTCAGTGGCCGGGGTCATGCAGGACATCACGATACGACCACGGGTGTCGTTCTCGTCGGTGTATTGCTTGACTGCGCACTGGCGGCAGGCGCCAACACTGCCCAGGGCAGGGTGCCAGCAGAAATACGGAATATCGAGTCCCAGCGACAGACAGGCCTGTAACAGGTTGTCTGCCCCATCGACTTCGAGCTCTTTGCCGTCTACGTGGATAGTGGCCATGGTTCAAAGGTCTTCGTTGGCCCGGTGTCAGCGGGCGTGGCTAATGGAATCTTGTTATTCGTTCGAAGCTACCCAGCCTTACGGCGTTATCGAACGATCAGAGGGCGGCACGGACCACCCTCATTCAGAACGTTACGCGCCGATTACAATCGGGCGTGCCAGAGGTGGAACGCCGGGTTTTGCTTGCGCAATGCCGGCTTCGAATTCTGGACGGAAGTACTTGATTGCGCTGCCCAGTGGCTCCACGGCGCCCGGTGCGTGGGCACAGAACGTCTTGCCCGGGCCCAGGAAACCCACCAGACCCAGCAGGGTCTCGATGTCGCCCGGCTGGCCTTCACCTTTCTCGATGGCCATCAGCAGCTTGACGCTCCATGGCAGGCCATCGCGGCAAGGCGTGCAGAAACCGCACGACTCGCGGGCAAAGAACTGCTCCATGTTGCGCAGCAGCGAGACCATGTTGACGCTGTCGTCCACGGCCATGGCCAGGCCCGTACCCATGCGGGTACCCACCTTGGCGATCCCGCCGGCGTACATTTGTGCGTCCAGGTGTTCAGGCAGCAGGAAGCCTGTACCGGCGCCGCCCGGCTGCCAGCACTTGAGCTTGAAGCCGTCTCGCATGCCGCCCGCGTAATCTTCGAACAGCTCGCGCGCAGTCACGCCAAATGGCAGTTCCCACAGGCCGGGGTTCTTGACCTTGCCGGAGAAGCCCATCAGCTTGGTGCCGTGGTCTTCGCTGCCCTCGCGGGCCAGGGATTTGTACCAGTCAACGCCGTTGCCGATGATGGCCGGTACGTTGCACAGGGTCTCTACGTTGTTGACGCACGTTGGCTTGCCCCAAACGCCCACGGCCGCCGGGAAAGGCGGTTTGGAACGCGGGTTGGCACGTCGGCCTTCAAGGGAGTTGATCAGTGCGGTTTCTTCACCGCAGATATAACGCCCGGCACCGGTGTGCACGAACAGTTCGAAATCAAATCCCGAGCCCAGAATGTTTTTGCCCAGCAGGCCCGCGGCCTTGGCTTCTTCGACGGCGCGGCGCAGGTGCACGGCCGCTGTGGTGTATTCGCCACGCAGGAAGATGTAGCCACGGTAGGTTTTCAGTGCACGGGCACTGATCAGCATGCCTTCAATCAGCAGATGGGGCAGTTGCTCCATCAGCATGCGGTCTTTCCAGGTGTTGGGCTCCATCTCATCGGCGTTACACAGCAGGTAACGGATGTTCATGGATTCGTCTTTGGGCATTAGCCCCCACTTCACGCCGGTGGGAAAACCAGCACCGCCGCGACCTTTGAGGCCAGCGTCTTTCACGGTCTGGACGATGTCGTCCTGAGCCATGTCAGCGAAGGCTTTGCGAGCCGCCGCATAGCCGTTTTTGGCTTGATATTCGTCAAGCCACACCGGCTCGCCGTCGTCACGCAGGCGCCAAGTCAGGGGATGGGTTTCTGCCGTGCGCGCAATGCGGTTGGCAGGTCCGAAAGAAGTCAGGGTCATGGGTAGCCCTCCAACAACGTTGCAACGCCCGATGGCTGGACATCACCGAAAGTGTCGTCGTCGATCATCAACGCAGGCGCCTTGTCGCAGTTGCCCAGGCAGCACACCGGCAGCAGCGTGAAGCGACCGTCTGCTGTGGTCTGGCCCAGGCCGATGCCCAGCTTGGTCTGGATCTCGCTGACCACGGACTCGTGACCACCGATGTAGCAGACCATGCTGTCGCATACGCGAATGATGTGTCGACCGACCGGCTGGCGGAAGATCTGGCTGTAGAATGTGGCCACGCCTTCGACGTCACTGGCGGGGATGCCCAGCAGTTCGCCAATGGCATAAATCGCGCCGTCCGGCACCCAGCCACGTTCTTTCTGAACGATCTTAAGCGCCTCGATCGACGCTGCGCGCGGATCTTCGTAGTGATGCATCTCGTGCTCGATGGCCGAGCGCTCGGTTTCGCTAAGGGCGAAACGGTCTGTCTGGATAAGCGTGCTGTTCATGCTTAGCGGTCCACGTCGGCCATAACGAAATCGATACTACCCAGGTACGCAATCAAGTCCGCGACCATTTCGCCTTTGATCACCGAAGGGATCTGCTGCAAATGGGCAAAGCTTGGGGTGCGAATCCGGGTGCGGTAGCTCATGGTGCCGCCATCGCTCGTCAGGTAATAACTGTTGATGCCCTTGGTCGCTTCAATCATCTGGAAGGATTCGTTGGCCGGCATGACCGGGCCCCACGAAACTTGCAGGAAGTGCGTAATCAAGGTCTCGATGTGCTGCAAGGTGCGCTCTTTGGGCGGCGGCGTGGTCAGCGGGTGATCCGCCTTGTACGGGCCGGCCGGCATGTTGCGCATGCACTGCTCAATGATTTTCAGGCTCTGGCGCATCTCTTCGACACGCACGATGCAACGGTCGTAGGCATCGCCATTGGCCGCCAACGGCACTTCGAACTCGAAGTTCTCGTAGCCCGAGTAGGGACGCGCCTTACGCAGGTCGAAGTCGCACCCGGTAGAACGCAGGCCAGCACCTGTAACGCCCCATTCGAGGGCTTCTTTGGTGTTGTACTGTGCAACGCCGATGGTACGGCCTCGCAGGATGCTGTTGTCCAGAGCGGCTTTTTGATATTCGTCCAGACGCTTTGGCATCCACTCGACGAATTCCTGAACCAGTTTTTCCCAGCCGCGAGGCAGGTCGTGAGCAACACCGCCGATGCGGTACCAGGCCGGGTGCAGACGGAAACCGGTAATCGCCTCAATCACTTTGTAGGCGCGTTGACGGTCAGTGAAGGTGAAGAACACCGGCGTCATGGCGCCCACGTCCTGGATATAGGTCCCCAGGAACAGTAGGTGGCTGGTGATACGGAAGAACTCGGCCATCATGATGCGGATGGTGTCGACGCGGTCCGGTACCTTGATCCCGGCCAGTTTTTCAACCGAGAGCACGTACGGCAGGTTGTTCATCACGCCGCCGAGGTAATCGATACGGTCGGTGTACGGGATGAAACTGTGCCACGACTGGCGCTCGGCCATTTTTTCGGCGCCACGGTGGTGGTAGCCAATGTCAGGCACGCAGTCGACGATTTCTTCGCCGTCCAGTTGCAGGATGATGCGGAAGGCACCGTGAGCCGAAGGGTGGTTCGGCCCCAGGTTGAGGAACATGTAGTCCTCGTTTTCGCCGGAACGCTTCATGCCCCAGTCTTCAGGCTTGAAGCGTGCGGCTTCTTCTTCCAGCTGGACTTTGGCCAGGCTCAGGCTGTACGGGTCGAATTCCGTGGCGCGTGCAGGAAAGTCCTTGCGCAGCGGGTGACCTTCCCAGGTCGGGGGCATCATGATGCGCGACAGGTGCGGGTGCCCGGCAAAGTCGATGCCGAACATGTCCCACACTTCCCGCTCGTACCAGTTGGCGTTCGGCCAGATCCCGGTCACGGTCGGCAGGCTCAGATCGCCTTCGGACAGGGCGACCTTAATCATGACGTCGCTGTTACGCTCAAGCGACATCAGATGATAGAACACAGTGAAGTCGGCACCCGATGGCAGGCCCTGACGCTTGGTGCGCAGACGTTCGTCGACACCGTGCAGGTCATAGAGCATGACGTAGGGTTTTGGCAGGTTGCGCAGGAAGGTCAGCACGTCGACCAGTTTGGCGCGGGCAACCCAAAGCACCGGCATGCCGGTGCGCGTGGCCTGGGCAGTGAATGCATCAGGGCCAAAACGGTTATTCAGTTCGACAACCACATCGTGGTCGTCAGCCTTATAAGGCGGGATGTACAGAGCGGAGCCTGTAGTCATGGTTTTTTATCGCTTTCGTTCAACGTAAAGAATGAAGCCAGTGTCTCGTTCTATAAAAAAGACGCGGGGCTGGATCAGACTTCGTCGGGGCTGCGCAGGTTGGTCACCTGAATACGCTGTTCGCGGCGCTGTTCCTTTTGCGATGGCATCTCGGCGCGGTACACGCCTTGTTCGCCAACGACCCAGGAAAGTGGGCGACGCTCCTGGCCAATCGACTCTTGCAAGAGCATCAAGCCTTGCAGGAAAGCCTCAGGGCGGGGTGGGCAGCCGGGTACGTAAACGTCCACGGGCAAAAACTTGTCCACCCCTTGAACCACGGAGTAGATGTCGTACATGCCACCGGAGTTGGCGCACGAACCCATGGAGATGACCCATTTAGGTTCAAGCATTTGCTCGTAGAGACGCTGAATGATCGGCGCCATCTTGATGAAGCAGGTACCGGCAATAACCATGAAATCCGCCTGGCGCGGCGAGGCCCGGATAACTTCGGCGCCAAAGCGCGCGATGTCGTGGGGCGCCGTGAAGGCGGTGGTCATTTCCACATAGCAGCACGACAGACCGAAGTTGTACGGCCACAGGGAGTTTTTACGCCCCCAGTTGACCGTACCGTTCAGCACGTCTTCAAGCTTGCCCATGAAAATGTTTTTGTGGACTTGATCTTCTAACGGATCGGCAACGGTTTCCCGTTTGCCGATCGGGTATTGCTCGTTAGGAGCATCCGGGTCGATCCTGGTGAGTTCGTATTGCATCGCCAAAGCCTCATTGTTTCAGCTTGGCCTGCCGCTTACGACGAGCTTCCGGTGCCCAATCAAGAGCACCCACCCGAAATAGGTAGACAAGGCCTGCCAACAGAATTGCTATGAAAACGAGAGCTTCGACGAATCCGGTCCAGCCGCTTTCGCGAACAGACACAGACCAGGCAAAGAGAAAGAGGGCTTCGATATCGAAGATCACGAACAGCATCGCGACCAGATAGAATTTTGCGGAGAGCCGCAAGCGGGCGCCACCGGTGGGTAGCATGCCGGACTCGAACGGTTCATTTTTGCTGCGGCCCCAGGCTTTTGACCCGAGGAGGCTGGAGACGCCAAGCATGAAGGCACAAAGGCCGACAACGCCGAGAAGGAAAATGGCAAAGCCCCAGTTGTGGGCTATGAGTCCTGTCGCTTCGGGCATGCTGGTAATCCTTAACAGAGAGCCAATGTCTCTGAGCTCAAAAAGGTAATAAAGCAGTGACGATATGTCGCAGCGCAATTGATGGGCGGGATTTTATGGCTAAACACCCAGCAAGTAAATTTTCTAAGATGAATTAATTCAGTCCTTTAGTGGTATAGCTTCCTCCAAAGTCTACGTAGGCCACGTGATGCGGGCCTTACAGCTTATTTCAGCAATGATGTTTTGTTTGCACGGCTAAGCACCAGATCGCTTACAAATGATAATGAATATCGTTTGGGTGCGAATGTGTTGTTTTACAGCTTAGCCTGCCTGCGCAAGTTGGCTTATATATGTAGCCGTTGCAAGTTTCGAACTTGGTTTTCTAACCTGATTTTGTTTTCGATGTATGGATCTGGGTCAGGTTTTGGTCGGCGTGCGGGCACATTTTCACGAAATCCAAATAAAAAAACGCCCCGAACCGGTCGGGGCGCTATGTTCAAGGCATTGCGATTGTTCTTTACAGGCGAGGCAATGGCCGTCGTTTCACTGGTTGCCGGGCAATCAGTGGAACTGTTCTTCTTCAGTCGAGCCGGTCAGGGCGGTGACCGAGGACGAGCCACCCTGAATCACGGTGGTCATGTCATCGAAGTAGCCAGTGCCTACTTCTTGCTGGTGCGCAACAAAGGTGTAGCCTTTGGCAGCATCAGCAAATTCCTGTTCTTGCAGCTTCACGTAGGCGGTCATGTCGTTACGGGCGTAGTCATGCGCCAGGTTGAACATGCTGTGCCACATGTTGTGGATGCCGGCCAGGGTGATGAACTGGTGCTTGTAGCCCATTGCCGACAGCTCGCGCTGGAATTTGGCGATGGTCGCGTCGTCCAGGTTTTTCTTCCAGTTGAAGGAAGGCGAGCAGTTGTAGGACAGAATCTGGTCCGGGTATTCCTTCTTGATGGCTTCAGCAAAGCGACGGGCTTCGTCCAGGTCCGGCTTGGCGGTTTCACACCAGATCAGATCGGCATACGGTGCGTAGGCCAGGCCACGGGCAATGGCTTGATCCAGGCCAGCGCGCACTTTGTAGAAGCCTTCCTTGGTGCGTTCGCCGGACACAAAAGGCTTGTCGTACGGGTCGCAGTCAGAGGTCAGCAAGTCGGCAGCGTTAGCATCCGTACGGGCCAGAATGATGGTTGGCACGCCCGCCACGTCGGCAGCCAGTCGCGCAGCCGTCAGCTTCTGTACCGCTTCCTGGGTTGGAACCAATACCTTGCCGCCCATGTGGCCGCATTTTTTAACCGAGGCCAGTTGATCTTCGAAGTGAACGCCCGCGGCGCCCGCTTCGATCATGTTCTTCATCAGCTCGTAAGCGTTGAGTACGCCGCCGAAGCCAGCTTCAGCGTCTGCCACGATGGGTGCGAAGTAGTCGATGTAACCTTGATCACCCGGGTTTTTGCCGGATTTCCACTGGATTTGGTCGGCGCGACGGAACGAGTTGTTGATGCGCTTGACCACGGTTGGAACGGAGTCCACCGGGTACAGCGACTGGTCGGGGTACATGGATTCGGCAGAGTTGTTATCTGCCGCCACTTGCCAGCCCGAGAGGTAGATAGCCTGGATGCCGGCTTTAACCTGTTGTACTGCCTGGCCCCCGGTCAGGGCGCCCATGCAGTTGACGAAATCTTTTTCAGGACGGAAGGACGGGTGTGCGCCCTGAGTCACCAGTTTCCACAGCTTTTCGGCGCCCATTTTTGCAAAGGTGTGCTCGGGTTGAACCGAGCCGCGCAGGCGGACCACGTCAGCAGCGGAGTAATCGCGAGTCACGCCTTTCCAGCGTGGGTTTTCGGCCCAGTCTTTCTCGAGGGCTGCAATTTGCTGTTCGCGTGTCAGTGCCATGGTGATAAACCTCGTCGCATAGGTCTGGGTTGAAAAATTTTTGCTCCACCAGGCACACAACCATTTTGTTCGTATACGTGCGTGAATGGCTTCTCGCTTGCGGTCGGGGGCGCTTTGCAGGGCCTCTGATCGGCGGGAGCGGGGCCATCATGCCTTCGCTTTTTTGAGCCGTCAAACGTTTTGTAGTGCTTTTATGGTTGCACTACATATTTGGTCTAATACGACCCGTCAGTCAGTTTTGGCCCTTTTGGTCGAGCGCGTCGACTTTGACCCGCAATGTCATGTCGTCCCGGTTTTGGGTCGAGTACGTAAGGGTTTGGCCCTGCTGCCCTGCTTGATTCTGGCCGCTGATGCCCGCCACTGTGATCCATTGTCCAAGGGGGCCGCTGACTTGTGTGTCGGTACTTTGCACGTTCACTACATCCGGTTGTTCCTGGCTCATGCGGTCGCGGTTGGTGCTGATCGCCAGGTGTACCGTTTCACCTGTAACACTGGCTGTGATGTAGAAACCCCGGGTCACAGTGCGGTAAGTGGTTTGTGCAGAGAGGCGCCCGTATGCGTCGGTCTGGGTGCTGGTCTGGGGAATGCTTTGGCCTGTCTGGATCAATGCAGGCACACCTTCAGTGGCCTGAATTTGCTGAACGCCGCCGTCACGGCTGGCGGTGCTGTAAACCCGTGTGCTGCTGTTGGTGTCCGGCAGGTTGTTATCGCTGGTGTCGACGGTGATGAGTAAACGGCGTGCAGGTTTGTCGAGTTGTCTGAGCAGCGCTTCCAGGCTTTGGATTTTCTCTGACGGCGCCTCGACGATAAGTTGATTGCCGTAAACGCTGACGTTGCCGTCCTTGCCGATAAACTGCTGTGCAACCGGCAGTAAGTCTGCGCTGGTGCGGTTTTTCAGGGTGATGACTTGGGTGTCGGCAACGGCGTTGAGGCTGAACAGCAACATCAGACCGGCGATGAGGGGGCGTAAGACCATGTCTGTTATCTCCGCAAGGCTTGAAAAGGGATGAGGGCAGTTTGCCAGTTTGTCGGCGCAAATGTGACGAGGTTGAATGACACTTGGCAAAACGCCCTGCGATCCGAAGATGGCAGGGCGTTTTCTTATCCAGCAACGGGGATCGCTCGTGTCAGGCGCAGCGCACCATGTCCACGTGCGGAATGCCCGCCTCCAGAAACTCTTCGCTCACAATCTTGAACCCGAGTCGTTCATAGAAAGGCGTAGCGTGCACTTGCGCACTTAGCTTCTGCTCTTTCAGGCCGCGTTTTTCGGCTTCTTTGAGGGTGGCTTGCATCAGCGCGTCGCCAACTTTCAGCCCGCGCCAGTCCTTGAGCACGGATACCCGGCCTATATGGCCGTCAGCCAGGAGCCTGGCCGTGCCAATCGGGTAATCACCCTCAAACGCCAGAAAGTGCACGGCGCTGCTATCGTCCGAATCCCACTCCAGCTCGGGCGGCACCTGCTGTTCATTAATAAACACCGCTTCACGGATGCGTCGAAGTTCGGCGTTATCCTTTTGCCAGTCGGCGACACGTACGTGAATTCTATTCATCAGCGAACCCCAGGCTTCCTTGTTTAACCAGCTCACAGAGGAGGTTGCGTCCATCTTCATCGGCCAGCCATGGGCCGAGGTTTTCAGCGTGCAAGGCATCAGCCGCACAGATCATTTTCAAGAGCTCGCGCAGTTTGCCCGGTAGCAGGCGGCTCTGGCCGCTGGCAAACAACAACAGGTCTTCATCCACTTCAGACCAGGCTAAGCGGGCGCTCGGGTTGCGAATCAATACCGCGCCCTGGTCGAGACTGCCCAGCAAGTCTTCCTCTTCGAGTTCGGGGCCAACCACGAGTTCCGGATATCTTGGCTCGGTCATGAATTGGCCGAACCAGGTCAGAAGCATGCGTTCATCGCTCATGTGCTCAGCGAGCAGCCCTTTGAGGCGATCCAGCGCATCGTGCTGGATCTGATGCGGGTCGCTGACCGGTTGCGCGTCGGCGTCCGTATAGCGCTCTTCATCGGGCAGGTACTGGCTCAGGAAGTCGGTGAAGTGAGTCAGTACTTCAGCTGCGCTCGGCGCGCGGAAACCGACCGAGTACGTCAGGCAGTCGTCGACTGCCACTCCGCAGTGGGCCAGGCGTGGCGGCAGATACAGCATGTCGCCGGGTTCCAGGGTCCACTCGTCGGTGGCCTCGAAGTCAGCCAGGATACGCAGGTCGGCGTGTTCCAGCAGTGCGCTGTCTGAGTCGCACATCTGACCGATCTGCCAGTGGCGCTTGCCGGCCCCTTGCAGCAGGAACACGTCGTAATTGTCGAAGTGCGGGCCTACGCTGCCGCCGGGCGCGGCGTAGCTGATCATCACATCGTCAATACGCCAGCTTGGCAGGAACCGAAAGTTCTCCAGCAGCTCGCCCACTTCCGGCACGAATTGATCCACCGCTTGTACCAGCAGGGTCCATTCGCGCTCGGGCAATTTGCCGAACTCATCTTCGGCAAAAGGCCCGCGGCGCAGCTCCCACGGGCGTTCGCCGTGCTCGATGACCAGTCGCGATTCGACCTCTTCTTCAAGCGCCAGACCGGCCAGTTCGTCGGCATCGATCGGGCTTTCGAAGTCAGGGATTGCCTGTCGGATCAGCAGCGGTTTTTTCTGCCAGTAGTCGCGCATGAATTCGCGTGCAGTGATGCCGCCCAGAAGTTGAAGAGGAAGATCAGGATTCATGTGTAACCTATTGAAAAGTTGCGCTTTGTATTCGGGAATAAAAACGCCCGGCACGGCCGGGCGTTAGTAGGTGGTACAGCGATCAGATGCGCTTGGCCTGTTCGACCGCGTTGCCGATGTAATTGGCAGGGGTCAGCAGCTTCAGCTCGGCCTTGGCCGCTTCCGGCATTTCAAGGCTATCAATGAAAGTCTGCAGCGCTTCAGGGCTAATGCCCTTGCCGCGCGTCAGCTCTTTAAGCTTCTCGTACGGGTTTTCAATGTTGTAGCGACGCATGACGGTCTGGATAGGCTCAGCCAGGACTTCCCAGCAGGCATCCAGATCCGCAGCGATCTTCTGGGCATTGAGCTCCAGCTTACTGATGCCTTTGAGGCTGGCTTCGTACGCGATCACGCTGTGGGCAAAACCCACGCCGAGGTTGCGCAGCACGGTGGAGTCGGTCAGGTCGCGCTGCCAGCGGGAGATTGGCAGCTTGCTGGCCAAGTGCTGGAACAGTGCGTTGGCGATACCCAGGTTGCCTTCGGAGTTTTCGAAGTCGATCGGGTTGACCTTGTGCGGCATGGTCGACGAACCGATTTCGCCAGCGATGGTGCGCTGTTTGAAATAACCCAGGGAGATGTAGCCCCAGATATCACGGTCGAAGTCGATCAGGATGGTGTTGAAGCGCGCAATGGCGTCGAACAGCTCGGCAATGTAGTCGTGCGGTTCGATCTGCGTGGTGTACGGGTTGAAGCCCAGGCCCAGTTCGTCTTCGATGAAGGCGCGGGCGTTGGCTTCCCAGTCAATCTGCGGGTAGGCCGACAGGTGGGCGTTGTAGTTGCCTACGGCGCCGTTGATTTTGCCCAGTAGCGGTACCGCGGCCACTTGAGCGATCTGGCGCTCCAGACGGTAAACCACGTTGGCCAGCTCTTTACCCAGAGTGGTAGGCGACGCCGGTTGGCCGTGGGTGCGCGACAGCATCGGCACGTCGGCGAAGCGGATGGCCAACTCGCGGATGGCTTCAGCAGTTTGACGCATCAGCGGCAGCATCACGTCATCGCGGCCTTCGCGCAGCATTAGGGCGTGGGACAGGTTGTTGATGTCCTCGCTGGTGCAGGCAAAGTGGATGAATTCGCTGACGTTGGCCAGTTCAGGCAACTTGGCGGCCTGTTCCTTGAGCAGGTACTCAATGGCTTTGACGTCGTGGTTGGTGGTGCGTTCGATCTCTTTGACGCGTTCGGCGTGTTCCAGAGAGAAGTTCTCGGCCAGTTCATTCAGAACGGCGTTGGCTTCGGCGGAGAAGGCCGGTACTTCAGGGATGGCGGCGTGAGCGGCCAAACGCTGGAGCCAGCGAACTTCAACCAGTACGCGGGCACGGATCAAACCGTACTCGCTGAAAATAGGGCGCAGGGCCTGGGTTTTGCCGGCGTAGCGGCCGTCAACAGGGGAAACCGCAGTGAGCGAAGAGAGCTTCATGGGGTGTTCTCGGACAGTCGGGCAACGAAATGGGGCGCGTATCATACATGAAAAAAACGGCCGGTCCGTTGCCAAGTGACCGGCGTCTTACGCGAAAGCGACGTTACAAGAGTGTGTGTTCTGGCGGTTTTTAGCCGCGCAGCATTGGATATAGCTCTTTGAGCAGTTTGCGACGGCTGAATACCAGCTGCCAGCGGTGACCGCCCAATTGCCGCCACAAGCGTGCCGAGCGAATCCCTGCCAGCAGCAGCGCGCGAATTTTGGCGGCGTTGTTGGGTTGTTGCAGGTTGCGCATGTCGCCGTGAACCTGAATCCGCTGTCGCAGGGTGCTCAGGGTGTCCTGATACAGTGCGCCGCACGCAGCTACTACGTTTTCATGGGCCGGACCGAAGTGCTCGACCTGCGACTGGATCTGCGGCAAGCGTTTGCCGATGAGTTCAAGCATGTCATCGCGCTTTGCCAGTTGGCGCTCCAGATTGAGCATCGACAGTGCGTAGCGCAAAGGTTCGCGCTGCAAGGTATTGGGATCGCGCTCAAGGGCGCCGATGAGCGCACGGTAACCCTCGCGCAGGTTGATGTCGTCGCCGCCAAACACTTCCAGCGTGTCTTTCGGGTCGCGCACCAGCAATGTGCCAAGCATGCAGGCCAGGTCAGCTTCACCAACCTGGCCGGTACGCGCGATCTTGTCCACCAGCACGGCAGCCAGAAAAACACCGCCGAGCGCGATCAGTTGTTCCTGGGTGGCATTCATGCCTGTTCGCCCTTGTTGGACCAGGGTTCAGCAACTTCGATCACGCCGCCGCCCAGGCACACGTCACCCTCGTAGAAGACCACGGACTGGCCAGGAGTAACGGCGCGTTGCGGGTCATCGAAGGTCGCGCGGTAGCCGCTTGCGGTTTTTTCCAGCGTGCACGGCTGATCGCTCTGGCGATAGCGCACTTTGGCGGTCAGGCGCAGCGGGTTGCCGAGATCAATCGGGTTGACCCAAAAGATTTCCGAAACCAGCAGGGCGCGCGAAAACAGCCATGGGTGATCGTTACCCTGACCGACAATCAGCTCGTTGTTTTCGAGGTCTTTGTGCAGCACGTACCACGGCTCGTCGCTGGCATCTTTGAGGCCGCCAATACCCAGACCCTGCCGCTGGCCAATGGTGTGATACATCAGACCGTGGTGACGGCCGATGACCTCGCCTTCGGTGGTTTTGATCTCGCCCGGCTGCGCGGGCAGGTATTGCTTGAGGAAGTCGCTGAAGCGGCGTTCACCAATGAAGCAGATGCCGGTGGAGTCTTTCTTCTTGGCGGTCGCCAGGCCGTGTTTCTCGGCAATTTTACGCACTTCGGGCTTTTCCAGTTCGCCGACCGGGAACAGGGTACGGGCGATTTGCTCGCCGCCGACGGCGTGCAGGAAGTAGCTTTGATCCTTGTTCGGGTCCAGGCCCTTAAGCAGCTCAGTGCGGCCTTCGAGGTCGCGACGGCGCACGTAGTGGCCGGTGGCAATCAGGTCGGCGCCAAGCATCAGGGCGTAGTCGAGAAACGCCTTGAACTTGATTTCACGGTTGCACAGGATGTCCGGGTTGGGCGTGCGCCCGGCCTTGTATTCGGCCAGGAAGTGTTCAAACACGTTGTCCCAGTATTCGGCGGCAAAGTTGGCAGTGTGCAGCTTGATGCCGATTTTGTCGCACACGGCCTGGGCGTCTGCCAAGTCATCCATGGCGGTGCAGTAATCCGTTCCGTCGTCTTCCTCCCAGTTCTTCATGAACAGGCCTTCCACCTGATAGCCCTGCTCCATGAGCAGAACGGCGGAAACGGAAGAGTCAACACCGCCGGACATGCCGACAATGACGCGCTGTTTTTCGGGGGCGACTAAGGCTGGATCACGCATAGGGGTTCAATGAGTGTCTTGAAAAAGGACGCGATTCTAGCAGGCCCGAGCGCTCAAGGCTAAACCGAAGGGCGGATTAACGAGAGGTCGAACAATTTGCCGGCCAGATAATCATCAATGCAGCGCAGGGTCAGTTCGCTGCGCCAGCGATGGCGCTGTGCGAGTAGTTCGTTTCGGGTCAACCACAGTGGGCCGATAATCCCGGTATCGAGGGGCGAGTCGGGGTGATGCTTGAGCACTTTGCCTGCAAAGCACACGCGCTGATACGTCACACCATTGCTGGGGGCGGTGTACAGGTAAATGCCGATCACGCCGGTCAATTCGACGTCATAGCCAGTTTCTTCAAAGGTTTCGCGAATCGCGGCTTCGAGGAGGCTTTCATTGGGGTCCAGGTGCCCGGCAGGTTGATTAAGCACGGCACGTTCGTGCTTCAGTTCTTCGACCATGAGAAAGCGGCCGTGGTCCTCGACGACTGTGGCAACCGTGATGTGGGGTTTCCATTCCATGAAATCTGCTCGGCTTGAAGGTGGTGGGGTTCTGGATGCTACAGAAAGTTTGTGCCAAGCCCCAAATGTGCAGGTGTCGCAACACGGGGGGCCAAAAACACAAACCCCGGCGTCGTGGGCCGGGGTTTGTGGTGTTGCGGTGTTGCTCTTACACCGACGCGATGATCGCGTTCAGCGTGGCGCTAGGGCGCATTACGTTGCTGAGCTTGTCGGCATCGGCGTGGTAATAACCACCGATGTCTACCGGCTTGCCCTGAACAGCGTTGAGTTCGGCAACGATGGTTGCTTCGTTCTCGGCCATGGCTTTTGCCACAGGGGCAAATTGGGCTTGCAAGTCTTTGTCTTCAGTCTGGGCTGCCAGGGCTTGTGCCCAGTACAGTGCCAAGTAGAAGTGGCTACCGCGGTTGTCGATATTGCCGACTTTGCGCGATGGCGATTTGTTGTTGTCGAGGAACTGGCCGGTGGCCTGGTCCAGGGTTTTGGCCAACACCAACGCTTTCGGGTTGTTGTAAGTCGTGCCCAGGTGCTCCAGGGAAGCTGCCAGCGCCAGGAACTCACCCAGCGAGTCCCAGCGCAAGAAGTTTTCTTCCAGCAGTTGCTGCACGTGCTTGGGCGCCGAACCGCCAGCGCCGGTTTCGAACAGGCCGCCGCCATTCATCAGCGGAACGATCGACAGCATTTTGGCGCTGGTGCCCAGTTCCATGATCGGGAACAGGTCAGTCAGGTAGTCGCGCAGAACGTTACCGGTCACCGAAATGGTGTCCAGACCCTTGCGGGTGCGCTCCAGCGTGAATTTCATGGCTTCGACCGGGGACATGATGCGAATGTCCAGGCCGCTGGTGTCGTGATCCTTCAGGTAAGCCTGAACTTTCTCGATCATCACGCCGTCGTGGCTGCGTTTTGGGTCGAGCCAGAAGACAGCCGGGGTGTTGCTGGCGCGAGCACGGTTGACGGCCAGTTTGACCCAGTCACGGATCGGCGCGTCTTTGGCCTGGCACATGCGCCAGATGTCGCCAGCTTCGACTTTTTGTTCCATCAACACGTTGCCGTTGCTGTCGCTCACGCGAACCACGCCGTCTGTCTTGATTTGGAAGGTCTTGTCGTGGGAGCCGTACTCTTCGGCTTTTTGTGCCATCAGGCCGACGTTCGGCACGCTGCCCATGGTGGTCGGATCGAAGGCGCCGTGTTGCTTGCAGTCTTCGATAACCGCCTGGTAAATGGTGGCGTAGCAGCGGTCCGGGATCACGGCCTTGGCATCGTGCAACTGACCGTCGGTGCCCCACATCTTGCCGGAGTCGCGGATCATGGCGGGCATCGAGGCGTCGACAATGACGTCGCTCGGCACGTGCAGGTTGGTGATGCCTTTGTCGGAGTTAACCATGGCCAGCGCAGGACGATTGGCGTAGACCGCCTGGATGTCCGCTTCGATTTCGGCTTGCTTGTCCGCAGGCAGGGCCTTGATGCGGGCGTACAGGTCACCGATGCCGTTGTTCAGGTTGAAACCGATTTCTTTCAGGACGTCAGCGTGTTTTTCCAGCGCGTCTTTGTAGAACTCGGCCACGATCTGACCAAACATGATCGGGTCGGAGACCTTCATCATGGTGGCTTTCAAGTGCACCGAAAACAGTACGCCTTGTTTCTTGGCGTCTTCGATTTCGGCCGCTACGAACTGGCGCAGGGCTTTTTTGCTCATCACGGAGCAATCAATGATCTCGCCGGCCTGTACGGCCGTTTTTTCTTTCAGGACGGTAGTGGTGCCGTCTTGAGCGATCAATTCGATTTTGACGTTGTCCGGGGCTTCAATCAGGGCTGCTTTTTCGCTGCCGTAGAAGTCGCCTTCGCTCATGTGAGCCACGTGGGACTTGGAGTCTGCGGCCCAGGCACCCATTTTGTGCGGGTGCTTGCGCGCGTAGTTTTTCACCGACAGCGGGGCGCGGCGGTCGGAGTTGCCTTCGCGCAGTACCGGGTTTACGGCGCTGCCCATGACTTTGCTGTAACGCGCTTTAACGTCTTTCTCGGCGTCAGTGGTTACAGACTCAGGGTAATCCGGGATATCGAAGCCCTGCGCTTGCAGTTCTTTGATCGCGGCCTGCAATTGCGGGACCGAGGCGCTGATATTAGGCAGCTTGATGATATTGGCTTCAGGGGTAACGGCCAGGGCGCCCAATTCGGCGAGGTGGTCCGCTACAGCCTTGGCACCCAATTGCTCGGGGAAGCTGGCAAGGATTCGGCCTGCCAGAGAGATGTCGCGCGTCTCAACAGCGATATCAGCCGGCGCGGTGAACGCTTCGATGATAGGCAGCAGTGAATAGGTGGCGAGGGCCGGAGCTTCGTCGGTGAAGGTATAGATGATCTTCGAACGGGTGGGCATTTCGGATTAACTCTCTTCTTTGCTGAGCGTGCTCAGATTCTCGAGATGCGCAGGGTAGGCGCTTTCGTTCACAGTGAACAATGAGCCGAAAGTCGAGGTTCTTCGCGGTGATGTGAATGCATCAGTAGAGCGTCAAGCGGTCGAGCCGGGGTAACGGCTCAGCCTTTCTAGGCCTGAAAGACTCATTGCAGTGTGGTGCCTCGCGATGACTCCGCGGTCACCGGCGCAGTATACATAGGTCACTAATGTTCCGGCGAGGGCTGAGGTGGATCAGTGGTCATCCATTGGTCTAAGAAGCGTTCGCATATCGCCCTGTGATTTGTCGCCAGGCCCTTTGTATCCGGGGTTGTCAGGGGCGCTGTGGCAGGCATGTAACCGGGTATGTAGAACATTCGGTTTGCGTGCCCATTCAACTGGGTTACGCTCGAGAGCGGCATAGATGTTAAACCCACATATGGAGTTCAGCATGGGATACAACAAGATCAAGGTTCCAGCCGCAGGTGAAAAAATCACCGTCAACGCAGACCACTCCCTGAACGTGCCCGATAACCCGATCATTCCTTACATCGAGGGTGATGGCATTGGTGTCGACATCAGCCCGGTCATGATCAAAGTAGTGGATGCTGCCGTGAACAAGGCCTACGGCGGCAAGCGTAAAATCTCCTGGATGGAGGTGTATGCAGGCGAGAAGGCGACTCAGGTTTACGATCAGGACACCTGGCTACCACAGGAAACACTGGATGCCGTCAAGGAATACGTTGTGTCGATCAAGGGGCCGCTGACCACGCCGGTCGGTGGCGGTATTCGATCGCTGAACGTGGCTCTTCGCCAGCAACTCGATCTGTATGTCTGCCTGCGCCCGGTGCGTTGGTTCGAAGGCGTGCCCAGTCCGGTCAAAAAGCCGGGTGATGTGGACATGACCATCTTCCGCGAGAACTCTGAAGACATTTATGCCGGCATCGAATGGAAGGCCGGTTCGCCCGAAGCCAATAAAGTCATCAAGTTCCTGAAAGAAGAAATGGGCGTGACCAAAATCCGTTTCGATCAGGATTGCGGTATTGGCGTCAAGCCAGTTTCCAAAGAGGGCACCAAGCGTCTGGCGCGTAAAGCCTTGCAATATGTCGTGGATAACGACCGCGAGTCGCTGACCATCGTGCACAAAGGCAACATCATGAAATTCACCGAAGGTGCTTTCAAGGAATGGGCCTATGAAGTGGCGGCTCAAGAGTTCGGCGCAACCTTGCTCGACGGCGGGCCGTGGATGCAATTCAAGAACCCGAAAACGGGGCGCAATGTCATCGTCAAAGACGCCATTGCCGACGCCATGCTTCAGCAGATTCTGCTGCGACCCGCAGAGTACGACGTGATCGCCACGCTCAACCTCAATGGCGATTACCTGTCCGATGCGCTTGCTGCTGAAGTCGGCGGTATTGGCATTGCGCCAGGTGCAAACCTGTCCGACACCATTGCCATGTTCGAAGCGACTCATGGCACGGCGCCCAAATACGCGGGCAAGGATCAAGTCAACCCCGGATCCCTTATTCTGTCGGCTGAGATGATGCTGCGGCACATGGGCTGGACTGAAGCGGCGGACCTGATCATCAAGGGCACTAATGGTGCGATCTCGGCCAAAACCGTGACTTACGACTTCGAGCGCCTGATGGAGGGCGCCAAGCTGGTGTCATCTTCAGGTTTTGGCGATGCGCTGATTGCCCATATGTAGGCATGGCATTAACAGAAAAGGCCGACTCACGTGAGTGAATCGGCCTTTTTTATGGTGCTGACTGTGGGATCGGCGGGTCAGACCGAGAGGCTGTTGGCCTCTGTGGCGGTCGCGGCAGAGGCGACTTTGCTGCTTGTTATATTCACGGCATGCAGGCCTTTGGGGCCTTGAATGATTTCGAAATTGACTGGCTGGCCCGCTTTAAGCGTCTTGTAGCCGTCCATTTTAATGGCTGAAAAGTGGGCGAAAAAGTCGATCTTGTCTCCTTGTTCATCTTTGCCTTCCTTGGCGTCCGTGTTGATAAAGCCGAAGCCTTTGGCATTGTTGAACCACTTGACCGTGCCTTGCATACTCATATCCCTCTGCTGCAAACAACTCCATCACTGGAGTATCATCCAGTTCACTCGCACATCGACCCTGAAAGTGGTTGACTGTGCGGACCTTTACTCCCCACATTGGGTACCAATGGTTGTAACACCGTTTTACCGATAGTCAAGGTCACGCGGCGGCGCTGTTGAAATTTGACGCGCCTGCCTCCATCACTGTAACCGCACAACGACGAACCTTTCTTTCCATGCATGCAATCAGCCAGATTCGACTAACATTCAATCAGGATCGACCCGATTTTGATGACGACGACTCCGCTGGCTTGGCTGTGCAAGAGGCTAAGCCCGCACTTCAGGCGCCGCCGATGTACAAGGTGGTTTTGTTCAACGATGACTACACGCCCATGGATTTCGTCGTCGAAGTACTTGAGGTGTTTTTTAACTTGAATCGCGAATTGGCGACCAAGGTCATGCTGGCCGTTCATACAGAAGGACGGGCAGTGTGCGGCATCTTTACCCGCGACATCGCCGAGACCAAGGCCATGCAGGTAAACCAGTACGCACGCGAAAGCCAGCATCCGCTACTCTGTGAAATCGAGAAGGACGGTTAACGCCGACCACTTGGGTATGAGGTGAAGCCATGTTAAACCGCGAGCTCGAAGTCACCCTCAATCTTGCCTTCAAGGAAGCCCGCTCCAAGCGTCATGAATTCATGACGGTAGAGCACCTCCTTCTTGCGCTTTTAGATAATGAGGCAGCCGCAACCGTTCTACGCGCCTGCGGCGCAAACCTCGACAAACTCAAGCATGACCTGCAAGAGTTTATTGATTCCACAACGCCCCTGATCCCCGTTCACGATGAAGACCGTGAGACCCAGCCTACGCTCGGTTTTCAGCGGGTCTTGCAGCGTGCGGTGTTCCATGTCCAAAGCTCCGGCAAGCGCGAAGTCACGGGCGCCAACGTGCTGGTGGCCATTTTCAGCGAGCAGGAAAGCCAAGCTGTCTTCCTGCTCAAGCAGCAAAGTGTTGCCCGTATTGATGTGGTGAATTTCATCGCGCACGGCATCTCCAAGGTGCCGGGGCATGGCGAGCATTCTGACGGCGAGCAAGACATGCAAGACGAGGAAGGGGGCGAGTCCTCTTCTTCAAGCAATCCGCTGGACGCCTATGCCAGCAACTTGAACGAACTGGCCCGCCAGGGCCGTATTGATCCGTTGGTTGGTCGTGAGCATGAAGTTGAGCGTGTGGCTCAAATTCTGGCCCGACGTCGCAAAAACAACCCGTTGCTGGTTGGCGAGGCCGGTGTGGGTAAAACCGCGATTGCTGAAGGCCTGGCTAAACGTATTGTTGATAATCAGGTCCCGGACTTGCTGGCCAATAGCATCGTCTATTCGCTGGACCTTGGTGCATTGCTGGCTGGCACCAAATACCGTGGCGACTTCGAGAAGCGTTTCAAGGCGTTGCTGGGTGAGCTGAAGAAGCGCCCTCAAGCGATCCTGTTTATCGATGAGATCCACACCATCATTGGTGCTGGCGCTGCATCGGGTGGCGTGATGGACGCGTCCAACCTGCTCAAGCCCCTGTTGTCTTCCGGCGATATCCGTTGCATTGGTTCCACGACCTTCCAGGAATTTCGCGGTATTTTCGAGAAGGACCGGGCTCTGGCGCGTCGCTTCCAGAAAGTGGATGTCTCCGAACCGTCGGTTGAAGACACGATAGGCATTCTGCGCGGGCTGAAGGGGCGATTTGAACAGCACCACAGCATCGAATACAGCGACGAATCGTTGCGTGCCGCGGCCGAATTGGCGTCACGCTACATCAACGATCGGCATATGCCGGACAAAGCCATTGATGTTATCGACGAAGCGGGTGCTTACCAGCGCCTGCAGCCGGTTGAGAAACGCGTCAAGCGTATCGAGGTCGAGCAGGTCGAAGACATCGTGGCGAAAATTGCCCGCATCCCGCCAAAGCATGTCTCCAGTTCTGATAAAGAACTCCTGCGCAACCTTGAGCGTGACCTGAAGCTGACCGTGTTTGGTCAGGATGCGGCCATTGATTCATTGTCGACAGCCATCAAGCTGTCACGTGCAGGGCTCAAGTCACCTGACAAGCCGGTAGGGTCATTCCTGTTCGCGGGCCCGACGGGTGTGGGTAAAACCGAAGCGGCGCGTCAACTGGCTAAAGCGCTGGGCGTCGAGCTGGTGCGCTTCGACATGTCCGAGTACATGGAACGCCATACCGTCTCGCGTCTGATCGGTGCTCCTCCGGGGTACGTGGGCTTCGATCAGGGCGGTTTGCTGACGGAGGCAATCACCAAGCAGCCGCATTGCGTGTTGCTGCTCGATGAAATCGAGAAGGCGCACCCTGAAGTCTTTAACCTGCTGCTGCAGGTCATGGATCACGGCACGCTGACTGACAACAACGGGCGCAAGGCCGACTTCCGCAACGTGATCATTATCATGACCACTAACGCAGGGGCTGAGACAGCATCTCGGGCTTCGATCGGGTTCACCTTCCAGGATCACTCATCCGATGCCATGGAAGCGATCAAGAAAAGCTTCACGCCGGAGTTCCGTAACCGCCTGGACACCATTATTCAATTTGGTCGCCTCAGTCACGAGGTCATCAAAAGTGTGGTGGACAAGTTCCTTACCGAGCTTCAGGCGCAGCTGGAAGACAAACACGTACAGCTTGACGTCACCGATGCAGCGCGGGGCTGGCTGGCAGCGGGTGGTTACGATGTACTGATGGGCGCGCGTCCGATGGCGCGTCTGATTCAGGACAAGATCAAGCGCCCGCTGGCGGAAGAAATCCTCTTTGGCGAATTGGCCGATCATGGCGGTGTGGTCCACATCGACCTGAAAGATGGCGAATTGACCTTTGAGTTTGAAACGGCTGTCGAAATGGCTTAAAGCAGCCAAGTATAAAAAAAGCGCCGAAAGGCGCTTTTTTTATGGAGTAAGCGGACGCTGACAAATCCCGGGCAAACAAAAACGCCCGGCAGAACCGGGCGTTTTGTATTGACTTGATTAGCGAGCGCGGTAAGTGATGCGCCCTTTGCTCAAGTCATAGGGCGTCAGCTCGACGCGCACTTTGTCACCGGTAAGAATACGGATGTAGTTCTTGCGCATCTTGCCGGAGATATGCGCGGTTACGACGTGCCCATTTTCCAACTCCACGCGAAACATGGTGTTGGGCAGGGTGTCGACGACAGTGCCTTCCATTTCGAAGCTGTCTTCTTTCGACATGCAGTAAAGCCCTCGGTGTCCAGTGAATGGCCCGGTGCAACTGCGCCAGGCAAAAGCGGCGTGCATTGTGCCCGAAAAGTGGGGTTCACGCCAAGGGGGTTCAGTAAAGAGTGCTCCATCTTTGGTTAATCAGCAGTTCAATAGGCCTGTATTCGGTCTTGTAATTCATTTTTTTGCAGTTTTTGATCCAGTAGCCCAGGTAAACGGCCTCCAGTCCAAGGCGCTCCGCCTCGGTGATTTGCCACAGGATGCAATAGCGGCCCAGGCTGCGGCGCTCTTCGTCGGGATCATAAAAGGTGTAAACCGCAGACAAGCCGTTAGGCAGCACATCCGTCACGGCCACCGCCAGTAACCGTCCGTCCAGCCGGAACTCATAGAATCTGGAAAATGGCAGATCACGCACCAGAAAGGTCGAAAACTGATCGCGACTCGGTGGGTACATGTCGCCATCGGCATGGCGCTGCTCGATGTAGCGCTGATACAGGTCGAAGTGTTCTTCACTGAAGCCCGGCCTGGCCACTTGCACGTGCAGGTCGGCATTGCGCTTGAAAATGCGTTTCTGCTGACGGTTCGGGTTAAAAAGCGCCACAGGAATACGTGCCGCTGTGCATGCGTCGCATCGCAGGCAGTGCGGGCGGTAAAGGTGGTCACCACTGCGACGAAAGCCCATTTCGGACAAGTCGGCATACACCTGCACGTCCATCGGCTGGCTGGGATCGAGGAACAGCGTCGTAGCTTGTTCATCGGGCAGGTAGCTGCAAGCGTGAGGTTGAGTGGCATAAAACTTCAAACGCGCCAGCTCGGTCATGATCGGCCCTCGGTGAATCTTTGAATTAAGTGTAAGCCAGCTCGGAAAACTCGCCTGTTAAACCACGACTGTTCGCCCGCGGCCAGTGCGGCAGTTTTAATTGTCGGGCGTTGATTAGCGGGGCCACTTGGCGCTTGTCGGTTGATCCAGGTGGTTATGCAGATAGTTGGCGAATTGTGCGCGCGGAATTGACCGCGCACCGAGGCTTTCGAGATGTCGGGTAGGCATCTGACAGTCAATCAAGACAAATCCCCACGCTTGAAGCTGTTTGACCAGCGTGGCAAATCCTGCTTTTGACGCGTTATCTGCGCGGCTGAACATGGATTCGCCAAAAAACAGTTGGCCCATCGCCAGGCCATATAATCCGCCCACCAGTTCATCGTGCTCCCACACCTCTACAGAATGGGCGTGTCCACGTTCGTGAAGTTCGATGTAAGCGTTTTGCATGTCGTCCGTGATCCACGTGCCATCGGCGTAGGTGCGTGGCGCTGCGCATGCGTGGATGACAGCCCGAAAATCACGGTCGAAGGTCACGGTGTATCGCTGCTGGCGCAGCAATTTGCCCAGGCTGCGTGAAACATGGAGCTCTTGCGGAAATAGCACCGTGCGAGGGTCTGGTGACCACCACAAGATGGGCTGGCCCTCGGAAAACCACGGAAAACACCCATGACGATAAGCTTGAATCAGGCGGTCAGCCGACAAGTCGCCGCCTGCGGCAAGTAAACCATTGGGCTCGCGCATGGCGTTGGCCAGGGGCGGGAATGTCAGGGAGTCGCGTTTCAACCAGGTCAGCATGGCATTGAGTCTTACAGTAGAAGGGGAGGGCGGCTGCAACTCTGTCGCGCAAGTGCGGTCTCAGTCGATCTGGCAGTCAATTCAGGGGGCTGTGTCGGGCCTGTTATAAGTCTTTGTCACATAAGGCAATGCATGCTCAAATTGGCGCGTTGGGGCGTTGTACAAGACAATTTCTGTAACCTCGGGTGCCAGCATGGCATCGGCGGCGCAAACCCGTACAATGGCCCGCCTGTTTGAGCTGTTCTAAGCTGCACAGTATTCACTGTTTTACATGGCGGGCTGGTCATGGAAAAACACGTAATAGTACAAGGCTGTGTGTAAGGCTAGTCCAGTTTCATGTCTGAACTTGTCACCTGCTCGCCGTGAGCAGTATTTTTGCAGTCAATCAATTGTTGGGCGCGCCACAGGCGCAGGAAAACACGCGTTTTGAAGAAATCCACAGCAGCACCTAAAGAAGTTCCTCTCTGGCGTCAGCAACTGCACTACCGGCTCAAGGAAGGTGCATTGATTGCGATTGGCGCCCTTTGCCTGTTCCTGATGATGGCGTTGCTGACCTATGGCAAGGACGATCCCGGTTGGAGTCACAACAGCCGCGTGGTGGATGTGCAGAATTTCGGCGGGCCTGCCGGTTCTTACAGCGCAGACATCCTGTTCATGGTGCTGGGCTACTTCGCTTATATCTTCCCGCTGCTGCTGGCGGTCAAGGCTTATCAGATCTTCCGTGAGCGGCATCAGCCCTGGCAGTGGAGCGGCTGGCTGTTTTCGTGGCGCCTGATCGGGCTGGTGTTTCTGGTGCTGTCAGGCGCAGCCCTGGCCCACATTCATTTTCACTCGGCTTCCGGCCTGCCGGCTGGCGCCGGTGGGGCGCTGGGTGAAAGCCTGGGCGATCTGGCCAAGAACGCGTTGAATGTACAAGGCAGTACGCTGCTGCTGATTGCTCTGTTTCTATTTGGTCTGACCGTATTTACCGACCTGTCGTGGTTCAAGGTGATGGACCTCACGGGCAAGATCACTCTTGATCTGTTCGAATTGATCCAGGGCGCCGCCAATCGCTGGTGGTCGGACCGCGCCGAGCGCAAGCAACTGCACGCGCAATTGCGAGAAGTCGATACCCGTGTCAATGAAGTGGTAGCGCCGAGCGTTCCCGACAAGCGCGAGCAAGCCAAGGCCAAGGAACGCCTGATCGAGCGTGAGCAGGCCCTGAGCAAACACATGTCCGAACGTGAAAAACATGTGCCGGCAGTGATTGCCCCTGCACCCGCCAAGGCGCCGGAACCCAGCAAACGCGTGCAAAAAGAAAAACAGGTTCCACTGTTTGTCGACAGTGCGGTTGAGGGCACGCTGCCACCGATCTCGATTCTTGATCCGGCCGAAAAGAAGCAGCTCAACTACTCCCCTGAATCACTCGCGGCGGTGGGGCATTTGCTAGAGATCAAGCTCAAGGAGTTTGGCGTAGAGGTGTCGGTGGACTCGATCCACCCTGGCCCGGTGATTACCCGTTATGAAATTCAGCCTGCAGCAGGCGTCAAGGTCAGCCGCATCGCCAACCTCGCCAAGGACCTTGCACGTTCCCTGGCGGTAACCAGCGTGCGCGTGGTTGAAGTCATTCCCGGTAAAACCACCGTGGGTATCGAGATCCCCAACGAAGACCGCCAGATCGTGCGCTTCAGCGAGGTGCTGTCGACTCCCGAATTTGATAATGCCAAGTCGCCCGTTGCCTTGGCATTGGGGCATGACATTGGTGGTAAGCCGGTCATTACCGATCTGGCGAAAATGCCGCATTTGCTGGTGGCCGGTACAACGGGTTCCGGTAAGTCGGTAGGTGTCAACGCGATGATCCTGTCGATCCTGTTCAAGTCGGGCCCGGAAGACGCCAAGCTGATCATGATTGACCCGAAAATGCTTGAACTGTCGATCTACGAAGGCATTCCGCACTTGCTGTGCCCGGTGGTGACCGACATGAAAGACGCCGCCAACGCCCTGCGCTGGAGCGTGGCGGAGATGGAGCGTCGCTACAAGCTGATGGCCAAGATGGGCGTGCGTAACCTTGCCGGCTTCAACCAGAAGATCAAAGATGCCCAAGAGGCTGGCGAACCGTTGACCGATCCGCTGTACAAGCGCGAAAGCATCCACGACGAAGCGCCGTTGCTGACCAAATTGCCGACCATCGTGGTGGTGGTTGACGAGTTTGCCGACATGATGATGATCGTCGGCAAGAAGGTGGAGGAGCTGATTGCCCGTATCGCGCAGAAAGCCCGTGCCGCAGGGATTCACTTGATTCTTGCGACCCAGCGTCCCTCGGTGGATGTGATAACCGGTCTGATCAAGGCCAACATTCCGACGCGCATGGCGTTTCAGGTGTCGAGCAAGATTGACTCCCGGACCATTATCGATCAGGGCGGCGCCGAGCAACTCTTGGGCCATGGTGACATGCTGTACATGCCACCGGGAACCAGCCTGCCGATTCGCGTGCATGGCGCGTTTGTATCCGACGAAGAAGTTCACCGTGTGGTCGAGGCCTGGAAGCTGCGCGGCAGCCCGGATTACAACGACGACATCCTCAACGGGGTGGAGGAAGCGGGCAGCGGCTTTGAAGGCGCAAATGGCGACGGTGGAGAGGATGCGGAAACCGACGCCTTGTATGACGAAGCTGTCCAGTTTGTGCTGGAAAGCCGTCGTGCCTCTATCTCAGCCGTTCAGCGAAAATTGAAAATCGGCTACAACCGCGCGGCACGCATGATTGAATCCATGGAAATGGCCGGGGTTGTAACCTCTATGAATACTAATGGCTCGCGTGAAGTTCTGGCGCCAGCTCCAATACGCGACTGATCGGCCCGCGGTGTACGCGCGGGCCTGGTTTAACTAATCAAAGAGGGTTTTCATGCGTTTTGTCAGCATGCTGTTGCTACCGGTTCTGGCTATGTCTTCTCTTGCGGCTCATGCCGGCGAACAGGATGTAAAGCGGTTAGGCCAACTGCTGGGGCAGTCCAACACCATCACTGCCCGTTTCAGTCAGTTGACGCTGGATGGCAGCGGCACCCAATTGCAGGAAACGACCGGTGACATGTCGGTCAAGCGTCCGGGGCTGTTCTATTGGCACACCGATGCGCCTCAAGAACAGACCATGATTTCTGATGGCAAGAAAGTGACCCTCTGGGACCCGGATCTGGAGCAGGCGACGATCAAGAAGCTGGATGAGCGCTTGACCCAGACGCCTGCTTTGCTGTTGTCGGGAGACGTCTCAAAAATTGAACAAAGTTATGACGTAAGCTCCAAGACGCAGGGAGAGGTCATGGAGTTCATCCTGAAACCTAAAACCAAAGACACCCTGTTCGATTCGCTTCGTTTGTCTTTCCGTAAGGGCAACATCAGTGAAATGCAATTAATCGACAGTGTCGGTCAACGCACCAATATCCTGTTCAACGAGGTGAAGGTGAATAAAGAGATTCCTGAGAGCAAATTCAAGTTCGTGGTGCCTAAAGGCGCTGATGTCATTCAGGAATAACTCACTGTGCCTATGGGTCGGTGACACGGGGCTCGCACTTTTCTGGCCGTTTTCAAGGCGATGTTATCGCTTGGTCACCGCCTTTGCGCGAAGGCGTGAGCACCGCCATGGCATTGGCCCGCAGCACACACGTGAGGTTGTTTAAGCAGTGATGGACCTGTTTCGAAGTGCACCAATCGCTCAGCCCCTGGCAGCCCGTTTGCGCGCCGCCAACCTGGATGAGTACGTGGGCCAGCAACATTTGCTGGCGCGCGGCAAGCCCTTGCGTGAAGCGCTCGAACAGGGGGCGCTGCATTCAATGATCTTCTGGGGCCCGCCGGGCGTGGGCAAAACCACGCTGGCGCGGTTGCTGGCGCAAGTCTCCGATGCACACTTTGAAACGGTCTCCGCCGTGCTGGCCGGGGTCAAAGAGATTCGTCAGGCCGTGGAAGTGGCCAAGCAGCAGGCCGGTCAATATGGCCGTCGCACCATTCTGTTTGTCGATGAAGTGCATCGCTTCAACAAGTCGCAGCAGGACGCGTTCCTACCCTATGTTGAAGATGGCACCCTGATTTTTATTGGCGCCACCACGGAAAACCCGTCTTTCGAGCTCAACAACGCACTGCTCTCGCGGGCGCGGGTGTATGTGCTCAAAAGCCTTGATGAAGCGGCATTGCTCAAACTGGTGCAGCGCGCACTGACCGAGGAAAAAGGCTTGGGCAAGCGGGGGCTGACCCTCAGTGATGAGGGCTTTCACGTGCTGCTCAGGGCCGCCGATGGAGATGGTCGACGCCTGCTCAACCTGTTGGAAAACGCCGCAGACCTGGCCGAGGACAACAGTGAGATCGGTATCGACTTGCTGCAAAGCCTGCTCGGCGATACCCAACGACGCTTCGACAAAGGCGGCGAAGCCTTCTACGACCAGATCTCGGCCCTGCACAAATCCGTACGTGGTTCCAACCCTGATGGCGCCCTTTACTGGTTTGCGCGGATGATCGATGGCGGCTGCGACCCGCTGTACATCGCGCGCAGGGTGGTGCGCATGGCCAGTGAAGACATCGGTAACGCCGATCCGCGGGCCCTGAGCCTGTGTCTGGCCGCCTGGGACGTGCAGGAGCGTCTCGGCAGCCCCGAGGGTGAACTGGCCGTGGCGCAGGCGATTACCTACCTGGCCTGCGCGCCTAAAAGCAACGCGGTGTATATGGGTTTCAAGGCTGCGCTGCGCAGTGCGTCGGAATATGGCTCGCTGGAAGTGCCCCTGCATTTACGCAATGCGCCGACCAAGCTGATGAAACAGCTCGGGTATGGCGGCGAGTACCGCTACGCCCACGATGAACCGGATGCCTACGCGGCGGGGGAAGATTATTTCCCCGATGAGCTGGCGCCTTTGCCGCTCTATCAACCGGTGCCGCGCGGCCTGGAGCTTAAAATCGGCGAGAAGCTCAAACACCTTGCTGCACTGGACCGTGCCAGCCCCTTGCAGCGGAGAAAACCTTGATTCCATTGGTCGCAGCTGTTTCTATCGGCGGTGTCGCCGGCACATTATTGCGCTTTGCGACCGGAAACTGGATCAACGCCAATTGGCCGCGGCACTTCTATACCGCGACATTGGCCGTTAATATCGTGGGCTGCCTGCTGATTGGCATTCTTTACGGACTTTTCCTGATCCGCCCGGAAGTACCGATTGAGGTCCGCGCCGGACTGCTGGTGGGTTTCCTGGGTGGCTTGACCACTTTTTCATCCTTTTCACTGGATACGGTGCGCCTGCTGGAAAGCGGGCAGGTGCCACTGGCACTGGGCTATGCGGCCCTCAGCGTATTCGGCGGGCTGCTCGCAACCTGGGCTGGCCTGTCCCTGACCAAACTTTGATAAACGAGAAACCGACATGCTCGATTCCAAACTGTTACGTAGCAACCTTCAGGACGTAGCGGATCGCCTGGCATCCCGAGGCTTCACGCTGGACGTGGCGCGCATTGATGCGCTCGAAGCCAAGCGCAAAGAAGTCCAGACCCTGACCGAGAAGCTGCAGGCAGAGCGTAATGCGATCTCCAAAAGTATCGGTCAAGCCAAGGCACGTGGCGAAGACATCGCGCCGCTGATGGCCAGCGTAGAAACCATGGGCAGCGATCTGGCCAACGGCAAGGTTGAGCTGGAAGCCATTCAGACTGAACTGGACTCGATCCTGCTGAGCTTGCCTAACCTGCCGGACGCTTCCGTGCCTGTAGGCGCGGACGAAGATGATAACGTCGAGATTCGTCGCTGGGGCACGCCTGCTGCTTTCGATTTCGAGATCAAGGACCATGTCGCGCTCGGCGAGCAACACGGCTGGCTGGATTTCGAAACGGCCGCCAAATTGTCTGGCGCCCGTTTTGCCTTGCTGCGTGGCCCGATTGCCCGTCTGCACCGCGCACTGGCGCAGTTCATGCTGAACCTGCACATCAATGAACACGGCTATGAAGAGGCCTACACGCCTTATCTGGTTCAGGCCCCGGCGTTGCAGGGTACTGGCCAGTTGCCTAAGTTCGAAGAAGACCTGTTCAAGATCAGCCGCGAAGGCGAAGCCGACCTGTACCTGATCCCGACCGCTGAAGTGTCGTTGACCAACATCGTCTCTGGCGAAATCGTTGACCACAAAAACCTGCCGATCAAGTTCGTGGCACACACACCGTGCTTCCGCAGCGAAGCCGGGGCGTCGGGTCGCGATACCCGCGGCATGATTCGCCAGCACCAGTTCGACAAGGTTGAAATGGTGCAGATCGTCGAGCCGTCCACGTCGATGGATGCACTGGAAGGCCTGGTCGGCAACGCCGAAAAAGTGTTGCAGCTGCTTGAACTGCCGTACCGCACCCTGGCCCTGTGCACAGGCGACATGGGTTTCAGTGCGGTCAAGACCTACGACCTGGAAGTGTGGATTCCGAGCCAGGACAAGTACCGCGAAATCTCGTCGTGCTCCAACTGTGGTGATTTCCAGGCGCGTCGTATGCAAGCGCGCTTCCGTAACCCGGAAACCGGCAAGCCGGAGCTGGTTCACACCCTCAACGGTTCGGGGCTGGCGGTAGGCCGTACGCTGGTGGCCGTGCTGGAAAACTACCAGCAGGCAGACGGCTCGATCCGTGTACCGGACGTGCTCAAGCCTTACATGGGCGGCATCGAGGTCATCGGCTAAATGGAGTTTCTGCCGCTGTTTCATAACCTGCGTGGCAGCCGTGTCCTGGTGGTCGGCGGCGGGGAGATTGCCTTGCGCAAGTCCCGGCTGCTGGCAGACGCCGGTGCGGTGTTGCGGGTAGTTGCACCCGCCATTGAGCCGCAGTTGTGCGCGTTGATCGACAGCAGCGGTGGTGAGCAAGTCTTGCGCGGCTATGTGGAAGCGGACCTGGAAGGGTGCGTGCTGATCATTGCCGCCACCGACGACGAACCGCTCAATGCCCAAGTCAGCGCCGACGCTCATCGGCGTTGCGTGCCGGTCAATGTGGTGGACGCACCTGCACTGTGCAGCGTGATTTTCCCCGCCATCGTTGATCGCTCGCCGTTAGTGATTGCGGTGTCCAGCGGGGGCGATGCGCCCGTCTTGGCCCGCTTGATCCGCGCCAAGCTCGAAACCTGGATTCCATCGACCTACGGTCAATTGGCGGGCCTTGCGGCGCGTTTTCGGGCGCAGGTCAAAGGCCTGTTTCCGGACGTGCAACAGCGACGTGCATTTTGGGAAGACGTGTTCCAAGGCCCGATTGCCGATCGCCAGTTGGCCGGGCAGGGTGGCGAAGCGGAGCGCTTGTTGCTGGCCAAAATCAATGGCGAGGCGACCCTGGCTACCGGCGAGGTTTACCTGGTAGGAGCCGGGCCGGGCGATCCGGACTTGCTCACATTCCGCGCACTGCGTTTGATGCAACAAGCCGATGTGGTGCTGTACGACCGCTTGGTGGCACCTGCAATCCTTGAACTGTGCCGCCGTGATGCCGAGCGCATTTATGTCGGCAAGCGCCGTGCCGAACATGCGGTTCCGCAAGATCAGATCAACCAGCAACTGGTGGACCTGGCCAAGCAGGGCAAGCGTGTGGTGCGCCTTAAAGGTGGCGATCCGTTCATCTTTGGGCGCGGCGGTGAGGAAATCGAAGAGCTGGCCGCCCATGGAATTCCGTTCCAGGTGGTGCCGGGGATCACGGCGGCCAGCGGTTGTGCCGCCTACGCCGGGATTCCGTTGACCCACCGTGACTACGCGCAGTCGGTTCGATTCGTCACCGGCCACTTGAAGGATGGCACCAGCAATTTGCCTTGGAGCGATCTGGTCGCCCCGGCGCAAACCCTGGTGTTTTACATGGGGCTGGTGGGGTTGCCGATCATCTGCGAACAGTTGATCAAACATGGTCGCGCCGCTGATACCCCGGCAGCGTTGATCCAGCAGGGCACCACGACCAATCAGCGGGTGTTCACCGGCACGCTGGCCAATTTGGCCACCTTGGTGGCAGAGCACGAAGTGCATGCGCCCACCTTGGTCATCGTCGGCGAAGTGGTGTTGCTGCGTGAAAAACTGGCGTGGTTTGAAGGGGCGCAGGCCGACGTCTGATAGCGCCCACCCCAACCCTGTCCTTGCGGGAGGCGGTTGGGGTGAGCGGTGTTTTTCAGCTCCGGTTATCCCCAACCAGGCTGTCAACCGATGGCACCCGGGTGTCGCTCTCCATTTGTGTGTCGTGCTCCAGCTGGTGACTGAACCTGTCCAGTGAGCCTTGCGCAGGTTGTGCATCGCTGGCAAACACCGGCGGGCTCATCATGTACGCCCCCAGTAATCGACTTAACGCCGCCAGGCTATCGATGTGCGTGCGCTCATAGCCGTGGGTGGCATCACAGCCAAATGCCAGCAGCGCACAGCGTATGTCATGCCCCGCCGTGACCGCCGAGTGCGCATCGCTGAAGTAGTAGCGAAACATATCCCGAAGCACAGGCAGTTCGTTCTCCGCCCCCAGACGCAACAAGTGCCGCGACAAGTGATAGTCATAAGGGCCGCCTGAGTCCTGCATTGCGACGCTCACGGCGTGTTCGCTGGAATGCTGGCCTGGGGCGACCGGGGCAATGTCGATGCCGACAAACTCACTCACGTCCCAAGGCAGTGCCGCGGCAGCCCCGCTACCCGTCTCTTCGGTGATGGTGAACAGCGGGTGACAGTCGATTTGCGGCTGCTCGCCACTTTCCACAATGGCTTTCAAGGCTGCCAGCAGTGCAGCCACCCCGGCTTTGTCATCCAGGTGGCGGGCGCTGATATGACCGCTTTCGGTGAACTCTGGCAACGGGTCGAAGGCGACAAAGTCTCCCACGTTGACCCCCAGCGAATCGCAATCGGCCCGGGTCGCGCAATAGGCGTCCAGACGCAACTCGATATGGTCCCAACTGATCGGCAGTTCATCCACTCCGGTATTGAATGCATGACCGGACGCCATCAAGGGCAACACACTGCCGCGGATGACACCGTTGTCGGTAAACAGGCTTACGCGACTGCCTTCGGCAAACCGGCTGGACCAGCAACCCACCGGAGCCAGTACCAGACGCCCGTTGTCCTTGATTGCCCGTACGCTGGCGCCAATGGTGTCCAGGTGCGCAGAGACAGCGCGATCCGGGCTGTTTTTCTGCCCCTTTAGGGTGGCGCGTAACGTGCCGCGCCGGGTGAGTTCAAAGGGAATACCCAATTCCTCAAGGCGTTCGGCCACGTAGCGCACGATGGTATCGGTGAAACCTGTGGGGCTGGGGATGGCTAGCATTTCCAGCAATACCCGTTGCAGGTAATCGAGGTCGGGTTCGGGGAACGTGCGATTCATAAACACTCCTGACGCGAGACCCACCGCACGCGCTGCGTACGGGGGCCTGATGGGATGTTCAGCGACTGGACCTACGGCACAGGCTGACGGTGAGGAAACAACAAGTCGATAAAACGTTCGGCGGTAGGTTGTGGCTCATGGTTGGCCAGCCCGACCCGCTCATTGGCTTCGATAAACACGTACTCGGGTTGGTCGGCAGCGGGCACCATCAGGTCGAGCCCTACCACGGGGATGTCCAGCGCCCGAGCGGCACGCACCGCGGCATCCGCCAGCACCGGGTGCAAGATGTCCGTGACATCTTCCAGGCACCCGCCGGTGTGCAGGTTAGCGGCGCGGCGCACAGCCAACACTTCCCCGGCTGGCAGAATATGGGTGAACTCATAGCCGGCCGCCTGTACGGTGCGCTCGGTTTCAGCATCGACGGGAATGCGGCTCTCGCCATCGGTGGCGGCCTGACGTCGGCGGCTCTGCGCTTCAATCAGTTGCAGGATACTGTGGTGACCATCGCCCACCACCTGCGCGGGGCGCCTGATAGCGGCGGCCACCACTTCAAAGCCGATCACCACAATGCGCAGGTCGAGGCCTTCGTGGAAACTTTCCAGCAGCACGCGACTGTCAAACGTTCGTGCAGCTTCGATGGCCTGCTGCACCTGCTCAATATCGCTCAAGTCAACGGCCACGCCATTGCCTTGCTCGCCGTCCAGCGGTTTGACCACGATGCGTCTGTGTTGCTCCAGAAACGCCAGGTTATCGTCGGCTCCACCCGCCCGTTGTTGCGTCGGCAAGCTCAGGCCCGCGTCACTCAACACCTTGTGGGTCAGGCTTTTGTCCTGACACAAACTCATGCTGATGGCGCTGGTCAGGTCCGACAGCGACTCGCGGCACCGAATGCGCCGTCCGCCGTGGCTGAGGGTGAACAGCCCGGCCGAGGCGTCATCAATCTGCACGTCGATCCCGCGCTTGTAGGCTTCTTCCACCAGGATCCGTGCATAAGGATTGAGCCCGGCTTCAGGGCCTGGGCCGAGAAATAGCGGCTGGTTAATGCCATTCTTGCGCTTGATGGCAAAGGTCGAGAGGGTGCGAAACCCGAGCTTGCTGTAGAGATTCTTCGCTTGCTGGTTGTCGTGCAGCACCGACAGGTCGAGGTAACTCAGGCCACGGCTCATGAAATGCTCCACCAGATGGCGGACCAGCACCTCACCGACCCCGGGGCGCGGGCACAGCGGATCGACCGCCAGGCACCACAGGCTGCTGCCGTTTTCCGGGTCGTGAAAGGCGGTATGGTGATTCAACCCCATGACGCTGCCGATCACCGCGCCGCTGTCTTCATCTTCCGCGATCCAGTACACCGGGCCGCCCTGATGGCGGGCAGTCAGCAGCGTTGGGTCAATCGGCAACATGTTGCGGGCGATGTACAGCGAATTGATGGCATCCCAATCAGCATCGGTTTGCGCCCGGCGAATACGAAAGCCGCGAAACACGCGGGTGGCCTGACGGTAGTCGGTAAACCACAGGCGCAAGGTGTCCGAGGGATCGAGAAACAACTGCTGGGGCGACTGTGCCAGGACCTGTTGCGGCGCTGCCACATACAGGGCGATATCACGCTCGCCGGTTTGCTCATTCAAGAGTTCGTTGGCCAAGCTGGCCGGGTCGGGAAAGGTGTGCCCGATCAGCAGGCGTCCCCAGCCGCAGTGCACGGCTACCGGCTGGGCATCGAGCGCGCTGCCGTCTTCGGCAAAACGCGCTTGCAGTCGTTCGTAAGTCGGGGCTTGTCCGCGCAACAAGCGTTGGCTGTAGGCGGTGGCGAGGGGTTTCATGGGTTAGATTCCTTGTTCGCTCAGCCACAGGTTCAGGGCGGCCAGTTGCCACAACTTGGAGCCGTTGAGCGGCGTTAACTGGCTTTGCGGGTGGGTCAGCAGGCGGTCCAGCATGGCAGGCTGGAACAGGCCGCGGTCCTGGCTGGGGTCGAGCAGCAAATCACGCACCCAGTTCAGGGTGTCGCCTTGCAAGTGTTTCAGGCCGGGGACCGGGAAATAACCTTTCTTACGGTCAATGACTTCACTGGGGATCACCAGCCGCGCAGCTTCTTTTAGCACATGCTTGCCGCCATCCGGCAGTTTGAAACGTGCCGGGATACGCGCTGACAGTTCGGCCAGCCGGTAGTCGAGAAACGGCGTACGGGCTTCAAGGCCCCAGGCCATGGTCATGTTATCGACGCGTTTGACCGGGTCATCCACTAGCATCACCGTGCTGTCCAGGCGCAGCGCCTTGTCCACGCCAGCGTCGGCACCGGGCTGGGCGAAGTGCTCGCGTACAAAGTCCCCGGCGGCGTCATTGGCCGTTAGCCACTGTGGCTGCACAGTGGCTTTGTAATCGTCATAGCTGCGATCAAAAAAAGCCTCGCGATAGGCGGCATAGGGATCGCTGGCGCCATCGACCTGCGGGTACCAGTGGTAGCCGGCAAACAGTTCATCGGCGCCCTGGCCGCTCTGTACCACTTTGCAATGCTTGGCGACTTCCCGCGACAGCAAGTAAAACGCGATGCAGTCATGGCTGACCATTGGCTCGCTCATGGCGCGGAACGCTGCGGGCAGTTGCTCAATGATTTCGTGTTCGCCAATGCGCAGTTGGTGATGACGCGTGCCGTAGTGCTTGGCAATCAGGTCCGAATACTGGAATTCGTCCCCGCGTTCGCCACCTGCGTCCTGAAAACCGATGGAAAAGGTCGACAAGTCTTGTACGCCGACTTCCCGCAACAGCCCCACCAACAAACTGGAGTCCACGCCGCCCGAGAGCAGTACGCCGACATCCACCGCTGCGCGCTGGCGAATAGCCACAGCTTCACGGGTGCTGTCGAGTACACGGTCGCGCCAGTCTTCCAGTGTCAGGTGAGTTTCGTCGGCGTGAGGGCCATACGGTAACGTCCACCAAGTGTGCTGTTCGGTATTGCCTTGGGCGTCGATGCGAAGCCACGTGGCAGGCGGCAGTTTTTCGATACCGGCAATCAGGGTGCGCGGTGCTGGCACCACGGCGTGGAAATTCAGGTAGTGGTTCAATGCAACCGGATCGAGCATCGGGCTGATGTCGCCGCCTTTGAGCAGGGCCGGCAGGGTAGAGGCGAAGCGCAAGCGTTCGCCGGTGCGCGACAGGTACAGTGGCTTCACGCCCAAACGGTCGCGGGCAATGAACAGGCGCTTGGCATCACGCTCCCAAATGGCAAAGGCAAACATGCCATTGAGCTTGGGCAGCATCGCCTCGCCCCACGCGTGATAACCCTTTAGCAACACTTCGGTGTCGCCCCCGGAGTAAAAGGCATAACCGAGGGCTTCGAGTTCAGCGCGCAGTTCGGGGAAGTTGTAGATCGCACCGTTGAACGCCAGTGAAAGGCCCAATTGGCTATCGATCATTGGCTGGGCTGAACCATCGGACAGGTCCATGATTTTCAGCCGGCGATGCCCGAGGGCTATCGGCCCTTGGCTGTGAAATCCCCAGGCATCGGGGCCACGGGGTGCAAGGTGGTGGGTGATGCGTTCGATGGCTGCCAGGTCGGCAGGTTGTTGATCAAAACGTAACTCTCCAGCTAATCCGCACATACTGCTTGAACCCTTTTAAATCCGGGCCTCTCTCGCTACTGCTGTGAGTGCAGTACGCACTGCGTACTGCGTTGCAGAGATCGAAAGCACGTTCTGCACGCCGAGACCACGTTGGGTGGGGCAATAAACGCCGAGTTCATCCCGTCTCTCAAACACCGTGGCATACGTGTGACGGGTGTCGGTCGTTTTGCCGTGTCTCGAACCCAGCGTACGCAGTGCTAACAACCCGTAGCGTTCAGGCCCTGTTTCGGATCGGACATGTTGCTCTGACCTGTCTCCCGATCCTTCCGGCGCGAATACACAGTCAGAGCGCGCCGCTTTTAGTGACTTGGTTTTTGTGAGTCCCTGGAAAGCGCGATCGTTCAAAAAAGTTCGCGAGTGGTCAGGGGGCTTGCTCTTTTTTTGCAGCCACAGCCGGAAATGCCGTGCGCAGCCTTGGAGCCTCCATAGGCCTTGGCGCGGCTCCCAGGCTGGCCTGCACCCATTCGCGCTGTGAAAAAATCGGGATTAAAAGGCCTGAATGCCGAGGGGACCGTTCGTCAATTCCCGGTCAAGGCTGTGAACTGGGCGCAGGATTTGCACCGGTCATATTTATCTAGGTCATTGCACAAGCCGTGCGGGGATAGCGTGGAGTGCTTCTTCGTCCTTGCCCCGAGCGGTTGATATGACTGATAGCCCCCTAACGTTACCCCTTGATGCCCGTGATTCCACCCTGAGTGAGTTGGAACCCCTGGAACTCGTTCGCGGGCATATGCCCAAGTGGCTGGTGAATGCAACACCGGATGCCATCAAGGCGTTGAACACGGCCATGGCTCAAAGCCGCGCTTACCATGCCTTGTCCGGCCAGCGTTTTTCCGAACTGGAAGGCATTGAAGCGTATTGCGCCCCGCTTCTGGCAGCGGAGGTCAAACGTCGCTTTGGCCACGCGCTCGACATTTTTCATGATCACCTGCACATCGTGCATGTGCACCTGATCACGGACGACACGCTCCTTGCCACGATTCGCCATTACACCTTGCTGGATGAGCCCAAAACGCTGCTGTGGGCGGCGCTTCAGAACTTTTCCGAAGACGAGGCTCTTCCTGGCGGCTTCAATCCGCAAAGCCGGATTCGCCTGACGCGGCAACAGGGGGCAATCAGCCCTGTGCATCCGCGCCACTTTGCGGCGTTGTGCCGCGAGCTTAACTTGGGGCTCAAATATCAGCAGTACCTGCAAGACTTCTTGGGAGTGGCGCCCAGCGGGGTGACAGCGCAAAGCGTCAGGGAGCAGGAGACTGAGTCCAACCTGCGTTTGCTCAAACGTTATGACATGGAGGTCGATGCCCGCGTAGCGTTCCTGAAAAAACACATCAGCGACTCTGCCCATACAGCCCTGATTGCCCTGCTGGGCGAGCACGCTTCCTCGGGAACGAGGGGGCGTGGCGCAACACTGGACGGCAAACCCCTTCAGCTCAGTTCGTTGTCACTGCTCGATAGCGTGATTGACGGGGTTGTGATCTTTACGGCAAATGCGCCCTTGCTGCATCCCGATCAGCGGGTGATCGTCTACATCCCCAATGATCCCGTGGCACCGTTCTTTGAGTTCAGTTCGCTGCAGGTCTTCATTGAAGAGTTGAAGGTCCGGCTGCGACGATCAGAGTACGTGGATTTTTTCTCACGTTTTGTTGCCCTGGGCGACCGGCCTGTGTTTTTGCAGAAGGTGCGGGCCCTCCCCGAACGAATGGGGCTGGTCACGACGCCCTTGAGCTTGAGCGCTGCGCATTACCTGTGTGCGGTGCAATTAAAAAACATGTTTGCCGAAGCCCAAGTGCTGGCCGTTCCTACGGGCGTGCTGGATGCGCAGGAGCGCGAGAAGAAATGGCAGCTCTACCAGGGTGTCGGCTTGTTTATCGTCAATGTGGCGTCCTTGTTTGTGCCAGTGCTGGGCGGCGCGATGTTGGCCCTTGCGGTGGGGCAAATGCTTGTAGAGGTGTACGAAGGCGTTGATGACTGGGCCCATGGGGATGTTGATCATGCGCGTGAGCACTTGTTGAACGTGGCGCTGGACATGGCCGCCACGGCCGCCACGGTGGTTGGGGGCGTAGTGGTTAAAAAACTCACCAACCGCTTGAGTGCAGCCACCCACAGTTATTTTGAAGACTTTCAGCCCGTCATTCGTCAGGACGGCACGGCCCGGTTATGGAATAAACAGGTGAAGCATTACGCACACAGCGGTGCGGCCGAGCTGCATCAGTACACGCGGGACGCTCAAGGTTTTTTCAACGTTGAAGGCAAGCAACTTGTCACGGTCAATGGCAAGCACTTTGCCGTGGAGCACGACAGCGCGGCCCGGCAGTGGCGTATTGTCCACCCGCGTCGGCCACACGCGTACAAGCCGGGGTTGCTGCACAATCAGCACGGTGCCTGGCAGCACGCACATGAACGCCCGCTGGAATGGGAGGGCAGCGGCCTGTTACTGGGGCGGTTGGGCCATCACTTTTCCAGTTTGGACGAACCGTCGCTGGCGCGAGTGATGGTATTGACGGGCACCGAGCCAGACGTCATGCGCAGGGTTCATCTGGAGAATCTGGTGCCACCCCCGCTATTGAGTGTGAGCCTGAAACGCTTTGAGATAGACCGTCAAATCAGCGATTTCATTGAACACATGCAGACGGGTGACTACACCCATGCTAAATGGGCTGACCTGCAATTGAGCCTGCTGCCGGATTTACCGGGGTGGCCTGCAGGTAAGGGGCTGACGCTGATCAACGGGGCCGGGGGCCGCGACCTTGAGTATGGCGTTGCGCAGGGCGCGAACCGGATCAGTATTACCCACCCAACCCTTGAGCAAGGCAAGGTGCTTGAAGCGGTTCTGACGGCGTTGTCCGTAGAGCAAATGCAGGGACTACTGGGTCGCGAAATCCCCGTGTCACCGTTGCCCGTTGCATCCCTGGCCAACGCGTTGAGCGGGTATGCCCGTGATCATCGCGGGGCGCTGTTCGAGCGTCTGTACGGGCGCTTCAATGTGTCGGACTCCCCCCGGGTCAAGACCATTGAGGCGGTGTTCCCCGGTCTGCCGCAACCCGTTGCGCAGTCGTTGGTGGCGTCGGCCACCGATGTGCAACGCGCCAGCTTGAGCGCGGGTAAGGTGCCATTACCCTTGGCGGAACATGCGCGTGCGTACTTATACGATGGACGCTTGAACCGCGCCTTTGAAGGCTTTTACCTGACCTCGCACACGCCTGCGGCAGCGGATACCGAGCGACTGATCAGGCACTTTCTCGATCAATTGCCCCATTGGCCGGCCAGCGTTTCATGTGAGCTGCGGGACGGCTCGACCTTCGGCGCATCCTTGCAACGCTGGGGCCGCGACCCCCACCCGGCGCGATTAATTGTTAAAACCGGGCAGGGTTATCAGCGCTACGTGCTTGAACGCGGACGTTATGCGCTGCAACCCGGTGAAGATGCCCTGTTGTCGAGCGCCGTTTTTAAACTGTTGAGTAAGGCCGAGCGTGAAACGTTGGGGTTTTCGACGGCTAATGAAGAGGCTCGCTTTAACGCTGCCTTGGGTTTCATGGCGGCCAGTCAGCGTGAAGCGTGCGCACAGGCCTTGGGCATGCAATCGATCAAGCCGCGCTTTAAAGCGCCTGCGCGCATGGCCAATGGCCAATTGGGGTATCCGTTGTGCGGGCTGGATCAAGGACGCTACTCCCGTTCTTTACGCCGTCGAGTGCGCGACCTGTATCCCGAGTTCCACGATGATTACGTGCAGGCGTATCTGGACTCAATCACGGAGAGTCAACAAGACCCGCTGCTGTATGTGCGCGCCCGCAAACGTCAACGAAACCTGTTGCGTGAAACCCTTCAGGAATGGATTAACGTTGCCCCTTCAGGAATGGATTAACGTTGCCCCTTCAGAAATGTCCGGCGCACCCGCGCTGCATGACTACCCGGAAAGCCGATACCAGGCGGCGGGACTGATAGAGCGCAGTTGGCGTAAAGATCCGACACACATGCCCTGGGTCAGTCAAAGTCAGACCTACGAGTTGAACCTCAATGGCTTGCGTGTAGGCAATCTGCCTCGGCTCGCGGCGCAGATCGACTTCAGTCATGTCACCGACTTGAACCTGAACCACATGAATTGCCGTGACACCGCGGCTTCGTTTCTGGAGCATTTCACCGGCCTGACGTCGTTGCAGATGGACCACAACCGAATGGTTTACCTGCCGCCGCAATTGGCCAGGATGCCCCGACTGCGTCATTTGTCATTGGCGCACAACCTGCTGTACCTCTCGTCAGCGGATGCGGCGGTTATGAGGTCAATGCACCGGCTTGAAACGTTGGATTTGAATGACAACTTGCTCGGGCCGTTGCTGGATTTGAGCGGACTTCCCTACCTGCGCCGTGTGTACTTGCGTCGCACCTGGATTCAACAATGGCCTGCGGGGCTGATTTCGCGACCGCTGCTAGAAGCGGCCGATCTGCGGGAAAACCAGTTGGTCGACATTCCCGAGCTGGTGTACCAGACGTCGCCCACCCTCACGCGCAATATCTCCCTGTCGGGTAATCCTCTATCACCCGCCGCCCGTCTGCGTCTGGCGCGCTTTGTGTCTCAGGGCGGTAGCAGCCTGGGGATCAACACCGAGGATTTGATGAGCGAAGCGGCCGCCTTTGAGTTCTGGACCTCGGGGATTACCAATCATGAACGTGTGCGGCGTGAACGGTTGTGGGCCGAGCTGAAGGCCGAACCGGCGTCTGAAGACTTCTTCACGGTGATCAGCCGCTTGACCACCACCGCTGACGCCCAGACTGTGCGTCAGGATTTAAGCCGTCGAGTGTGGGAAATGATTGAAGCGGCGAGCGAAAGCTCCACGCTGCGCCGAGATTTGCTGAGCATCGCCGCAGCCCCGCGCAGTTGCACAGACAGTGTCGCCATGACCTTCAGTGCATTAGAGATAACCTTGCACCTGGCCCGGCTTGAAGCGCAGGGCCCGGCACAGGAGTCCGAGCTGCTGAGCTTTGCCACGGGTCTGTTCAGGTTGGATCAGGTGGGTAAAGTGGCCAGTGAAGTGTGCGAAGCCCGTGTGGCCGCAGGTGGACCGGCGCCTGATGACGTCGAAGTGCATTTGGCTTACAGAACCGGTCTGGCTCAGGTGCTGGGTTTGCCGGATCAACCGCGCAGCATGACGTTCAAGGAGATTGCCGGGGTGACCCAAGCCGATCTGGAGGATGCCCGTGCGCGGGTTGAGGTAGCCGAAAAAACCGCTGCGCTGGCCAACTTTATCAGCCGAACAGAGTTCTGGCGGGCGCAGCTGATCCGCAACCATCAGGCGGAGTTTTCGCACCTGACCGCGCCTTATTTTGAACAGTTGAGCGAATTGCTGCGCAAATCCCCTGAGATGAACAGTGAGCGTTATTTACGGCTTGTCAGCGAGGTACGCGCTGCCATGGAAGCGGCAGTGGATGCCTGGAGTTTGAGTAAAACCCTGGCAGTGCTGCCTGCAGCACTGCCAAGTTGAGGGTGAGCGCTTATAGCCTGCGCACCAATGCGCGTACCGCAAAGCGATTGGGGTGACAGGCGTGGGCCACAGCCCTTGGCATGGGCAACGGTTCATTATTGATCCATGCAGCCAACAACTCGCCCGACAGCGGGGCGGTAATCAGGCCGCGCGAACCATGGCCGCTGTTCACATACAGGCCATCCAGCCAAGGGCACGGGATGTCGGGCACCTGCCGGGCGTCCTTGCCCAGCACGGCATAGGCTTGGGCGAACGCTTCAGGTTCGGCCAGCGGGCCGACGATGGGCAGGTAATCGGGGCTGGTGCAACGGAAGGCCGCCCAACCCTGTAACGTCGCAGGGTCCAGGTTGCCCTTGCCGAGGCGTTGTACCAAGTCCGGCGAAATTTCTTCCAGCAAATCCAGATTGCCCTGATGGCCTTCAGGCGTGGTGGTTAAATCGTCGTTGTGAAAATCGAAGCTGGCACCCACCGTGTGCTCGCCAAGTCGGCCGGGGGCCACATACCCCTCGGCACAGACGACTGTTTTCAGTGCCGCACTGTCAGCCGTTTCGACCAACTGAGTGATCTGCCCGCGAATGCGTTTGAGCGGCAAGCCGCTGCTGGCCGGGAAGCGTTTGACCTCGGCGGCACCTGCCAATACCACCACCGACGCACTGGCCAGAACGCGGTCGTCCTGCAGCGCTTGCCACTGGCTATCCACGTTGTTGAGTTGCAACACGTCATGGTGGGTCAAGACCTTCACGTTGGGGTGCAAGGTCTGAAACTGGCATAACGCAGGCGGGTGCACCCAGCCACCTTCGGGGTAGAACAGACCGCCATGGGCTAACGCAACACCGGCCTTTGCTTGCGCCTGCGCCTGATCCAGCCAATGGACTAAAGCAGGAGAAAAGGCGTCGGCCAGTTGCGCCTGACGGTCTGCTTCCTTGGCATTAAAGCCCAGTTGCAGTACGCCACAGTCATCCCAGTCGCGGCCGCGCTGCAACTGCTCAAGCACGCGACGGGTGTAACCGAAACCACACACGATCATCTGCGACAGTGCGGTGCCGTGGGCGGAAAGCTTGAGGTACAACACGCCCTGTGGGTTGCCCGATGCTTCTTTGGCGAGCCGTTCGTGACGCTCCAGTACAGTCACCTTCCAACCGCGCCTGGCCAGGCTATTGGCACTGGCGCAGCCTGACAGTCCACCACCGATCACCAGTGCAGTGCGGGGGCCCTGGGGCTTAGGCGGGCGTGCGAACCAGGGTTTTTCGCCCGCGACTGGCACGGCTGTTTGTGGCGCGCCCAGGAACACGCCCCGCAGAATCTCCCACTTGTGTCCGATGCCGGGCGTGCGGCGCATCTTGAAGCCGGCCTCGTTCAAGGCGCGGCGCACCCAGCCGGTGCTGGTGAACGTGCTGATGGTGGCGTCGGGTGCGGCCAGGCGTGCCAACTGCACAAACAGTTCGGGCGTCCACATGTCCGGGTTTTTCGCCGGGGCAAAGCCGTCCAGAAACCAGGCGTCGACCTGTGCATCCAGCTGCGGTAGCTGTTCCAGCACGTCACCGATCAACAAGGTCAGGGTGACCCGGCCATTGGCCAGGCTTAGGGTTTGAAACCCCGGATGAATGGCGAAATAGCTGGCCAGCAACTGTTCGCTGTAAGTCGCCAGTTCAGGCCATAGCCCAAGGGCGCGTTGCAAGTCCTCGCGGGTCAGCGGGTATTTTTCGACACTGATGAAATGCAGGCGAGCGTCGGGCGGCGCGGTTTCGTCAAACAGCTGCCATGCGCACAGAAAATTAAGCCCGGTGCCGAAGCCGGTTTCACCAATCACAAATGGCGCGTTGGCGGGCAGGGCGGCAAAACGCTCTCTGAGGGCATTCTGTTCGATAAAGACATAACGGGTTTCCTCCAGACCCGATTTGTCCGAAAAGTACACGTCGTCAAACAGTCGCGAATGGGGGCGACCCTGGTCATCCCAGTCGAGCTGGGCATTGGGCATTTCAATTGTCATAGGGGGCTCGGCATCGGCAAGGCGGTCATTCTAGCGGATTGGCAGAAGCGGGAATGATCCCTGACAGGTGTGTGAGCATTCTTTCCTACGCATGACAGATCATTCCGCTAGTCTTGTGGGCATCTTGCCAGGGAGCTTTCCATGTTCGAATCCGCTGAAATCGGCCACTTCATCGACAAAGAAACGTACGACAACGAAGTGCCTGCGCTGCGCGAAGCCTTGCTTGAGGCCCAGTACGAACTGCACCAGCAGAAACGCTCTGCGGTGATTGTGTTGATCAATGGCATCGAAGGCGCTGGCAAGGGCGAAACGGTCAAGTTACTTAATGAATGGATGGACCCGCGCCTGATCGAAGTGCGCACCTTCGATACCCAGACCGATGAAGAGCTGGCGCACCCTCCGGCGTGGCGTTACTGGCGTCAACTGCCGGCCAAAGGGCGGATGGGGGTGTTCTTTGGCAACTGGTACAGCCAGATGCTGCAAGGGCGGGTGCATGGCCATTTCAAGGATGCGGTGCTCGATCAGGCGATCAACGGTGCCGAGCGCCTGGAAAAACTGCTGTGCAATGAAGGCGCAGTGATTTTGAAGTTCTGGTTTCACCTGTCTAAAAAGCAAATGAAAGCCAGGCTCAAAGCCTTGAAAGACGACCCGCTGCACAGTTGGCGCATCAGCCCGCTGGACTGGCAACAGTCTGAAACCTACGACAAAGTGGTGCATTTTGGTGAGCGCATGATCCGTCGCACCAGTCGCGACTATGCGCCGTGGAACATCGTGGAAGGGGTGGATCCGTACTACCGCAGCCTGACTGTGGGCAAGATCCTGCTGGAAGGTTTGCAGGCGGCCATCAACACGCCCAAAGCCCGGGTGCGCTCGATCAGCGTACCGCCATTGCCGGCGCATATTGATGGCAAGAGCCTGCTCGATTGTCTGGACATGACCCACCGTCTGGACAAGGACGACTATCAAGAACAGTTGATTACCGAGCAAGCGCGCCTGTCCGGTCTGATGCGTGACAAGCGTATGCGTCGTCACGCGCTGGTCGCGGTATTTGAAGGCAACGATGCGGCGGGCAAGGGCGGCTCGATTCGTCGCGTGGCGGCGGCGCTTGACCCTCGTCAATACAGCATCGTGCCAATTGCGGCCCCTTCGGAAGATGAGCGTGCTCAGCCTTACCTGTGGCGCTTTTGGCGGCAGATCCCGGCACGGGGCAAGTTCACCATCTTTGACCGCTCCTGGTACGGACGCGTATTGGTGGAACGCATTGAAGGCTTTTGCCCGCTGCAGGACTGGTTGCGTGCATATGGCGAGATCAACGACTTCGAAGAGCAGCTCAGCAATGCGGGCGTCATCGTGGTCAAGTTTTGGCTGGCGATTGACAAAGACACCCAGCTGGAACGTTTTCAGGAGCGCGAAACGATCCCGTTCAAACGTTTCAAAATTACCGAAGAAGACTGGCGCAACCGCGAAAAGTGGGACGAGTACCGCACCGCCGTGTGCGACATGGTGGACCGCACCAGCACCGAGATTTCGCCCTGGACCCTGGTGGAAGCCAACGACAAGCGCTGGGCGCGGGTCAAGGTGCTACGCACAATCAATGACGCGCTGGAAGCCGCGTTCGAGAAGCGTGACAAGCACGATAAAAAGCGCAAGAAGTAAGGGCGGCAGAGGCGGCGCCTGACCTCGCAGCCACGCGCTGCGCAGCTGTGAGGGCAGGCGGGGCGGATGTCAGTGTTTGCCTGTTCCCAGCATGTTCTCGGGCCGTACCCACTGGTCGAACTCTTCGTCCGTCAAATAACCCAGCGCCAGTGCGGCCTCGCGCAGGGTCAGGCCCTCGGCATAGGCTTTTTTGGCAATTTCTGCCGATTTGTCATAACCGATATGCGGGTTGAGCGCGGTCACCAGCATCAGGCCGCGTTCCAAGTGTTCGGCCATTTTTGCCGCATCGACTTCCAGCCCTGCGACGCAATGCTTCTGGAAGTTGCTGCAGCCGTCTGCCAGCAATTGGATCGACTGCAGCAGGTTGTGGATGATGACCGGTTTGTACACGTTGAGTTGCAAATGACCCTGGCTGGCAGCAAAGCCGATCGTCACATCATTGCCCATGACTTGGCAGGCCAGCATTGACAGCGCCTCGCACTGGGTCGGGTTGACCTTGCCCGGCATGATTGAGCTGCCCGGCTCATTGGCCGGAAGTTTTATTTCGGCCAAGCCCGCGCGTGGCCCCGAACCCAGCAGGCGGAAGTCGTTGGCCAATTTCATCAACATGACGGCGAGGGTTTTGAGAGCCCCCGACAGGTTGGTTAATGGCTCATGACCCGACAGTGCAGCGAATTTGTTGGGGGCCGTGATGAACGGCAAGCCGGACAGCGCCGCCAATTCCGCAGCAATGGCCTCGGCAAAACCGTGGGGCGCGTTCAAACCCGTCCCGACAGCGGTGCCTCCCTGGGCCAATTCATAGACAGCGGGCATTGCCGCGTAGATGCCGCGTTCGGCGTAATCCAATTGCGCTATAAACGCAGACACTTCCTGACCAAAGGTGATCGGCGTGGCATCCATCATGTGGGTGCGTCCGGTTTTCACCTGTTTCATGTGGCGCGCCGACAGTTCTGCCAGGCCGCCGGTCAGTTCGCTGATCGCGGGCAGTAAGTGTTCATGCACGGCTTTGGCCACGGCGATATGCATGGCCGTGGGAAAGCAGTCGTTGGAGCTTTGGGAGCGGTTGACGTGGTCATTAGGGTGCACGGGCGACTTGCCGCCCCGGCCCTTGCCGGCCAGCTCGTTGGCGCGCCCGGCCAGCACTTCGTTGGCGTTCATGTTGCTTTGGGTGCCGCTGCCGGTCTGCCAAACGGCCAGCGGGAACTGGTCATCGTGTTCTCCGGCCAGCACTTCATCGGCGGCCTGTTCGATCAGGCGTGCAATGTCAGCAGGCAAGTCGCCATTGCGGTCATTGACCCGGGCCGCAGCTTTTTTGATCAGTACCAGTGCATGCAACACCGGCAGCGGCATTTTCTCGTTGCCGATGGCAAAGTTGATCAGCGAACGTTGGGTCTGCGCGCCCCAATAGGCCTCTTCCGGCACATTCACTTCACCCAGGCTGTCGGTTTCGATACGGCTCATCAGGCTGCTTCCTCTCAGAATGTGATCACTGAGCTTAGGCGTGTATCGGGGAAAGGGGTTCAATCTTTGGTTCTATCGACTTTTGTCGACAGGATGAACCTCCCCCTCTCAGCGCCGGGGTTGAGTGACACACTTTGTTAGGCGCAGAATGGGCGTCCTTGGGGTTCGACCTCGCTTGCTAGATAAAGGAAACTCGATGACCCGTCTTCGCGCCATCTGTACAGCAGTTGCTCTGGTATGCGCCAGCGGCCAGGTTTTTGCCGATGCTGCCAGCCACGCTGCCAGTGCTGAAACCTTCCTGAAGCTGGCCCATGCCGACAAGCTGGGTACCCCGGTATACATGCAAGTGCAGCAAATGTTCGCTCAGCGTTTTGAGCAGACCAAAGCACCTGCCTCCAAGAAAGCCCTGCTGGAAACCTACCAGGCCAAGGCCAACACCGCGCTGGACCAGGCCATTGGCTGGGACAAGCTGAAGCCGGACATGGTCAAGCTGTACACCACCAACTTCAGCGAACCCGAGCTCAAGGAACTGGTTGCGTTCTACCAGTCGCCACTGGGTAAAAAAGTGCTGGAAAAAATGCCTCAGCTGACGCAGCAATCGGCGCAAATGACCCAGGCCAAACTGGAGAGCGCCGTACCGGTGGTCAACAAGCTGCTGGCGGACATGACCGCTGAGCTGGAGCCAAAAGCGGCCCCGGCCAAAAAGAAGTAAGCGGAGCCTGAATGAACATGCAACAACGTATTGAATCGGCGCTGAGTGCGTTGCAGCCCGTGCACCTGAGCGTGCTGGATGAAAGCCACATGCACAGCCGCGGGTTGCAGACGCACTTCAAGGCCGTGGTGGTCAGCGAGGAGTTTGCCGGGCTCAACAGCGTCAAGCGTCACCAAAAGGTATACGCCACCCTGGGTGACTTGATGGGCGAGTTCCATGCGTTGGCCTTGCACACGTACACGCCTGAAGAATGGGCGAAAATCGGCACAGCCCCGGCATCGCCGACCTGTGCCGGCGGTGATCGCCCGTTGGCTTAATCTGCTGGCTTTTTGCTAGAATCCGCAGCGCGCCGCTTAGCCGGCGCGTTTTTTTTGGATCCGGTTCACCCCTTACGAGGGTAGCCACCTGGAGAGCGTCCCATGACTGCGCCAATCGTTGTCGCTGCACTGTATAAATTCGTCACCCTTGAAGACTACGTTGAACTGCGTGAGCCCTTGCTCAACGCCATGGTCGAAAACGGTATCAAAGGCACCCTGTTGATCGCTGAAGAAGGCATCAACGGCACGGTTTCCGGCAGCCGTGAAGGCATCGACGGGCTGATGGCCTGGCTCAAGAATGACCCGCGGATGGTCGATATCGACCACAAAGAATCCTACTGCGACGACCAGCCGTTCTACCGGACCAAGGTCAAGCTGAAGAAAGAAATCGTCACCCTCGGCGTTGAAGGCGTAGACCCGAACAAGAAAGTCGGTACCTACGTCGACCCCGAGAACTGGAACGCGCTGATTAGCGATCCAGAGGTGTTGCTGATCGACACGCGCAATGACTACGAAGTGTCTATCGGTACATTTGAAGGCGCTATCGACCCTAAAACCACCAGCTTCCGTGAGTTCCCGGACTACATCAAAGCCAACTTCGACCCGGCCAGGCACAAGAAAATCGCCATGTTCTGTACGGGCGGCATTCGTTGCGAAAAAGCCTCGAGCTACATGCTCAGTCAGGGCTTTGACGAGGTCTATCACCTCAAGGGCGGGATCCTGAAGTACCTCGAAGAGGTCCCTCAGGAAGAAACCAAATGGCAGGGCGACTGCTTCGTGTTCGACAACCGTGTCACCGTGCGCCACGACCTGACCGAAGGCGAATACGATCAGTGCCACGCCTGCCGCACGCCGATCAGCGCGGCAGACCGTGAGTCCGAGCATTATCAGCCGGGTATCAGTTGCCCGCATTGCTGGGACAAGCTGAGCGAGAAAACCCGTCGCAGCGCCATCGACCGCCAAAAGCAGATCGAACTGGCCAAGGCCCGTAACCTGCCACACCCGATTGGCCACAACTACCGTAAACCTGCCGAGGCCTGAGCCATGTCAGCGCGCCTGCTTTATGTGATGGACCCCATGTGTTCGTGGTGCTGGGGGTTTGCGCCCACCGCCCGGGCCTTGGTCGAGCAGGCGCAGGCGGCCGGTGTTGAGCTGCATCTGGTGGTTGGCGGGTTGCGTACAGGCAGCGGCTCTGCGCTCGAACCCGGCACCCGTCGCTACATTCTGGAGCATTGGCAGGCGGTCACTGAGGCCACCGGGCAGCCGTTCACCTTTGACGGGGCCTTGCCCGAGGGTTTTGTGTACGACACCGAGCCTGCCTGCCGGGCTATCGTCGCGGCGCGCAGCCTGGCCCCCGATTGTGCGTGGACCCTGCTGGGTTTGATCCAGCAGGCGTTCTACGTGCAGGGCCGAGATGTGACCCAGGCCAGCGTGCTGGTGGAGCTGGCCGAAACAGCGGGTGTGCCACGCATCGAATTTGCGGCGGCTTTCGACAGTGTGCAACAACATGCCGCAACGGCGGCTGATTTTACCTGGGTGCAGGATTTGGGCATCGCCGGGTTCCCGACGCTGTTGGCTGAACGCAATGGCCAGTTGGCCTTGCTAACCAATGGCTATCAAGCACTCGAGCCTTTGTCCGATCTGCTCGGACGCTGGCTGGATCGTGCCGCGCGTGCCTGACGCCAAGGAATCCCCTCTGACAACTTCCCCACCGGATCGCCTGACCTGGGCCGAAATCCGTCGACTGGCCCTGCGTCATAAAAAAGCGCTGTGGATCGCCAATGGCGTCGCAGTACTGGCCACCCTGTGCAGTGTGCCGATTCCCTTGTTGCTGCCCTTGCTGGTGGACGAGGTGTTGCTGGGCAATGGCGATGCCGCGCTCAAAGTGATGAATCAGTTTTTGCCGACCATATTGCAGTCTTCAGTGGGGTATATCGGACTGATGCTGCTGGTGACATTGATGCTGCGTTGTGGCGCATTGTTGTTCAACGTGCTCCAGGCGCGGCTGTTTTCGCGGTTGGCCAAGGACATCGTGTTTCGCATCCGCCTGCGATTGATCGAGCGCCTCAAGCGCATCTCGCTGGCGGAATACGAGAGTCTGGGCAGCGGGACCGTGACCACGCACCTGGTGACCGACCTGGACACCCTGGACAAGTTCGTGGGCGAGACCTTGAGCCGGTTTCTGGTGGCGATGCTCACGCTGGTGGGCACGTCGGCGATTTTGTTGTGGATGCACTGGCAGTTGGCGCTGTTGATCTTGCTGTTCAATCCGTTAGTGATCTACGCCACGGTGCAGTTGGGTAAACGGGTCAAACACCTTAAAAAGCTTGAAAACGACAGCACGGCGCGGTTTACCCAGGCGCTGACTGAAACGCTGGATTCGATCCAGGAAGTGCGTGCCGGCAATCGTCAGGGCTATTTCCTCGGGCGCCTTGGGCACCGTGCCAAGGAAGTACGCGATTTCGCCGTGGCCTCGCAATGGAAAAGCGACGCGTCCAACCGTGCCAGTGGGTTGTTGTTCCAGTTCGGGATCGATATTTTCCGTGCCGCTGCGATGTTAACGGTGTTGTTTTCGGATTTGTCGATCGGCCAGATGCTGGCGGTCTTCAGCTACCTGTGGTTCATGATCGGCCCCGTTGAGCAACTGCTGAACTTGCAATATGCGTTTTATGCGGCGGGCGGGGCAGTGACACGTATCAACCAACTGCTGGCCCGCGCTGACGAGCCGCAGTATCCCGGCGGTGCCGACCCCTTCACGGGGCGACAGACCGTCGGGGTGCAGGTACGTGATCTGTGTTTCAGCTATGGCGAAGAGCGGGTGCTGGATCACCTCAACCTGACCATCGCACCGGGCGAAAAGGTGGCCATCGTCGGTGCCAGCGGTGGCGGCAAAAGTACCCTTGTTCAGTTGCTGCTGGGGCTTTACACGCCTCAGTCCGGCAGCATCTTCTTTGCCGGCGACAGCCAGCCGGCCATCGGTCTCGATACCATTCGTGAGCATGTGGCCGTGGTCTTGCAACACCCGGCGCTGTTCAACGATACGGTGCGCGCCAATCTGACCATGGGCCGCGAGCGCACCGACGAGGCTTGCTGGCGGGCGCTGGAAATCGCCCAACTCGACGGCACCATTGCTACCCTGCCCCAAGGACTGGACAGTATTGTCGGGCGCTCCGGTGTGCGCCTGTCCGGCGGTCAGCGGCAACGTTTGGCCATTGCGCGCATGGTGTTGGCCGATCCCAAAGTGGTGATCCTTGATGAGGCGACCAGTGCGCTGGACGCTGCCACGGAATACAACCTGCATCACGCTTTGGGAAAATTCTTGAGCGGACGCACGACTTTGATCATTGCCCACCGCCTATCTGCGGTAAAACAGGCGGATCGGGTATTGGTGTTTGATGGCGGTCGCATTGCCGAGCAGGGCGATCACCAACAGCTCATGGCTGAAGGCGGCCTCTACGCCAAGTTATACGGGCACTTGCAGCAAAGTTGACCCGGTGGCGACGTTGCGTTTTCCCTGTTGAGTGCTTGAATCCCCAACATCAATCTCTTTTATGTGCCTGATTGCCTGCCCGTCGCGTTTAGAGAGGGTCAGCACGTCTGGTTGTTTTGGTTGTCAGAAATTGGCCTAGTCTCAAGTACCTGTGAGGCATTTTCTCTGGTTTTCATCCAGCAGTCTGAATGAAAGGGAACTCATGAAGCGTAAACGTGAACTTGGTACACCGCGGTTGCTGGGCATTGTCTGGCCGTTTATTGCGGTGGTTTTATTCCAGGCGTTATTAGGCTGCGTAAGCCTTTATATGCTTTCGGCAGTTCGGGGCTATGTAGCGGGCGAAAGCCTGTGGTCCAAGGGTCAAAAAGATGCCATTTACTACCTCAACCTGTACGCGGACAGCCGCGACCAGGCCATTTTTGATAAGTACCAGCAAGCCATCAGGGTGCCGCAAGGAGGCCACAATCTGCGCCTGGCGCTGGATCAGTCCCCCCCCGATCTGAATGCCGCCCGCGAAGGCATCTTGCAGGGAGGCAACAGCCCGGATGATGTGACGAGCATCATTTGGTTCTATCGCAATTTTCGACATTTCAGTTACCTGGATACCGCTATCCAAAAGTGGACGGTGGGTGACGATTACCTGATCCAGCTCGATAACCTGGCGCAGGAAATGCACCAAAAAATCAGTGCTAACCAGGCCAGCGATGCGGACGTGCAGCGCTGGAAGCGGCGGATTTTCGAGATCAACGAAGGCGTGACCCCGGCCGCCAAAGCCTTCAGTGACGCGCTGGGTGAAGGTTCGCGCTTTATTCAACAGCTGCTGATTGTCGTTAACCTGGCCACGGCCCTGATGCTGATTATGCTGGCCCTGTTGCGCACCCATAAAATCCTGGCGCAGCGCCGGGCCTTTGCCGAGGCGTTGCAGGTGGAGAAAGAGCGCGCGCTGGTGACGTTGGAGTCGATTGGCGACGGGGTGATTACCACTGATGTGAACGGTGCCATCGATTACATGAACCCGGCTGCCGAACAGCTCACCCACTGGAACTCCAGGCAGGCGCAGGGCGTGCCCTTGGCGGCGTTGTTCAGGTTGTTGGATGAAAATGCGCCTGATGATGGTTTTAAGCTGATCGACCATATTTTGAGTGGGCAGTTGGGCAATAGCAGCGATCACTCCAAGCTGATCCAGCGCATGGATGGCACCACCGTCGCCGTGACGCTGGTTGGCGCGCCTATTTTCAGTGCAGGCAAAGTCAGCGGCGCCGTGCTGGTGCTGCATGATATGACCCAAGAGCGGCAATACATCGCTAATCTGTCCTGGCAGGCCACCCACGATGCATTGACCGGATTGGCCAATCGCCGCGAATTTGAGTACCGACTGGATCTGGTGCTGCAAAACCTGGGGCGTCAACACGGGCGGCATGCGTTGATGTTTCTCGACCTTGATCAGTTCAAATTGGTCAATGACACCTGTGGCCATGCAGCGGGTGATGAGTTATTGCGCCATATCTGCGCGCTGCTGCAATCAGGCTTGCGCGAGGGCGATACGCTGGCCCGTCTGGGGGGCGATGAGTTTGGCATTCTGCTGGAGAATTGCCCGCCGGACATGGCGGAAAAAATTGCCGAGGGCTTGCGTCAGACCGTACAAAGTTTGCATTTTGCGTGGAAGGGTCGCCCCTTTCTCAACACCATCAGCATCGGTCTGGTGCACATCCATCAAGCCCCTGTGACGCTGGAAGGTTCGCTGCGCGCAGCGGACATGGCCTGTTACATGGCCAAGGAAAAAGGCCGCAATCGGGTGCAGGTCTACCACGCCGACGACTCCGAACTGTCCTTGCGTTTTGGCGAAATGGCATGGGTGCAACGCCTGCACGTGGCATTGGAAGAGAACCGGTTTTGCCTGTATTCACAGGAGATCACGCCGCTGGGGCAGGGCGTCGAAGGCGGGCACGTCGAGATTTTGCTGCGCCTGCACGACGAGTCGGGGCACATCATTCTGCCCGACAGTTTTATCCCGGCAGCAGAGCGCTATGGCCTGATGACATCCATCGACCGATGGGTGGTCGAAAACGTGTTCAAGGTGATTTCTGAATGTGCCGCGCAGGGGTCGGATCAACCGATGGCCATGTGCGCGATCAATCTGTCGGGCTCAACCATTGGTGATGAGGACTTCCTGCAGTTCCTGCACGAACAATTCGAGTGTTACGGGGTGGCGCCGGAGCGGGTGTGTTTCGAAATAACCGAAACCAGCGCCATTTCCAATCTGGGCAGTGCGATTCGCTTTATCAACGACCTCAAAGGGTTGGGTTGCCACTTTTCGCTGGATGACTTTTGCGCTGGCATGTCATCGTTCGCGTACCTGAAACATCTGCCCGTCGATTTTTTGAAGATCGACGGCAGTTTTGTGAAGGATATGCTGGACGACCCCATTAACCGCGCTATGGTTGAGGTTATTAATCATATCGGGCATGTTATGGGCAAACGCACTATTGCAGAGTTCGTTGAATCGCCGCAGATTGAGCAGGCATTGATCGAGATTGGTGTCGATTATGCTCAAGGCTACATCATTGAACGACCGCGATTGTTTACCTGTGACAGCCTGTTGTCCCGCCCCAAGCGCTCATGGCCATTGGCTTTGAAGGCGCCGGGTTCGTTGCGTTGACGTTGTGCAGGTATGTCTTAATCACCTCTCAAAAGGAACCCGATTGTGATCGATACATTTGTTCGTACTGGCCCGCTCATGGAAGCCACCAGTTATCCGCAATGGGCTCAGCAGCTGATTCGTGACTGCGCGCCGAGCAAGCGCCGGGTCGTAGAGCATGAAATCTACAAACGCATGCGCGACAACACGATCAACCCCAAAACCATGCGCATGTACCTGATTGGTGGCTGGCCAGTGGTCGAGCAATTTTCGTTGTACATGGGGCACAACCTCGGCAAAACCCGCTATGGCCGCCACCCCGGCGAAGACATGGCCCGTCGTTGGCTGATTCGCAACATTCGCGTTGAACTCAACCATGCCGATTACTGGGTGCATTGGGCGCGGGCCCATGATGTGAGCTTGGACGACATGATTGCCCAGGATATTCCGGCAGAGTTTCAGGCATTGAACGACTGGTGCTGGCACACCTGCACGGCGGACTCGTTGGCGGTGTCGATGGCAGCGACCAACTACGCCATTGAAGGTGCTGTGGGTGAGTGGTCGGCCGTGGTGTGTTCGAGCACGGTGTATGAAGAGTCATTTCCGCAAGAAGGGCGCAAGCGCGCCATGAAGTGGCTAAAAATGCATGCTCAGTACGATGACGAGCATCCATGGGAAGCTCTGGAGATTATTTGCACGCTGGCAGGCTTGAACCCGAGCGAAGCACTGCAAACTGAGTTGCGCAAAGCGATTTGCAAAAGCTACGACTACAAATACTTGTTTCTGCAAAGCTGCCTGCAATACGAGAAGGCACCTGTGGTGCGCGAGCGGCTGGAGATGGTCGAGGCCACCTAAAGCCCTTTTCCCCGCTTTTAAGGCGTAAAAAAACCGCAAGCTGCATCACGTGCAGCCTGCGGTTTTTTTGTAGGCGCTTACTGCGCGTCGAACGCCTGACCGTTGATCCCGGTGCTGTCCGGGCCCATCAAGTACAGGTAAACCGGCATGATTGCTTGCGGCAGCGGGTTGTTTTCCGGGTTTTCGCCCGGATACGCCAATGCCCTCATGCTGGTGCGGGTTGCCCCGGGGTTGATGCTGTTGGCGCGAACTGGCGCTACGCCGTCCACTTCGTCGGCCAAGGTCTGCATCAAGCCTTCGGTCGCGAACTTCGACACGCCATAGGCGCCCCAGTAAGCTCGGCCTTTGCGGCCCACACTGCTTGAGGTGAAGATCACCGATGCGTCCTGCGACAGCTTGAGCAGCGGCAGCAGGGTGCTAGTGAGCATGAACATGGCATTGACGTTGACCTGCATGACACGCATGAAGTTCTCGCCCGAGAGCTGTTCCAGCGGCGTACGCGGGCCGATGATTGAGGCGTTGTGCAGCAGGCCGTCGAGGTGGCCGAATTCGTTTTCGATCATGGCCGCCAGTTCGTCGTACTGGTGCGGCAGTGCGGTTTCCAGATTGAACGGGATGACCACGGGTTGCGGATGACCTGCGGCCTCAATCTCGTCGTAAACCTGACTCAGATTGGCCTCGGTTTTACCCAGCAGCAGTACCGTTGCACCATGGGCTGCGTAGGTTTTGGCGGCGGCAGCGCCGATGCCCCGGCCTGCGCCAGTCACCAGAACGACGCGGCCCTGAAGCAGGTCGGGGCGGGCGGAATAATCAAACATAAAAAGCCTCTACGAGAAGATAGGGTCTAAGGCGGCGCTTGCTGCTTAGCAACTGCACATCGCGTTATCCAATACTTTGCGCAAATCGCAGGGGTGATCGACCACGACGTCGGCGCCCCAGTGATCCGGGTTGTCGTCGGGATTGATATAGCCAAAGCGCACAGCGGCGGTCTTGGTGCCTGCATCACGGCCCGACTCGATATCGCGCAGGTCATCACCCACGTACAGAACGCTTGCAGGGTCGAGGCCAAGCATGTTGCAGGCCAGTAATACTGGCTCCGGATCGGGCTTGCTGTTTGTCACGTGGTCGGGGCAGATCAAGACTGCCGAGCGCTCAGCCAGCCCCAGGCGCTTCATGATCGGTTCTGCGAAGCGCACCGGCTTGTTGGTGACGACGCCCCAGACCAAGTGCGCTTTTTCGATATCGGCCAGGAGCTCGGCCATGCCATCGAACAGCCGGGTGTGAACGGCGCACTCTTGCTGATAGCGTTCGAGGAACTCCAGGCGCAGGGCTTCGAACCCCGGGGACTCCGGGTCCATGCTAAACGTCACGGCCACCATGGCGCGTGCGCCCCCGGAGATTTCGTCGCGGATCAGCTTGTCAGCGATAGGTGGCAGGTCACGTTCAGCACGCATTGCCTGACAGATGGCAATAAAGTCCGGCGCGGTATCGAGCAGGGTGCCGTCCATGTCAAAAAGGACTGCTCTTAAACGCATGGGTTACTCCTCGCGCAGGGTCTGGATCATGTAGTTGACGTCGACATCCGACTCCAGCTTGTAGTGCTTGGTCAGCGGGTTGTAGGTCAGGCCGATGATGTCTTTGACGCTCAGTCCGGCTTGACGGCTCCATGCACCCAGCTCGGAAGGGCGGATGAACTTCTTGAAGTCGTGGGTCCCGCGCGGGATCAGCTTCATGATGTATTCGGCGCCAATGATCGCGAACAGGTAGGCTTTAGGGTTGCGGTTGATGGTGGAGAAGAACACTTGGCCGCCGGGTTTGACCAAGCGATGGCAGGCGCGGATGACCGACGCAGGATCTGGCACGTGCTCAAGCATTTCAAGGCAGGTCACCACGTCGAATTGCCCCGGCATTTCTTCAGCCAGTGCTTCAGCGGTGATCTGGCGGTAATCCACTTCCACACCGGATTCCAGTTGATGCAGGCGGGCAACGGCCAGTGGCGCTTCGCCCATGTCGATGCCCGTCACCTGTGCCCCGCGTTGGGCCATGGATTCGCTGAGAATGCCGCCACCGCAGCCGACGTCGAGAACTTTTTTGCCGGCCAGTTGCACCCGTTCGTCAATCCAGTTGACGCGCAGCGGATTGATGTCATGCAGCGGCTTGAATTCGCTTTCGCGGTCCCACCAGCGATGGGCAAGCGCTTCGAATTTGGCGATCTCGGCGTGGTCAACGTTGCTCATGGGTAAATCCTCTAAAACTGAAAAATCCGGGTAATGCGGCGGGCTTGCGCCCACGCGTTGGAATCAATGGGCCTGGCTGGCGATGCGCTCGCCCCAGGCTTTGGCGGTGCTGACCAACTGTTGCTCGTCCAGGCGGGTCAAGCGTCGGTCTTCGACCAGCTGTTTACCGCCTACCCACAGGTGTTGCACGCAATCACGGCCTGTGGCGTAGATCAGTTGCGACACGGGATCGTAGACCGGCTGCTGGGCGAGCCCGCTCAGGTCAAAGGTCACTATGTCTGCATATTTACCGATTTCAATGGAGCCGATATCGCTTTCCAGGCCCAAGGCGCGGGCGCCGTTGAGGGTGGCCATGCGCAAGGCGCGGTGGGCGTCCAGCGCCGTGGCCGAACCTGCAACTGCCTTGGCCAATAAGGCGGCAGTACGGGTTTCGCCCAATACGTCGAGGTCATTGTTGCTGGCTGCGCCATCCGTGCCAACGGCCACATTCACCCCGGCCTGCCATAAGCGCTCGACCGGGCAGAAGCCGCTGGCCAGTTTCAGGTTTGACTCGGGGCAGTGAATCACGCTGGAGTTGCTTTCTACCAGCATCGCCAGGTCGTCATCGCTGATCTGGGTCATGTGAACGGCCTGGAAGCGCGGGCCCAGCAGGCCCAGTCGGGACAAGCGCGCCAGTGGGCGCTCGCCGTTATGCTCAAGCGCCTGATGCACTTCAAATGCCGTTTCGTGCAGGTGCATATGAATCGCCGCGTCCAGCTCATCGGCCACAACGCGGATTTTTTCCAAGTTCTCGTCGCTGACCGTGTAGGGCGCATGGGGCCCAAAAGCGATCTTGATGCGCGGATGAAATTTAAGGTCGCCAAACAGCTCGACCGCCTGGCGCAACGATTCATCCGCCGTGCTGGCGCCGGGGATCGGGAAATCGAGGATTGGAATGGCCACCTGCGCCCGAATACCGCTTTCGTGAACCCGGTCGCACGCGATCTTGGGGTAAAAGTACATGTCACTGAAGCAGGTGATGCCGCCTTTTAGCTGCTCGGCAATCGCAAGGTCGGTGCCGTCGCGCACGAAGGCTTCGTCGACCCATTTGCCTTCTGCGGGCCAGATATGGTCTTGCAGCCAGGTCATGAGAGGCAGGTCATCGGACATGCCGCGAAACAGCGTCATCGCCGCATGCCCGTGCGCGTTAATCAGCCCCGGGCAGAGCAGCATGTCTGGCAGCTCGCGGGTTTCATGCGCGGTGTGTTTCAAGGCCGCGGCGCGCGGGCCAATGAACACGATGCGTCCGTCACGGATCCCCACGCCGTGGTCCTTGAGTACGACGCCGGCGGGTTCGACAGGCACCAACCAGGTTGGCAACAGTAATAAGTCGAGGGGCGCAGTAGCAATCGGCATCGAAAAGGGTGTCCAGTGCTTTATAAAAAGGAGGCGAAGTATACCCGAGCGTCTTGCAAGAGGGCTCGCTATAATCGGCGGCTTTGTTTCTGGGTGATGGGGGAAGGCATGCGCGATCGACTGCTGGCGGCGGAAAAGGTGAAGGCCATCGACTGGCGGGGCGAGGCCCTGTATCTGCTGGATCAGCGCATTTTGCCGTTTGAGGAAAGCTGGCTGGCCTACACCAGCGCCGAAGGTGTCGCACAGGCCATTCGTGACATGGTGGTGCGTGGTGCGCCGGCGATTGGTATTGCGGCAGGTTACGGCGTGGTGCTCGCTGCACGCACGCGCAAGGCCGCTGGCGGTGACTGGGTGGCAGCACTGGAGGCCGATTTTATGCTGCTGGCCGATTCGCGGCCGACGGCGGTCAACTTATTCTGGGCGCTCAACCGCATGCGCGAGCGTCTGGCCCGTGTGCAGCATCGCGAGAATGCCCTGCAGGCCCTCGAAGATGAAGCCCTGGCCATTCATGAGAGTGATCGCGAAGCCAACCTGACGATGGCGCAGCTGGGTGTTGATGTGATTCGTCGTCATCAAGGCAACGCCCAGGCAGTGTTGACTCACTGCAATACCGGTGCGCTGGCGACCGGTGGGTTTGGGACGGCGCTGGGCGTGATTCGTGCTGCGTTCCTGGAAGGCATGATTGAACAGGTCTATGCCGATGAAACCCGGCCGTGGCTGCAAGGTTCACGCCTGACCGCCTGGGAATTGGCCAATGAAGGTATTCCAGTGACGCTGAATGTGGATTCGGCTGCGGCTCACATCATGAAAACCAAAGGGGTGACCTGGGTGATTGTGGGTGCAGATCGCATTACGGCCAATGGCGATGTGGCGAACAAAATCGGTACTTACCAGTTGGCTGTCAATGCCATGCACCATGGTGTGCGGTTTATGGTGGTCGCGCCCAGCTCGACCATTGACATGGAAATGGACAGCGGCGAGGCCATTCCGATTGAAGAGCGTGAGGGGGATGAACTGCTGAGTGTGGGCGGTAAGCGGGTTGGTGCCCACGTCCAGGCGTTCAATCCGGTATTTGACGTTACCCCTGCGGACCTGATCGATGTGATCGTGACTGAAAAGGGCATTGTCGAACGTCCGGATGCCGCCAAAATGGCTCAGCTAATGTGCCGCAAGCGGCTGCATTAAGACGCTCTCGGCTCCCCAGAGCGCGTTTGAGCCGATAATTGGTGCACTTACTGTGTGGCATGCGCATCTGGGGGATAGGTGCGTGGCGGCGATTGTGATAACATCCGGCGGTTTCCAGGGTGCCCCGCAGGGGTTGCCCTTAATGCGCAAATCCGTGTCATAACTCGTTGATTTGTCGTAAGTCGTTGCTTGGCACGTGGCCAGCATCGGCGAGCTTCGTTCGTCCCGAATGGATGTGGCGAAGTTTCACCCGAAAAAGGAATCAGGCTTCTCATGGGCGAACTGGCCAAAGAAATCCTCCCGGTCAATATCGAAGACGAGCTGAAACAGTCCTACCTCGACTACGCAATGAGCGTAATTGTCGGGCGGGCACTGCCTGATGCACGCGATGGCTTGAAGCCCGTGCACCGGCGTGTGCTGTTTGCAATGAGCGAACTGAACAACGACTGGAACAAGCCGTACAAGAAATCTGCCCGTGTGGTCGGTGACGTAATCGGTAAGTATCACCCGCATGGTGATACTGCGGTTTACGACACCATCGTTCGAATGGCTCAGCCATTCTCCCTGCGCTACCTGCTGGTAGACGGTCAGGGTAACTTCGGTTCGGTCGACGGCGATAACGCTGCGGCCATGCGATACACCGAAGTGCGCATGACCAAGTTGGCCCACGAGCTGCTGGCCGACTTGCACAAAGAGACCGTGGACTGGGTGCCGAACTACGACGGCACGGAAATGATCCCGGCGGTCATGCCCACCCGTATTCCGAACTTGCTGGTCAACGGCTCCAGCGGTATTGCCGTGGGCATGGCCACCAACATTCCGCCGCACAACCTGGGTGAAGTAATCGACGGCTGCCTGGCGCTGATCGATAACCCTGAGCTGAGCGTCGATGAGTTGATGCAGTTCATTCCGGGCCCGGACTTCCCGACAGCGGCCATCATTAACGGTCGTGCCGGCATCATCGAAGCCTATCGCACCGGTCGTGGCCGTATTTATATGCGTGCCCGCTCGATCATCGAAGACATCGACAAGGTCGGTGGTCGTCAGCAGATCGTGATCACCGAGCTGCCTTACCAGTTGAACAAGGCGCGTCTGATCGAAAAGATCGCCGAACTGGTCAAAGAGAAAAAGCTCGAAGGCATCACCGAGCTGCGCGACGAGTCCGACAAAGACGGTATGCGTGTCGTGATCGAGCTGCGTCGCGGTGAGGTTCCGGAAGTCATCCTCAACAACCTGTATGCCCAGACTCAGCTGCAAAGCGTGTTCGGCATCAACATCGTGGCCCTGATCGACGGTCGTCCGCGCATCCTGAACCTCAAGGATCTGCTGGAAGCCTTCGTGCGTCACCGCCGCGAAGTCGTCACTCGCCGCACCGTATTCGAGCTGCGTAAAGCCCGCGAACGCGGTCACATCCTTGAAGGCCAGGCGGTAGCACTGTCCAACATCGATCCTGTGATTGCTCTGATCAAGGCCTCGCCAACGCCGTCGGAAGCCAAGGAAGCGCTGATCAGCACCCCTTGGGAGTCCACCGCTGTGGTGGCCATGGTCGAGCGCGCCGGTGCCGACTCCTGCCGTCCAGAGAACCTGGACCCGCAATACGGTCTGCGTGATGGCAAGTACTTCCTGTCGCCAGAGCAGGCTCAGGCCATTCTTGAATTGCGCCTGCACCGCCTGACCGGCCTTGAGCACGAGAAGCTGCTGGCCGAATATCAGGAAATCCTGAACCAGATCGGCGAGCTGATCCGTATCCTCAACAGCGCTGTGCGATTGATGGAAGTGATTCGCGAAGAGCTGGAAGTGATCCGCGCCGAATACGGTGATGTGCGCCGTACCGAAATCCTCGATGCCCGCCTCGACCTGACGCTGGGTGACATGATTCCGGAAGAAGAGCGCGTGGTGACCATTTCCCACGGTGGTTACGCCAAGACCCAACCACTGGCTGCGTACCAGGCTCAGCGCCGTGGCGGCAAGGGTAAGTCGGCTACTGGCGTAAAGGATGAGGACTACATCGCTCACCTGCTGGTAGCCAACAGCCACACAACGTTGTTGCTGTTCTCCAGCAAAGGCAAGGTGTACTGGCTCAAGACTTATGAAATTCCTGAGGCTTCCCGCGCAGCCCGTGGTCGTCCGCTGGTTAATCTGCTGCCGCTGGATGATGGCGAATACATCACCACCATGCTGCCGGTCGAGCAATACACGGAAGGTCACTTCATCTTCATGGCCACTGCCAACGGCACGGTGAAGAAAACCCCTCTGGAAGCCTTCAGCCGCCAGCGCAGCGTCGGCTTGATCGCCCTGGAACTGGATGAAGGCGATGTGCTGATCAGTGCTGCGATCACGGATGGCGAGCGCGAAGTCATGCTGTTCTCCGATGGCGGCAAGGTCACGCGCTTCAAAGAGTCTGACGTGCGCGCCATGGGCCGTACGGCACGCGGTGTTCGCGGCATGCGTCTGCCAGAAGGTCAAAAGCTGATTTCGATGCTGATTCCTGAAGAAGGCAGCCAGATCCTCACCGCTTCGGCGCGTGGTTATGGCAAGCGCACGCCGATCAGCGAGTTCCCTGAATACAAGCGTGGCGGACAGGGTGTAATTGCCATGGTCAGCAATGAGCGTAATGGCCGTCTGGTCGGTGCGGTTCAGGTGCTGGATGGTGAAGAGATCATGCTGATTTCCGATCAGGGCACGCTGGTGCGCACCCGTGTCGATGAAGTATCGAGCTTGGGGCGTAACACGCAGGGCGTTACCTTGATCAAGCTGGCAAGCGATGAAACGCTGGTTGGGCTTGAGCGGGTTCAGGAGCCTTCTGAAGTTGAAGGCGAAGAGCTCGAAGGTGAGGGCGAAGGCGGTCTCGAGGCCGAAGGCGAGGTCCTGCGCGATGGCGCTGACGACGAGCAACCGCTAGAGGCTGCCGCTGACGAAGAAGCACCGCAAGAATAAGCGAACACACAGGGGGCGGATGAGAATTCGCCCCCTTGTTGTTTGTCCCGTATGAAAAATCGGCACCCCAGTGGGCGCGGTCTCGCGTTTAATCGCAGTGCCGAGTACCGATTTATTGCATGACCCACCAAATCAGAGCGAGAGTGGATGTGAGCAAACGAGCCTATAACTTCTGCGCAGGACCCGCTGCGCTTCCTGAAGCTGTCCTGTTGCGTGCCCAGTCCGAGTTGCTCGACTGGCATGGCAAAGGCCTGTCAGTTATGGAAATGAGCCATCGCAGCGATGAGTTCGTGTCCATTGCCACCAAGGCTGAGCAGGACCTGCGTGACCTGCTGTCTATTCCCTCGGACTACAAAGTGTTGTTTCTGCAGGGTGGCGCGAGTCAGCAATTTGCTCAGATCCCGCTTAACCTGCTGCCGGAAAATGGCAAGGCCGATTACATCGACACGGGTATCTGGTCCCAAAAAGCCATTGAAGAAGCATCGCGCTTTGGTGCGGTCAATGTGGCTGCCACGGCCAAGCCGTACGACTACTTTGCGATTCCGGGTCAGAACGAATGGAATCTGAACAAAGACGCGGCCTATGTGCATTACGCGCCGAACGAGACGATTGGTGGCCTGGAGTTTGACTGGATTCCGGAAACGGGTGACGTGCCGCTGGTGGCTGACATGTCCTCTGACATCCTGTCGCGTCCGGTGGACGTGTCGCGTTTCGGCATGATTTACGCAGGGGCACAGAAAAACATCGGGCCGAGCGGTATCGTGGTCAACATCATTCGGGAAGATTTGCTGGGGCGTGCACGCTCAATCTGCCCGACCATGCTCGATTACAAGGTCGCGGCCGACAATGGCTCGATGTACAACACGCCACCGACGCTGGCATGGTACTTGTCCGGCCTGGTGTTCGAGTGGCTTAAAGAGCAGGGCGGGGTGGAAGCCATTGGCAAGCGTAATGAAGTGAAAAAACGTACGCTTTACGACTTCATTGATGCCAGCGGTCTGTACAGCAACCCGATCAACAAAACCGACCGCTCCTGGATGAACGTTCCGTTCCGTCTGGCCGATGACCGTCTCGACAAGCCGTTCCTGGCGGGTGCCGAGGCGCGTGGCCTGTTGAACCTCAAGGGGCATCGTTCGGTGGGGGGGATGCGGGCTTCGATCTACAACGCAGTGGACATCAACGCCGTCAATGCGCTGGTGAACTACATGGCAGCGTTCGAAAAGGAACACGGCTAATGTCCGAACAGGAACTCAAAGCCTTGCGTTTGCGCATTGATAGCCTGGACGAAAAGGTCCTGGAGTTGATCAGTGAGCGCGCGCGCTGCGCACAAGAGGTCGCGCGGGTAAAAATGGGCTCGCTGGCGGAGGGCGAGGTGCCGGTGTTTTATCGGCCCGAGCGCGAGGCTCAGGTGCTCAAGCGGGTGATGGAGCGCAACAAGGGGCCGCTGGGTAACGAAGAGATGGCGCGCTTGTTCCGCGAAATCATGTCGTCGTGCCTGGCGTTGGAGCAGCCTCTGAAGGTGGCTTATCTGGGGCCGGAAGGCACCTTTACGCAAGCCGCCGCGATGAAGCACTTCGGTCATGCCGTCATCAGCAAGCCAATGGCTGCAATCGATGAGGTGTTTCGTGAAGTGGCGGCCGGAGCAGTGAATTTTGGTGTGGTGCCGGTGGAAAACTCCACCGAAGGTGCTGTTAACCACACGCTCGACAGCTTCCTTGAGCACGATATGGTGATTTGCGGCGAGGTCGAGTTGCGCATTCACCATCACTTGCTGGTGGGCGAGAACACCAAGACCGATAGCATCAGCCGCATTTATTCCCACGCCCAGTCGCTGGCCCAGTGCCGCAAGTGGTTGGACGCGCATTACCCGAATGTCGAGCGTATTGCCGTATCGAGCAACGCCGAAGCGGCCAAGCGTGTGAAAGGTGAGTGGAACTCGGCAGCCATTGCTGGCGATATGGCAGCGGGCCTCTATGGTCTGACGCGACTGGCCGAAAAGATTGAAGACCGTCCGGACAACTCCACGCGGTTCTTGATGATCGGTAATCAGGAAGTGCCGCCGACCGGTGATGATAAAACATCGATCATTGTGTCCATGAGTAACCGTCCGGGTGCGCTGCATGAGTTGCTGGTGCCGTTCCATGAAAACGGCATCGACCTCACGCGCATCGAGACGCGTCCTTCGCGCAGTGGTAAATGGACTTACGTTTTCTTCATTGATTTTGCGGGTCACCACCGAGATCCGCTGGTCAAAAGTGTGCTGGAACAGATCAGTCAGGAAGCAGTTGCACTCAAAGTGTTGGGTTCCTACCCGAAAGCGGTTCTTTAAGGCGATTTCTCATGAGTGGTGATTTTCTCGCCCTGGCATTGCCGGGCGTGCAACAACTTTCGCCTTACGTCCCGGGCAAGCCTGTGGACGAGCTGGCGCGTGAGCTGGGGATTAATCCGGACACGATCGTCAAGTTGGCGAGTAACGAAAACCCGTTGGGTCCGAGCCCTAAAGCGTTGGCGGCTATTGGCGATGCGCTGGCAGAGCTGACGCGTTATCCCGATGGCAACGGTTTTGCCCTAAAGACCCTGCTGGCGGAGCAATGTGGCGTCGAGCTGGATCAGGTGACGCTGGGTAACGGTTCCAATGACATTCTGGAGCTGGTAGCGCGCGCCTATCTGGCGCCGGGCCTGAATGCCGTCTTCAGTGAGCATGCGTTTGCGGTGTACCCGATTGTCACGCAGGCTGTGGGTGCACAAGCCCGTGTGGTGCCTGCAAAAGCGTGGGGTCATGATCTGCCTGCCATGTTGGCTGCCATAGATGAATCCACGCGAGTGGTGTTTATCGCCAACCCGAACAACCCGACTGGAACCTGGTTCGATGCAAATGCGTTGAATGAGTTTTTGCAGGATGTTCCGCAGCGTGTGCTGGTTGTGCTGGATGAGGCCTACATCGAATACGCGGATGGTGGCGATTTGCCGGATGGCCTGGAGTTTCTGTCTGCTTATCCGAATCTGCTGGTATCGCGTACCTTCTCCAAAGCTTACGGTCTGGCAGCATTGCGTGTGGGCTACAGCCTGTCGGCGGCAGTCGTGGCGGATGTGCTGAACCGCGTGCGGCAGCCATTCAATGTCAACAGCCTGGCGTTGGCGGCTGCTTGTGCTGCGCTCAAAGATATCGAGTATCTGGCACAAAGCCGGCGTCTGAACGAGGCCGGAATGCAGCAGTTGCAAGAGGGTTTTAGTGCGCTCGGCCTGAGCTGGATCCCGTCCAAAGGCAATTTCATTGCGCTGGATGTAGGGCAGGAAGCTGCCCCTGTGTATCAAGGCCTGCTGCAGGAGGGGGTGATTGTGCGTCCCGTCGCCAATTACGGCATGCCGAACCACCTGCGCATCACCGTGGGGCTGCCCACTGAAAACGCCCGCTTGCTTGAAGCATTGTGCAGGGTTCTTGCTCGTGGTTGATGTCATGTCCAGGCATTCTGTCAAGCCGTTAGTGGGCCGATTGGTGGTCGTCGGGTTGGGGCTCATCGGTGGTTCATTTGCCAAGGGGCTGCGTGAAAGCGGGTTGTGCGCGGAAGTGGTGGGCGTCGATCTTGATGCTGCATCCCGTGCCCTGGCTGTCGATCTGGGCGTGGTGGACCGCTGCGAGGCGGATCTGGCAGTAGCATGCCGCGGGGCTGATGTGATTCAGTTGGCGGTGCCGATCCTGGCCATGGAGAAAATGCTCGTTCAGTTGGCGGGCATGGAACTGGGGCAGGCCATCCTGACGGACGTCGGCAGCGCCAAAGGCAACGTAGTGCGCGCAGCAGCTCAAGCGTTTGGTGGCGTGCCGCCACGCTTTGTGCCCGGGCATCCGATTGCGGGCTCCGAACAAAGCGGGGTAGAGGCATCAAATGCCCATCTGTTCGAGCGGCACAAAGTCATTTTGACGCCGTTAACCGACACGGACCCCGACGCGCTCAGGGTGGTGGATGCGATGTGGCGTGCCCTCGGGGCTGACGTCGAGCACATGCAGGTTGAGCGTCACGATGAAGTCCTCGCGGCGACGAGTCATTTGCCACACTTGCTGGCATTTGGTTTGGTGGATTCACTGGCCAAACGCAACGAGAATCTGGATATTTTTCGCTACGCTGCGGGTGGCTTTCGCGATTTCACAAGGATCGCGGGCAGCGACCCGGTGATGTGGCATGACATTTTCCTCGCCAATCGCGAGGCGGTTCTGCGCACATTGGATACATTTCGCACAGACCTCGACGCCTTGCGCGACGCGGTCGATGCAGGGGACGGGCATCAGTTATTGGGCGTGTTCACGCGCGCCCGTGTTGCTCGCGAGCATTTCGGTAAAATCCTGGCCCGCCGGGCATATGTGGACCCTATGAATACGAATGATCTGATTTTCCTGGCAAAACCTGGTGGACACGCAACTGGCCGCATCCGTGTGCCGGGCGACAAGTCCATTTCTCACCGCTCGATCATGCTCGGCTCGTTGGCTGAAGGCACGACCGAGGTAGAGGGATTCCTTGAAGGCGAAGATGCGCTGGCAACGTTGCAGGCTTTTCGTGACATGGGTGTGGTCATTGAGGGGCCGCATCAGGGGCGCGTGACGATTCACGGTGTTGGCCTGCACGGCCTGAAAGCGCCTCCGGGGCCGATTTATCTGGGCAATTCCGGGACATCCATGCGCTTGTTGTCGGGTTTGTTGGCAGCGCAACCGTTTGATACCACCCTGACCGGTGATGCCTCGCTGACCAAGCGCCCAATGAATCGTGTGGCCAATCCATTGCGTGAAATGGGTGCCGTCATTGAAACCGCCGCCGAAGGACGTCCTCCGATGACCATTCGAGGCGGCCATGCGCTAAAAGGCATGAATTACACCCTGCCGATGGCAAGTGCACAGGTTAAATCCTGCCTGCTGCTGGCTGGTTTGTACGCTGAAGGCAAGACCTCGGTGACTGAGCCTGCGCCAACCCGCGACCATACCGAGCGCATGCTGCGTGGCTTCGGCTATCCGGTGACTGTCAACGGTGCCACTGCTTCTGTTGAGTCGGGCCATAAGCTGACTGCGACACACATTGAAGTGCCGGGTGATATCTCGTCCTCTGCGTTTTTTCTGGTTGCTGCTTCGATTGCTGAAGGTTCCGACCTGGTGCTGGAACATGTGGGAATCAACCCGACCCGTACCGGTGTCATCGACATTCTGCGTTTGATGGGGGCCGATATTACCCTTGAAAACCAGCGTGAAGTCGGAGGCGAGCCCGTTGCAGATCTGCATGTGCGTGCCGCGAAGCTTAAAGGTATCGACATTCCGCAAGCGCTGGTGCCGCTGGCAATTGACGAGTTCCCGGTGTTGTTTGTGGCGGCTGCGGTAGCTGAAGGCCGTACGGTGTTGCGTGGCGCGGAAGAGTTGCGCGTCAAGGAGTCAGACCGCATTCAGGTAATGGCAGATGGCTTGCTGGCACTGGGCGTGAAATGCGAGACAACCCCGGACGGCATCATTATCGACGGTGGCTCGATAGGCGGTGGCGAAGTCCATGGTCATGGAGATCATCGTATTTCGATGGCGTTCAGCGTGGCTTCCTTGCGTGCCTCTGCGCCGATTCGCATCCATGACTGTGCAAACGTTGCGACGTCTTTCCCCAACTTCCTTGCTCTGTGCAAGCAAGTCGGAATGAATGTCGCAGAAGAGGCAAAATCGTGAACTTGCCGCCACCGGTTATTACCATTGACGGCCCGAGCGGTTCGGGTAAAGGCACGGTAGCAGGGCGTCTGGCCAGAGAGTTGGGCTGGAAATTGCTGGATTCCGGTGCCTTGTATCGTCTGTTGGCTCTTACAGCCCGGAATCATGGTGTCAAGACGGATGACGAAAAGTTGCTGCAGCAGTTGGCGGCACATTTAGATGTGCAGTTCGTCGGAGCGACAGAAGGTAGCCAGGCCAGGATTATTCTGGAAGGCACTGATGCCACTGTGGATATTCGCAATGAAGACGTAGCGGCAGATGCGTCAGCTGTTGCGGCGTTGCCCGCTGTTCGTGAGGCTTTGCTGCAACGCCAGCGAGATTTTCAGGAATTTCCGGGGCTGGTTGCGGACGGTCGTGACATGGGAACGGTCGTTTTTCCGGGCGCTCCGCTGAAGATTTTCCTCACCGCCAGCGCAGAAGAGAGAGCCCGGCGGCGCTACTTGCAGTTGAAGGCAAAGGGCGATGATGTTAGTCTCCCGCGTCTGCTGGACGAGATACGTGAGCGCGATGAGCGCGATACGCAGCGTGCAATAGCCCCGCTTAAGCCGGCGGCTGATGCCATACAGCTTGACTCTACGGAGTTGTCTGTTGAGCAGGTGCTTGAACGCATCAAAAGTGAAATCGCACTGCGCGATATCGCTGGATGACCAAGAAAGCATGCAGGAGACCAGAAATAGTCCTGCATGCCTTCTTTTATATGAACGTAACCCACATTGTCTGGAATGTGGCAGATGGGCGTATTCCTTCGCCCTTATTCAACAGGAATTAAAATGAGCGAAAGCTTTGCAGAACTCTTTGAAGAAAGCCTAAAAACCCTGAATCTTCAGGCTGGCTCGATCATCACCGCGATCATCGTTGATATCGATTACCAAGCTGGTTGGGTTACCGTTCACGCTGGTTTGAAGTCTGAAGGCCTCATCCCGCTGGAGCAGTTCCACAACGACGCTGGCGAACTGAACATCAACATCGGTGATGAAGTTCACGTTGCGCTGGACGCGGTCGAAGACGGCTTTGGCGAAACCAAACTGTCCCGTGAAAAAGCCAAGCGCGCTGAATGCTGGATCGTTCTGGAAGCAGCCTTCGCAGCAGAAGAAGTGGTCAAGGGCGTTATCAACGGTAAGGTTAAAGGCGGCTTCACTGTCGACGTTAACGGCATCCGTGCGTTCCTGCCAGGTTCTCTGGTTGACGTTCGTCCAGTGCGCGACACCACGCACCTGGAAGGTAAAGAGCTGGAATTCAAGGTCATCAAACTTGACCAGAAGCGCAACAACGTTGTTGTTTCGCGTCGCAGCGTACTGGAAGCAGAGAACTCGGCAGAGCGTGAAGCGCTGCTGGAATCCCTGCAAGAAGGTCAGCAAGTTAAAGGTATCGTTAAAAACCTCACCGACTACGGCGCATTCGTGGATCTGGGTGGCGTTGACGGCCTGCTGCACATCACCGACATGGCGTGGAAGCGTATCAAGCATCCTTCCGAAATCGTCAATGTTGGCGACGAGATCGATGTCAAGGTTCTGAAGTACGATCGCGAACGCAATCGTGTTTCCCTGGGCCTCAAGCAACTGGGCGAAGATCCATGGGTTGCTATCAAAGCCCGTTACCCAGAAAGCACTCGCGTTACCGCTCGTGTAACCAACCTGACCGACTACGGCTGCTTCGCTGAGCTGGAAGAAGGCGTTGAAGGTCTGGTACACGTTTCCGAAATGGACTGGACCAACAAAAACATCCACCCTTCGAAAGTCGTACAAGTCGGCGACGAAGTGGAAGTTATGGTTCTGGACATCGACGAAGAGCGTCGTCGTATCTCCCTGGGCATCAAACAGTGCAAATCTAACCCATGGGAAGATTTCTCTGGCCAGTTCAACAAGGGCGATAAAATCTCCGGCACCATCAAGTCGATCACCGATTTCGGTATCTTCATTGGTCTGGACGGCGGCATCGACGGTCTGGTTCACCTGTCCGACATCTCCTGGAACGAAGTTGGCGAAGAAGCCGTACGTCGTTTCAAGAAGGGCGACGAGCTGGACACCGTTATCCTGTCTGTTGATCCAGAGCGTGAGCGTATCTCCCTGGGTATCAAGCAGCTGGAAAGCGATCCGTTCTCCGAGTACGTACAAGAGAACGACAAAGGCGCAATCGTTAAGGGCATCGTGAAAGAAGTTGACGCTAAAGGCGCCATCATCACTCTGGCCAACGATATCGAAGCGACTCTGAAAGCCTCTGAAATCAGCCGTGACCGCGTTGAAGACGCGCGCAACGTTCTGAAAGAAGGCGAAGAAGTAGAAGCCAAGATCATCAGCGTTGATCGTAAGAGCCGCGTAATCCAACTCTCCATCAAGTCGAAAGATGATGCTGAAGAGAAAGAAGCAATCCAGAGCCTGCGCGACAAGCCAGCGACCTCTGACATTGCTGCTGGTCCGACCACTCTGGGCGACCTGCTGCGTGCACAAATGGAAAAGCAGAACTAAGTTCTGATTGACCATTAAAAAGGGCGACTTCGGTCGCCCTTTTTTGTGCGCGATGGAGTCTCTTGGCTTTACAGCCTCAATCCCTTGCTCTTGTAGTCACTCATGCGCTCGAGCGTGACTGAGTGGGGTTCTGCGTGCCCATGCAAATCCCACCCCTGCGGGCCTGCTGATCATCGAGTTACTTGCAGCGTACTTGCGTCTATCTTTATGAGTTGCGTGTGCCTAAAAGTTCCCCTTCAATATTTCTTTCGATAAGTCAATCCCTGGGCTGTTCAAAGTCACTTGATCATGCTAAAACCTTTCAAGCGCTGATCTAGCTGCTTGAAAAAGAAGGGAAAAATATGACGAAGTCGGAGTTGATCGAACGAATTGTCACCCATCAAGGGCTACTCTCATCCAAAGATGTGGAGCTGGCCATCAAGACCATGCTTGAACAAATGTCACAGTCCCTGGCGACCGGAGATCGAATAGAGATCCGAGGTTTTGGCAGTTTTTCGCTGCACTATCGTGCACCGCGTGTTGGCCGAAACCCAAAAACCGGGCAGTCCGTCAGCCTTGACGGCAAATTCGTACCTCACTTCAAGCCGGGCAAGGAATTGCGTGATCGGGTCAATGAGGACGAGGAAGATGGCTTTAACCCTGAAGAGTAAAGGAGCTGCTCATGCGTGCTATTAAGCGCACAGCCGTCGTGGTGGTGTCTCTGCTGATTTTCTTTGGCGTGATTATTTTCATCCTTGAAAACCAAGAGGCGACATCGCTGACGTTTTTGGGCTGGCATACACCATCATTGCCAGCCTCTGTGTTTTTCGTAGGGGCATTACTGGTGGGTTTAGCAATTGGGCCGCTATTAGGGTTGCTTGCCTACTGGCGAAAATCGGCTGGTTTGAAGCGTCGTATGCATATTGGCTGACGGCGGATGTAGGGGCGAATGCAAGAATTAAGTGTTCGCGCCCAACGAGAGTGAGTTTGCAGTATGCGTGAGGTCAGGCCTTGCTGCGTAGGTCCTGTCTCAGGAAAAGTCCTGCACACCGTCAACCCTTGTATTGTTTGGTAATACTGGCAGAATGCGTTCTGTTCTCGGTTGCCAGCTATTTTTTGTGCTTCATCAGGCGCGCAGTGATGCCACTGTCTGATTGAAAATAAATATCCATTACAAGCACGCAAGAAAAATTTCTGCATGACGAGCCCGCAGTTTCTTTTTGAAGGCAGGCCTTTGTTGTGACAAGTATTTCTCGGATTTCCAGTGGTTCTTCGGTTGATGAAATTGATCTGTTTGCTTTGATCCAGGCGATCTGGAAGCAAAAGGCAATTATCATCGCGACCACTGTCGTCAGTGGACTCGTTGCACTGGGCTATGCTTACCTGGTAACGCCTGAATACCAAGTCACCAGCGTATTGCGTCCAGCAGCTATCAACGAACTTGATGCCTTAAATCGTTCTGGCGTATACACGCTCCCGCCTAATGAGGCCCTGGTCAAAGTCGGCGCGAGTCTTGAGTCGTATGATTCGCGTTTGGGGTTCTTCCGTGACAATCAGGAGCTTTTCAGCCAATTCAAGCGACCTGGGCGTACCCTTGAGCAAAGTTTTGAAGAGTTTAATCGTGACTCATTGCGCCTGATGCAACCGGATCCAAAAAAAGCAGATTCGCTGACTTCCTTTATCAGCCTTGAGCTCAACTACCCGAAAGGTGTGGATGGCGTCCAAATTCTGAACGGCTTCGTTGATTATGCGATCAATGCAGAGCGTGAGCAGATCGCTGCTGACCTCAAAGTTATCGTCAATAATCGGTTGACGGAGCTCCAAGGCAAGATCAATGCGGCGCGCTCCAGTTATGAAAATGACAAAGAGGCCCGCATTGCTGCACTTGAAGAGTCAGACAATCTCAAGCGTGCGCAATTGCAAGATGAGTTAAAAGCATTGCGCCAGCAGCTCAAAGTGCGCCGCACCGACAGAATGGCTCAGTTGACCGAAGCCATCGCTATCGCCAAATCGTTAGGTATTCAAAAGCCAACCACACCTTCGTCATTGGCCGACTCGGCGCGTTCGGGTGACACCAGTGTTATGCGAACTGAAATCAATAATCAGCAAATCCCACTCTATTTCATGGGCGTGGAAGCTTTGGAGGCTGAGCGTGCAGCGTTGCAGCAGCGCAAAACGGATGATTTCACAGAAAGTCGTATTGCTCAGATAGCCAAGGAATTGCAACTGCTGCAAAGTAACCGACAAGTTGAAGTGCTTAAGCAGCGTCAAAACGAAGATGTGTTCCTCAAAGGCGTAGAGCCACTCCGAGCAGAAGTTGTCCGGCTGGGTAATTTGAGTAACCTGGACATCTCTACGTTGAAACTGGTTTCGGTAGATCGCAAAGCGCTGGAGCCGATCTCGCCAATTAAGCCAAGGAAAGCAATCATCTTGCTGCTCGGCCTGGTGCTGGGAGGGCTTTTAGGTGTGCTTATAGCGCTTGTAAGGCACTTTGTGCTCGCCCGCGGTACGGAGTTACGAACATCAACGCCGCCGGCCTTGTCTGCAACCTTGACCAACACGATCTCAGCTGATCAAAGCGGAAAAGTTTTGCAAAAGGATCACCCTTGAAAGGCACCAAGGTCGGGTGAAATACCTGACCTTTTTGTGGACTAATTGCCTCTTCATGGAGCTGTATCGAGAGCAAGCTTATGTCGTATCCGCAGATCATTCATCATGGCGCCATTCATGGCGTCACGGGTTCATGCCACCAATTGCAAATGACTGCTCAGCGTAGTCTGCTGATTGACTGTGGGTTGTTTCAAGGCGCTGAGTCTTTGGGCAATTCGGGGGAGGCGCAAAAAAACCAGGATATAAGCTTTTCTGTCGACGAGATCCAAGCGTTAATCGTAACCCACGTTCACGCGGATCATGTGGGGCGTATTCCCTTGTTGCTGGCAGCTGGCTTTAAAGGGCCGATTATCTGCAGTGAGCCTTCCGCCAAGCTTTTACCACTGGTCCTGGAAGATGCCTTCCGCCTCACATTCAATCGCGATACTCGCAATGTCGAACGTTACTTACAGTGCGTCCATACACAGATAATTGCTGTCCCCTTCGCAGAGTGGTACACGGTGTCTGGCACGCATACGCTGCATGCCAGAATACGTTTGCAAAGAGCAGGGCATATCTTGGGTTCTGCCTATGTCGAATGTGAAGTGACTTATCAAGGGTCCACCCATCGCATCGTATTTTCCGGTGATTTTGGAGCGCCGTTTACACCTTTTTTGTCGCCGCCGAAGTCCCCGGAACGCGCCGATATTCTAGTACTTGAAAGCACCTATGGGGACCGGACTCACGAAGACCGAAGTACGCGGCAAACACGACTCGAATTGGCCATTGATAAGGCTTTAGCTGATCATGGAACGCTTATGATCCCTGCGTTCAGCATTGGCCGCACCCAAGAATTGCTGTACGAAATAGAAGATATACTCCATCGCAAATCTCTATCGGTACACGAGAGTCTAAACGTAGGTGAAGATTCGGCTTTACCTATGAATTGGCCCGAACTCCCTGTCATTATCGATTCGCCCTTGGCCAAGCGCTTGACGGCTGTATACCGTGAGTTACAGGCCGACTGGAATGACGCTGCGCAGCAGCGGCTTAGTGCTGCTCGCAAACCCTTGCACTTCCAACAGCTCATCACCATCGACACTCATGAGCAACATATGCAAACCGTCAACTATTTACGCCGCACCGGCCGTCCGGCGATTGTAATTGCTGCAAATGGCATGTGCTCAAATGGCCGGATTGTAAATTACCTAAAGGCCATGCTGGGTGACCCAAGGCATAACGTGCTGTTCACGGGTTATCAGGCGCAGGGAACACCTGGCGCCGCAATACAGAAATACGGGCCCCGCGGGGGGTATGTTGAGCTTGATGGTGAGCGCTGCAGTATTCGAGCAGGTATCACGACCCTTGGTGGATACTCTGCGCATGCCGATCAGGTCGATCTGCTGAACTTCGTGTCTGGGATGGCCCAGTGGCCTGAGCAAATCAGATTGGTTCATGGAGAATTACGCGCCAAACAGGCCCTTGCGCGGGAACTGTCGACGCTGTACAGCACTCGAAACCATTCACTCGACCTGCAGATACCTGTGAGCTAATCTCGCGGGCACAGAAAATAAACCAGTAGCTTGTAATGGTTCAGGCAAGCGCGATAGCTAACTACGGAAAATGTTGAATGATTGGTCAATGGACATAACCACTGTACCCGAGCCGGGCTCAAAACAAGGTGACTGGTATCTGGTGCAATGCAAGCCGAGACAGGACGAACGCGCCGAACAAAATCTCGTGCGCCAAGGCTATAGCTGTTCACGTCCGGTCTGCCGGCGAGAACGTCTTGTGCGCGGTAAATGCCAATTTATTCAGGAGTCATTGTTCCCGGGTTACCTCTTTATTCATATGCCGGACGGTGCAAACTGGGCACCATTGCGCTCCAGTCGTGGCGTTACTCGTGTTGTGGCATTTGGTGGTCAGCCATTGCCCGTCAGCCAGAAGTTGGTGGAGCAACTGCAGGCACGCGCACAGACCTGTATTATTTCCACGTTTAATCCCGGGGATAAAGTGTCTCTCTTAGAGGAAGGGTATGCCGGTCTGGAATCAATATTCATGGCAATGGATGGTGAAGAGCGCGTCATTCTCTTGATCAATTTAATGAACCGTCAGCAACAGATCAGCATGCCCTTGGCCTCTGTCGTTAGCCGTTAAGCAGCACTCAGGTGATGAGCCTGGGCAATGATGAAACCCATAAACGTTCTCAGGAAATTGACGATCAATCCTGGGGCGGTAGCGTGTTTGTTTAAAAACAGAATTCAACCATTCACCTGAACTCGATACAGGTGCTGTACAGAATAGATAAGGAAGTGCTCTAGAGATGACTACCCTCAACCGAAAAGGCATCATTCTCGCTGGAGGTTCAGGTACGCGCTTGCACCCACTGACTCTGGGCGTGTCCAAACAGATGTTGCCGATTTACGACAAGCCCATGATCTTCTATCCATTATCAGTATTGATGCTGGCTGGCATGCGGGAAATTTTAATCATTTCCACACCTGAAGACTTGCCGTGCTTTAAGAAATTGCTGGGGGATGGAAGTCAATACGGTATCGAACTTAGTTATGCGGAACAGCCAAGCCCTGACGGGTTGGCTCAGGCATTTCTCATTGGTGAAGAATTTATTGGCGAGGCTTCAGTTTGCCTCATTCTTGGCGACAACATTTTTTATGGACAGCACTTCTCAGATAATTTGTGTTCAGCGATGAACCAGGGCTCTGGGGCCACAGTGTTTGGTTATCACGTATCTGACCCGGAGCGCTTTGGCGTTGTGGAGTTTGACAGTACGGGTAGAGCGCTGAGCATCGAAGAGAAACCGTCAGTGCCGAAATCAAATTACGCAGTGACGGGGTTGTATTTTTACGACAATAAAGTGGTTGAGATAGCTAAAAATATCAAACCTTCCCCGCGGGGCGAGCTCGAAATTACTGATGTCAATAAAGCGTATCTTGAACAAAAAAGCTTGACCGTCGAGATGTTAGGCCGTGGATTTGCATGGCTTGATACCGGAACACATGAGTCGTTACTTGAAGCGAGCCACTTTGTTCACACCATCGAGCAACGTCAAGGCTTGAAAGTTGCTTGCCTGGAAGAAATTGCATTCAACAGTGGCTGGATACCGTTGGAAAAACTGGCTGATCAGGCAAGTAAACTGAGTAAAACCGGGTATGGTCAGTACTTGAAGAAAATCCACGATGAGAATAAAACCTCATGAAAATGGTTCCAACAGATATTCCCGAAGTCGTGATTATTGAACCCACCGTCTTCAGCGATGACCGTGGTTGGTTTATGGAAAGCTTCAATGAAAAAGGCTTCATGGAGGGGCTTAAGGGCTTGAATCTTCCGGCGCCAGAAGCCTTCGTTCAGGACAATCACTCGTGCTCAAAAAAAGGCGTACTACGAGGCCTACACTATCAAGCGTCGCCTTTTGAGCAAGGGAAATTGGTTCGCGTGGTTCAAGGCGCAGCTTTTGATGTCGCGGTTGACATCCGCCCGGACTCTGCAACCTATCTTAAATGGGTCGGTGTTGAGCTGAGTAGTTCTAATCATAGAATGCTATGGATACCTGCAGGTTTTGCCCATGGCTTTGTTTCTTTAGTAGACGATACTCATTTTCTGTATAAAACGACTGACTATTTTAATAAAGACTCTGAACGCTCTTTGGCGTGGAATGATGAAATGTTAAATATTCAGTGGCCTCAGTGTGAAGAGTATATTATTAGCGTTAAGGATCGTGAAGCGCCAAGCGTAATTGACGCCTTGCTGAAAACATATTGAGCGACTGTGAGTTTTTGTCTGCCGACCGCTATTAACTGGATTGAATTATGCATTTGCTAGAAAATTTGAAACTTGCTGTCATTGGCTTGGGTTATGTCGGCTTACCGTTGGCAGTGGAGTTTGGCAAGCAACAATCAGTTGTAGGTTTTGACATAAACCAGCAGCGGATTAACGCCTTGTCTTCTGGCCATGACTCGACACTTGAAGTCTCGGACGAAGAGCTTAAAGAAGCTACATTTTTAAAGTTTAGTGCTGATGTGTCAACATTGGCCGCTTGCAACACCTACATTGTTACGGTTCCAACGCCGATTGATCAATACAATCAACCTGATTTGACACCCTTGATCAAAGCTTCCGAGAGCATTGGGAAAGTGCTTAAAAGAGGTGATATTGTTATTTATGAGTCCACCGTGTACCCAGGCGCAACGGAAGAAGAATGCGTACCTGTACTCGAGAAGTACTCTGGCTTGGTATTCAATGTCGATTTTTATGCAGGTTACAGCCCTGAGCGTATCAATCCGGGGGACAAAGAGCACCGAGTGACAACGATTAAGAAAGTCACTTCTGGATCGACTCCCGATGTGGCTGACTTGGTGGACGCGCTCTATAATAAAATTATTGTGGCTGGCACGCACAAAGCGAGCAGCATCAAAGTAGCGGAAGCTGCCAAGGTCATTGAGAATACTCAGCGCGATCTCAATATCGCTTTAATCAATGAACTGTCCATTATTTTCAATAAGTTAGGTATCGATACCGAATCAGTATTGGAGGCAGCGGGCACAAAATGGAATTTTCTGCCTTTTCGACCGGGCCTAGTAGGTGGCCATTGTATTGGTGTTGATCCTTACTATTTGACACATAAAGCTCAATCTATTGGTTATCACCCTGAAATAATCCTGGCCGGTCGTCGCTTAAATGACGGGATGGGCGCCTATGTCGTTTCTCAACTAATTAAGGCAATGCTTAAACAGCGTATTCACGTGGATGGCGCACGTGTTTTGGTTATGGGTTTGGCATTTAAAGAGAATTGCCCGGATCTGCGCAATACGCGCGTAGTTGATATTGTGCGGGAGTTGGCGGAATACAATATCACTGTTGATGTCTTTGACCCTTGGGTCAGTAGTGAAGAAGCGTGTCATGAATACGGTATTGTGCCAGTCAATCAGCCCGACAAAGAGTCTTACGATGCCATAGTGGTAGCCGTGGCACACAATGAGTTTCGTTCTTTAGGGGCACAGGCTATACGCAGCTATGGAAAACCAAATCACATCCTGTATGACTTGAAATATCTTTTGAGTCGCGAAGAGTCAGATATACGTTTGTAAGCCTGTCCTGAACGGATGCTTAGCTAATTAAACGATTTAGGTTAAATACCATGACTGCGTACGAAGATATTTTAAAGAAACTTCCTGTTGATCCCAAGACATGGTTGATCACTGGGGTGGCTGGATTCATCGGCTCTAACCTGCTAGAAAAACTGTTGTTGCTGGATCAGTTCGTTGTTGGGCTTGATAACTTTGCAACCGGTCATCCACATAACCTTGATGAGGTCAGAAGTTCAGTGTCGGCTGTCCAGTGGGCACGTTTCAAGATGATTAAGGGCGATATACGTAACTTGGAAGACTGTCGTGACGCCTGCACGGATGTACATTACGTCTTGCATCAAGCCGCCTTAGGTTCCGTGCCTCGTTCTCTCATCGACCCCGTCACGACAAATGCAACAAACATAGACGGATTTCTGAACATGCTAGTGGCCGCCAAAGAGTCCAATGTTCAGAGCTTTACTTATGCTGCAAGTAGCTCAACCTATGGCGATCATCCGGGCTTGCCCAAAGTAGAAGATGTTATCGGGAAGCCCTTGTCGCCCTATGCAGTAACAAAGTATGTAAATGAATTATATGCAGACGTTTTCGCGCGCTCCTACGGATTTAAAACAATAGGTTTGCGATATTTTAATGTTTTCGGTAAGCGTCAAGACCCGGACGGGGCATATGCGGCAGTAATTCCACGCTGGATTGCGACCATGGTCAAGAACGAACCTGTTTATATAAACGGGGATGGTACAACCAGTCGAGATTTTTGCTTTATCGAAAATACTGTTCAAGCCAATATTCTTGCTGCCACTACCTCCAATGAGTCAGCGCGCAATCAAGTCTATAACATCGCGCTGGGCGGACGAACCGACCTTAACGATTTGTTCGCTGCGATTAAATCTGGCTTGCGAGCAAACGGTGTCACGTACGGCATGGAGCCTAATTACCGGGACTTCAGAGCTGGAGATGTGCTTCATTCACAGGCCGATATAACTAAAGCAAAAACGCTTTTGGGCTACGCACCTGAACATGAGTTTTCAACGGGTATTGCGTTGGCACTACCGTGGTACTTGAACTTTTTAAAAAAGGCGAACGCCTGAAACTATGCAGGCCATGGCATACCATGGCCTGAACTGTCTGTATGGGATGAAGCTGAATTAGCGGATTCATGAAGTCGTGAGGATGTCGTGCACGTTAGAAATATATTCTGGAACCTGCTCGGACTGGGACTGCCACTGTTAATTGCCGTTGTAACCGTTCCGAATTTAATTGCCAGAATCGGAACCGAGCGTTTTGGCTTCCTTGCACTGGCCTGGGGTTTGATTGGCTATGCAGGTGCTCTAGACCTAGGGGTTGGTCGAGCAGTTACCCAACGAGTTTCCGCCATACGTGGCTATGCACAAGAAAGTGACATCCCGGACGTTATTGCCACAGCAGTCAAGATTACAGCGACGATAGGGCTGGCTGGTTTAGTGCTTATCGCTTTGGGTGGAGTATTCGGGGGATACGACTTAATACCTCGAAATACTGTCAGTAAAAATGAAGTTATTATCTCAATTCTTCTTTTAGCCGTTGCGATTCCGATGCAAGCCATCAGTGCTACCTACCGAGGGGTAAACGAAGCCTATCTTAATTTCAAAAGCATAAGTATTCTGCGTATGTTCCTGGGAGCTGCCAATTTCGGTGGGCCTTTTTTGGTCGCGCTATATACAGATAAGCTGTATTGGGTTGTAGCGACGCTCGTGCTCTCAAGGTCAATAGCACTTATTGCATACAGGCACTTTGCTTATAAATGTTTGCCTGAACGGCTGCTGGTTCAACCTGGCCAGTACAAGAAGGAACAAGCAAAGAAACTCTTAGAATTTGGGGGGTGGGTAACAGTCAGTAGCATCGTAAGCCCATTTTTAGTGCAAGCGGACCGTTTTTTTGTAGGGGCTTTGATTACCGCTGCTGCTGTGACCACTTACGTTATTCCATATGAAATAACCGTGCAATCAATGATATTAGTTGGGGCAATAACAACGGTTGCCTTTCCGATGATATCGAATTTAATAAACTCCGATCCGGAGAAAGCCAAGTCTGTATTTGATAAGTGGCTTGTGCGCGTTGTAATTGTGATGTTTTGTGCAATGTGTGTATTAGCATTTATTATGCCATTTATTTTGAATCTTTGGGTCAAGGATTATGTGGCACCAGAGTCGGTGATGGTAGGGCGTATATTGTGTCTCGGTGTGTTCTTCAATGCAATTGGGGCAATGTATTACTCTTATCTTCATGCCCATGGCAGGACAAAAATAACCGCTATATTTCATGTGGTTGAATTGCCAATTTTTGTAGGGCTGCTGTATGTTTTTATTATTGCCTATGGGGTTGTAGGTGCGGCTGTTGCGTGGAGCCTCCGCGTATTTATTGACGCTGTTTGTCTCTATGTTGGTTCGCATTATGCCACCAAATACTTGTCAGTCGAGCGAGATTCAGATGTTAGCGGTTGATAGGCTTGCAAAAATTTTAGTGCTTTCTATATTGTTTATGTCTTTAGTATTGCCGACTGCATTTCCAGTATTAAAACTCTTTTTATTGTTGATTCCGTTGTTGTTGCTCGCGCTGTTCGGTAAATCTTTCAATGGCATTAATATAAAAATATTTAATTTGGCATTGGCGTTTACTCTTGTGGGTTTCGGTTGGTCGGTATATGGCTATATAGTAGGTAATCCGGGTGCTCTGCGTGTGCTCACTGTGATGGTTGTATACCCAGTATTGTTTGTTGTTTTGGGTATGATTTATCAAGGTGAAACTGAAGGTTTAAAACGTTTTTTTATATTCGCGGCGTTAGTTTTGATGGTTCTTGATCTTGCTTATGTTTTTTGTCAAGTGCTTGTACCTGGGAATTTGTTGTCTCAAGTATTTGCCTTGATTTATGATGGTTCAGCGGTCGTAGATTCAGTGCAGGGTTATATAAAGTTCACATTACCTAATGTGACGTCCATGATTTTTTTGATTCCATTTTTGATGTGCCGATTTATGAGTGAAAAGTTTTCGTTTCGTGTTTTTATTGCACTGATGGGGCTATGCATGCTGGTACTTCTTTCCGGTAGGCGTGCATTGTTGGTCACCGTTTTTGCCGGCCCAATTATTGCTTATCTGTTGACAGTTGGGGCGATTGCGTCAAATCGTTCAAGCTATTGGAAAATTGCAGTGATAGCTAGCGTATTTATGATGTTTGGGTTTGTGTTTTATTCCCTTTATCCTGATTATTTGGTGGATAAAATAGCATCAATTACCAATTTTGAAGATAATTCAAGTAATTTGGAAAGAGTTTGGCAGTTTAATTCTTTGATGGAAGGCTTTTGGCAATACCCAGCTGTAGGGCAAGGTGCAGGTGCAGTGGCTAGCTATGTACGCACTCCTGATATGCCTTGGGCTTATGAGTTATTTTACGTTTCAATGCTTTTTCAATATGGCGTCATTGGGTTCTCGATGTATGTCATCGGGGTCGCGATGTTGGTGATGTTCTTGATGAAGCAGGTCCGCTTGAAGGGCCGTGGGTCATTTGAATTTTACTATCTGGCAGGGTTTATTTCTTTTTTATTAGCCACAGCCACGAACCCTTATTTGGCTAAGTTTGACTACATGTGGGTTATTTTTATACCTGTCGCAATGTTGAACTATAATTCGACTCGTACTGCTGAAGGAGTTCCACTGTAATGCCGAAAGTAGATGTGGTGATCGTTAATTGGAATTCAAAAGAACAAGCCCGGGATTGTGTGAAATCACTACTTGACTTGAGCAGTAACGAGATTGGCTATATTACGGTTGTGGACAATGGATCAACAGATGGGTCTGATGCAGGTTTGGATGATCTACCTGGTGTTCAGGTTCATCGTGCAGGAGTAAATCTAGGATTTGGTGCCGCTTGTAACGTAGGCGCTAAAAACGGTAAAAGTGAATTTATCTTGCTCCTCAATCCTGATGCCCTAGTGTACAAAGATACTATAAAAGACTCTTTGGAGTTCATGTCTGATAAAAGTAATCAGCAGGTAGGCGTTTGCGGTGTTCAATTAAAAGACGAGCAGGGCCATGTGGCGAAGAGTTGTACACGTCTTCCTACAGTACACGGACTCATAGCCCATGCGTTAGGCATAGACCGGATATTTCCTTCAGTGGGTCATTTTATGAGCGAGTGGGACCATAAGCAAACACGTTCCGTCGACCATGTAATTGGTGCTTTTTATCTAATTCGTCGTTCGCTATTTGAACATCTAGGAGGCTTCGATCAGCGGTTCTTTGTATATCTGGAAGATTTAGATTTATCAAACAGGGTGAAAGCCGAAGGGTGGGATATTAAATATGTGGCTAATGTTCAAGCCTTTCATAAAGGAGGCGGTACCTCCGATCAAGTGAAAGCGCTTCGATTATTCTATTCACTTAGAAGTCGTATTATTTATGCATTCAAACATTTTAATTTGTTAGGTGCCATTCTCGTGCTCTTGGCTACCATGCTGATTGAACCCTTTTGCCGAATTGCTCTCTCTCTGCTAAAAAGATCGTTGCCATCAATTAAAGAAACGGCGGTTGCTTATAGTTATTTATATGCCTGGCTGCCTCGGTGGATCGTAGGGCGATATAAATGAGTATGAACATCTTGTTAAAAGGCTGCTTTAATTGCTGCTAGACAGTAGAGGCGGGGTATTTCAGGATGTTAGATGTGATGACAAGTTCGGGCTTAAAACCTAATACCAATGAAGTGCTTGCTCAATGCTAAGTGAACGTATGTGGTGGCGTGTGAATTCTCATAAAGTCCCGAATTACTATGTGTTGTTCGTACTGGGTATGCTGTTGCTTGGTTTCAGTAGCTCGCCCGGAGATGGGGTGGTTATCAGTTATGCTGCTCCTTTTTTGCTGCTTTCTTGTTTTTTATTTGTTCCGGTTTTTTTAAATAATTTATCTGCGATGGATTTTAGGTTTTTTTTGTGGCCTATTTTGTTCGTAGTTGTAATGTTTTTAACAAGCTTTATTGCTGCGGCGCCAATGGCTTCTCTGTCACGTGCGATCACCAATCTACTAGGTTTTTTTATATTTTTATGCTTAATTGCTGCGACGATGAGAAGGCGGGTTTCTGTTGAGTGGACAGCACGCACTCTATTTTTATCAGGCGTGGTATTGGCTGGTTATTTTATTTTAAATTTGATGTACAAATCCTATTTGCATGGATTTCAAGTTGTTATTCTTGAGCGCTATGTCGGTGGGGCTATGTCCTTGCCTTGGGGGGCAAGTAATACGATAGCTCAAGTTCTGCTGCTATCAGTTGCTTCTTTTTTAGCAGTTAAAAATCAGACAAAGTGGGATATCTGCTATCTTGCGATCATAGCGTTGGCAATTATTTTAACATTTTCCCGCTCGGTCATTATCCTTCTCGTTTGCATGATATACATAATTATTGGATTTCGTTACTTTAGTCGTCTTGTTGTAGTGGGGGCGCTAATTTTGTGCGGCTACCTTTATTTTTTCAACGGCGAAAGCAAGGGTTATGAGACTTTTCTGTCGACTAGATTAAGTTTGGCTAATATGCAAACGGGTAATGGTCGTGTAGAGACCGCATTAGAGAAAATTAATTACTTTATGAGTCACCCCTTCGAGCCTATTGGTTATTACTCTTCAATTTATGATTTTAAGCTTTCTGCTCATAATTACTGGATCACTACTCTTGTTGAACAGTCACTAATAGGTGTGTTAATTTCGCTAATATTTTTTAGTTTGATTGGCAAAATGGCTTTGCGCGCCTCGCCTAAGATCTTTCAAGGTTTTTTGATTGTCATGATGGGTTGGCGGTCTCAGTGACCAAGTGCAACACCCGAGGTAAGGTGCTGCATGACTACTCACTACACCCACTTGACCATCGAAGAGCGCGTAACGCTAATGATCATGCGTATGCAAGGCGCCTCGCTGCGAGC
>NZ_JAAQWY010000039.1:0-36498 GCF_012985765.1 Pseudomonas sp. WS 5071 | reverse complement strand
TGGATGCGCAGCATGGTTTCCAGAGGATAGGGTTTTCTACCGCCGCCGGCCTTGGGGTAGAACGGTTCGATCAGCTCCAGCAGGCCTGCCCAGGGCACCACCTGATCCATTTCGGCGAGGAAGCGCTCTCGGCGGGTTTGCTTGCGCTTGCCGGCGTACTCAAAGTCGGAAAAGCTCATCTGGCTCATGGGCGGCTCGGATCAGGTGTTGCGGGGATTCTCGCATAACTGAAGGCTTGTTCGGAGATTCCTTAGGTGATGACAAGGGCTGACGAAGCCGCGTGAAAATCACCTCAACTATCGGTTCTTGGCTTAAGGAGTAAAATGTTGGGTGCTTATTTATTGAGTAGAACCTGAACGAAATAACAGGGTTTTGAGGCCAGGGTGTCTTCTGCAAGCTCCAAACAAAGTAGCGAGCGGTCTTGCATAAAAAAACGTGAACAGAATTACTCAGTGGTTATAGGGGGCTGACGATTCCTATCTGCCAGGGTTGTCAGCTGCACGAATACCCTATGACAAGAAGTTTCAGGCAGACTGTAGGACGTTTCTGGAGATCAATTATGGAAAAGTCAAGATTGAGCGGCTTTCCTCCGATCTGCCCGACGGTGGCGGGCCGTAACGCCTGTTGCGTCGGGCCTCCTGATGAGGGCGTTCCGGGCATTGCGTCCCCATGTCCATGGGTGAGCAACACCGTCTAAGTTTTTTGCGAGAGGGTCGCAGTTTGACGCGGTGGAACGCCTCGCCAGGCCGTTACGGATGGCGCGTAGGCAAAGGGAGTCATGGCCCAATGGGCAGGGTCGACACGTCTGAAGTTGTCCATCACGTTTTGACAGGGAATAAAGCATGTTTCATGGGGTCACTGCATTTATCGCGTTGTACGTCATCGGGCGTTTCATTTGGCCGCTACGGGTCAGTACCCTCAGCAAATGCGTGCTGGGCGTGTTGCTGTTGCTGGTGGCCGAGCATCATCTGATTACCCGAAATATGTTTGGCAGCATGGCTTCGCCCGAAATACCCGGCGAGGTACTGATGGCATTGGGCTGGGCGTTTGGCAGCCTTATCGTACTGGCGCTGCTGCTGTTGGCGCGCGATGTGCTGGGCCTGTTGACGTGGCTGGTCTCTCGTCAACGTGGCCGTGAACTGCTGCGCAATCGGCGCCTTAATGCGGCGTTGGGCATCCTCAGTGTCGGCTTGGCGTTACTGGGTGTGTGGCAGTCGATTCGTGTCCCGGACATCAAAAGCATCGAAATCACCTTGGCGCATTTGCCGCAGGAAATGGACGGGTTGCGCATTGTGCAATTGACGGACTTGCACGCCAGCCGATTGCTGCAAGCACCGTGGATGCAGGCGGTGGTGGATAAGACTAACGCTCTGCAACCTGACCTCATTCTGATCACCGGCGATCTGGTGGACGGCTCCCCGCAAGCGCGCGCCAACGATGTGCAACCGCTGCAACAATTGCGCGCCCGCTATGGGGTGTTCGCCATCGCGGGTAACCATGAGTACTACGTCGATTACGTGTGCTGGTTGCCGGTGTTTGAGCAGTTGGGATTGCAGATGCTGCTCAACCGTCACGTGCTGGTAACCCATAACGGCGGTCAACTGGTGGTGGCCGGCATCACCGATAAGGCGGCTGCACCGCTCAGGCTGCCACTGCCCGACGTAGCCACGGCCTTGCGCGATGCCCCCGAGCACGCGCCGGTGATTCTGCTTAGCCATCGGCCAATTGGTGCCGTGGCCAATGCCAGGCAGGGTGTTGACCTGCAACTGTCGGGGCACACCCATGGCGGCCAGATCCTTGGCGCGCACCTGTTGGCGCAATGGGCCAATCAGGGGTTTGTGTCAGGCCTTTATGACGTGGAAGGCATGCAACTTTATGTCAGCAACGGCACCGGGTTGTGGAACGGCTTTCCGATCCGGTTGGGGCGCCCGGCAGAAATCACGCAGATCACCTTGCGCGCGCCCGCTATCCAGCATTGATCCACCCCAGCGTCAGGGCGCTTAACAGCGCATAGCGAACCCCTTTGGCCAGCGTCACAATCAGCAAAAAGCGCCAAAGCGGTTCGCGCATCACCCCGGCGATCAACGTCAAAGGATCGCCAATGACCGGTACCCAGCTCAACAGCAACGACCAGCGCCCATAACGCCGGTAAAAACGCTGTGCTTTCTCCAGCTTGGCCGCGGTTACAGGAAACCAGCGTTTGTGACGAAACCGCTCGACCGAACGCCCCAGCAGCCAATTGAGCACCGACCCCAGCACATTGCCAGCCGTGGCCACCAGTAACAGCAGCGCCACACTGTACTGCCCTGACCACAACATGCTCACCAGCACCGCCTCAGATTGCATCGGCAACAATGACGCTGCACCAAAGGCGGCAATGAACAGTCCGATGTAACTGGTTAATTCGAACACGTGAGTGTGGCTCTGAAAGCTATGCACGGGATAGCAGTGGGCGGCTTTTTAACATCAATCGCCTGGCCTGCCCATAAAAAAGGCGCTGCCAGGGCAGCGCCTCCTGTCTAGGCCAGATCAGCGGAACTCAAACAACTCCACGTGCAAATTCTGCTCCGGCACGCCGCAATCACGCATCAATTCGCGCACCCGCTGCAGCAGCCCTTTTGGTCCGCAGAAGCTGATATGCACGGTCTCGGGCGCGGCGCCCTTCAAGCACTGGCGCAGGTGATCGGCCAGTTGTTCTGTGCCGCCGCTGTTGGCCAAAAAGTGCACGCCACGTTGCTGGGCAACGCTCTGTAACTCTTCGGCAGGCGGGAAGGCGCGAGCAGGGTTGAAGCAGTAAATCAGGGTTGCTTTGTCAAAGTGCTCGCCGTGGGTGTCTTGCAGCCAGGCGATAAAGGGCGAGATACCGACACCGGCGCCAATCCAGATTTCTTTTGCTGCCCGGACCGGGCGTTTGAAGCGGCCGTAGGGCGCATAGATGTCGGCCACCATGCCGATCTTCACCTGATCATGCAGGGCTTTGGTGTAGTCGCCCAAGGCCCGGATGACAAAGTCCAGCTGGCCGTTTTCGCGGTGGGCGCAGGCGATGGTGAAAGGGTGAGGTTCGCGCAGGCCCTTTTCTTTAAAGGACAGGAACGCAAACTGCCCGGCCTTGAAGGCAAAGCCCTTGCCGATTGGGGCGAAGGTCAGGTGCAGCGCGCCTTTATCGTTGCGCACGTTGATCACTTTGTATTCCCCGGCACGGGCCACAAACGGGTAGAGCAGGAGCTTGTAAAGCGCCGCCGCCACGCCCAGGCCGCAGAGCACGCTTAGCCAGATGCCGGCAGGGCTGAACAGGGTGATGGGGGACTTGAAGCTCAGCCAGTGCAGGATGACGATCAGAAACAGTGGCCCGGACAGTTTGTGCCACCAACGCCATACGCTGTAGGGGATATTGCGGTTCAGGGCGAGCAGCACGATCATGCCCAGCGCCACGTAACTCAGTTGGCGCACCATGCGCGTCCAGTATTTGGACATTTCCAGAATGGGCACGCTGTTCCACACGTCCAGATTGGCTTTGAATACGAAGTGATAGGACGCGAACACCAGCGCCCAGATCCCCAACCATTTGTGGGTGTCATAGACGCGGTCCAAGCCGCCAAACAGATTTTCTACCCCTCGCCATCGGCTGGCCAACAGGCAGGAAACGGCCATGTACGCGAGGGCCGTGGTGCCGAGGATCAAGCTCAGCGTGGCCGAGGTCAGCCAGGTGTCGGCAGGTATCTCCAGCAACAGTGTCAGTGCGGTGATCAGCAAGATACCGACGAGGCAGTGCCAGTTCTTCACGGGTTTCCTCCAATCATCAAAGCGTTAGGGTCAAGGCTCAAATCCGTCCTCCCTTGGGGATTCAGGCCGCCCGGAGTATAGCGGGATGCGTGAAGACGCCCGTGATCCCGGTCAGGCCGGGGGCAATTAATCGCACTGCACCCAATGCCTTGCCCAGGCTGTGCAATGGCGGTCGGTTTCAACCGGTTTCGCCGCGACAACGGATGAGAGCGGATCTGACCAATTACAGGTCGGATTCGCGCAAAAAAAGCGCGTTGGCTTCTGTTCGAATGACCCTCAACGACCCGCCCGCTGGCGGCTTTTGATCCTCGACGCAGACACAGGTAAATGCCATGCACATGCCCAAAACCCTTCAGATCAAAAACGGCGAAAAAGTGACCCCGACTTTCTCGGCTCATGAGTATGCAAACCGTCAGGCCAAGCTGCGGGCCTACATGGCCAAGCACGACATCGACGCGGCGGTGTTTACCTCGTACCACAACATCAATTATTACAGCGACTTTCTGTATTGCTCCTTCGGACGCAATTATGGGTTGGTGGTGACCCAGGACAAGGTTGTGACCATCAGCGCCAACATTGACGGCGGCCAGCCTTGGCGCCGCACCGTGGGCACCGAAAACATCGTGTACACCGACTGGCAGCGCGACAACTTCTTCGTCGCCATCCAGCAGGCACTGCCGCGCGCGGGGCGCATTGGTGTCGAGTTCGATCACCTTAATCTGCTCAACCGCGACAAACTGGCGGGCCGCTACCCGGACGCGCAACTGGTGGACATTGCCGCGCCCTGCATGCGGATGCGCATGATCAAGTCGGCCGAAGAACACGCGATCATCCGGCAGGGCGCCCGGATTGCCGATATCGGTGGCGCGGCGGTCGTTGAGGCGTTGCGCGATCAGGTGCCGGAGTACGAAGTGGCATTGCATGCGACCCAGGCCATGGTGCGCGAAATCGCCCGCACGTTCCCGGATGCCGAGCTGATGGACACCTGGACCTGGTTCCAGTCAGGCCTCAACACCGATGGCGCGCACAACCCGGTCACCACACGCCGCGTGAACAAGGGGGACATCTTGAGCCTCAACTGCTTTCCGATGATTGCCGGGTATTACACGGCACTGGAGCGCACGCTGTTTCTCGACCATTGCTCCGATGAGCACCTGCGCATGTGGGAGGTTAACGTCAAGGTTCACGAGGCCGGGCTCAAGCTGATCAAACCGGGCATGCGCTGCTGCGACATCGCGCAGCAGCTCAATGAGATATTTCTGGAACACGATTTGCTTCAATACCGCACGTTTGGTTACGGCCACTCGTTTGGCACCCTGAGCCACTATTACGGACGAGAAGCCGGGTTGGAGTTGCGTGAAGACATCGACACCGTGCTGGAGCCAGGGATGGTGGTGTCCATTGAGCCGATGATCATGATTGAGCAAGGCCGTCCGGGTGCCGGAGGTTATCGCGAGCACGACATCCTGATCGTCACCGCTGACGGCAGCGAAAACATCACGCACTTCCCGTATGGCCCGCAACACAACATCATCAAGCGTTAAACCCGGCGGCCGCAGCCTGAGGTTCAGGCAGCGGCCAACCGGTACTGGCACATGCGCGCCCAGACGCGCAGTGCGTTTTGACCCATTACCCCTGCCTAGAACAACCAGAATGAGGGTAGTTGTCATGTCCTGTGTCCCGACGTTTTGCCAAGCCGTTACCTCCCGCACCTCACTCACTGGAGGTGCTCGATGAGTATCCCAAGTACAAGCCTCAGCGTACCGCTTACCACCCAACAGCAGCTCGAACTGAGCAGCGAACGCAAAGCCTTGCGCCGTGCTGCCACGGCCAGTTTCATGGGCAACTTTGTCGAGTGGTTCGACTACGCAGCCTACGGTTATCTGGCCACCATCATCGCCCTGACGTTTTTTCCGCAAACCGATGCCGCAACCGGGCTGTTGGCCACTTTCGCCGTGTTTGCGCTGTCGTTTGTCGTACGCCCCGTTGGCGGGCTGGTATGGGGCCATTTTGGCGATAAGTACGGGCGCCGCAGTGCGCTGTCCTGGTCAATTTTAATCATGACCGTGTCCACGTTTTGCATTGGCATCCTGCCCGGTTATGACTTGATCGGATTATGGGCCCCGGCATTGCTGTTGTTGATCCGGTTGGTGCAGGGTTTTTCGGCCTCGGGTGAATACGCTGGGGCCTCGGCGTTTCTGGCGGAGTACGCCCCTGAGGGGAAACGCGGGTTTTACACCAGCATCGTGCCCGCCAGCACCGCCGCCGGTCTGCTGTTCGGGGCAGTGTTTGTAGCGGCGTTACATGAATGGATGAGCGTCGAAACGCTTCACGAGTGGGGCTGGCGTTTGCCGTTTTTACTGGCTGCGCCGTTTGGATTGGTGGGGCGCTACATCCGTATGAGCTTGCAGGATTCGCCCAAGTTTCTGGAAATGGAGCAACGCCTGGAAGCCAAGGAATGTGCCACCCACGCGCCGATTCGTGAATTGCTGACGGTGCACCGGCGCAGCGTGATGATCGGTATTGGTGCGACGTGCCTGAACGCGGTGGCGTTCTACTTGTTGCTCAGCTACATGCCGACGTACCTGTCCACGGAAATGGGCATGAGCGAACGTGATTCCTTTATTGCCTCCACCGTGTCACTGGCGACTTATATCGGGTTGATCTTCCTGATGGGCAAACTCTCGGACCGTTTCGGGCGCAAGACCATGCTGGTGATGGCCTCCGTGTTGTTTCTCGGCTTGACGTTTCCACTGTTCAGCTTGTTGGGCAACAGTTCTTTGATCGTGATTCTGATGATTCAAATTGCCTTCGGCGCCATCCTGGCTATGAACGACGGCACTTTGCCGTGCTTTCTGGCTGAAATCTTCCCCACCCGTGTGCGCTTCAGCGGCTTTGCGTTCAGTTTCAACATTGCCAACGCGTTGTTTGGCGGCACGGCGCCCTTCATTGCAACCTGGCTCATTCACATGACAGGCAACAAAATGGCACCGGCGTGGTATTTGCTGGCAGCGGCCGCCGTGGCCTTGGTGGCCATGCTCGCCAGCCGCGAAACAGCGCACAAAGCCCTTCAGGACTGAGCACATGAGCGAGCTTGCTCGCTCATGACGGTTCAGCGATTAATGCAGTGCAACCTGCTTGCGATCACCAATCGGCGACACCCCAAACAGTCGGCTGTAGCACTTGGAAAAGTGCGCGGCCGACACAAAACCGCAGGCCAGGGCGATGTCGCGCACTTGTGACTCGCTGCGCAGCAACAGGCTGCGCGCCCGCGCCAGACGCAGCTCCAAATAGTACTGGCTGGGGGTGCGCTGCAAATGCTTGTGAAACAGGCGTTCCAGCTGGCGTATCGACACTTCGTTCAAGCGCGCCAGTTCTTCCAGGCTTACCGGTTCTTCCAGATTGGCTTCCATGATCGCCACCACTTGGCTGAGTTTGGGTTGCGAGGTCCCCAGCTTCTGGCGCAACGGCACGCGCTGTTGCTCCTGGGCACTGCGGGCCCGATCACACAGCAGCAACTCCGCCGCATGGGCTGCAATCTCCCGGCCGCCGGGTTCGCGGGCGATCAATTGCAAGGTCATGTCCATCGACGCGACGCCCCCCGAACAGGTGTAACGGTCGCGATCAAGCTCGAACAGTTGATTGGAAATGATGATCCCCGGGAAGTGGTCCTTGAGGGTTTCGATGTCTTCCCAGTGAATGGTGCAGCGATACCCCTTGAGCAACCCCGCACGGGCCAACCAGTAACTGCCCGTGCAAATGCCGCCGAGTACAACGTGTTCGTGCGCCAGTTTGCGCAGCCAATTGAGCAACGGACGACTGCTGAGGTGGGACACGATCGGATTGGCGCCTACCACCAGCAGGATGTCCAGCTTGGGGGCGTCTTGCATCGCGCAGTCCGGCAGAATGCGCATGCCATTGCTGGCGGTCACGGGTTCCAGGCCAGGGCCGATGATGAGGGTTCGAAACATGTCGCGGCGAGCAGCCATATTGGCCATGCGCAAGGTTTCAATCGTGGACGCAAAGCCAATGGTGGTGAAGTTTGGTATCACCAGTAAACCCACGGTTTTTGTGGGCGCATGACTGACCGCCGGACCTGCTACAGACCTTGCCATCTAACGTTTCCTCTTAACGATCCAGGACGCGTCTAGCGTCGGGGTTCCCGCAGCCCTCGCAGAACGTGCGCCATGACCGGGGCCGAGGCGTTTCTGCGCGAGGGGCGCAGTAAAGAGCAACAAAGCAATGCTCATGCCAGTGTGCCTGCATGATCCGGGTCAAGGGCGGCGGGTGCAAAAGCGGTTACAAGATCAGTGTGAGGAGTTCATAACAAAAAACGAGCACGGCCCGTGCCGAGGGGACCCCCCCAAGCCGGTGCCTTAAAGGAATATCGCCATGGTTTTCAAGTTTGCGCGTCTGGCCACGGTCGGCCTGACGTTTCTTTACGCCTGCTACACGTCCGCCAGCGAGCCGATCCCGGCAACTGCCGCCGCTCAGCCTCCCGACCCCGATGTTGTGCAGCGCGGCCAGTACGTGGCGCAGCTCGGTGACATGGCGGCAAGCCTGCCGATGCGCGGTATTAAGCTCAACACGGCCTCACCCCGAGCCTCTTCCTCAGGAAGAGTGCCGGGGTGAAGCTGGAACGGTCACTCACACATGCGGGTTACCGTGTTTAACCTGCGGGCTGGCATATTGCGGTTTCAGCCCGCCCTGACTGTCGAGCAGCCACGCATCCATCACCTGGCGCACCACCGGCCCTGCAACACGGCCACCCGCTTCGCCGTTTTCGATCATTACCGAGATCACGATCTGCGGGTCTTCAGCCGGGGCAAACCCCACAAACAAGGCGTTGTCGCGGTTGCGTTCAGCGGTTTTCAAGCGGTTGTAACGCTCACCTTGCTTGATCGCCACCACTTGCGCCGTACCGCTCTTGCCGGCAATCCGGTATTGCGCGCCGGCTGCTGAAGCACGGGCGATACCCCGCGCATCGTGCATCACCAGTTGCATGGCATGGTTGACCTGGTCCCATTCTTTGGGGTCATGCAGCACGATATCGGGCATCGGGTGTTCATCCACCGGGGGCGCGCCGTCAATGGTGCGTGCCAGATGCGGGCGGTTCCACACACCTTTATTGGCAATCAGCGCAGTGGCCTGTGCCAGCTGCAAAGGCGTGACCTGCATGTAGCCCTGACCAATTCCCAAGATCACCGTTTCGCCCGGGAACCAGGCTTGGCGCCGGGTCGTGCGTTTCCATTCACGCGACGGCATGAGGCCAGACGACTCTTCGAACATATCCAGCGACACTTTCTGCCCCACGCCAAACATCGACAAATAGTCGTGCATGCGGTCAATGCCCAGTTTTGACGCGAGATCATAGAAGTACGTGTCGTTTGAACGCATGATTGCAGCATTCAAGTCCACCCAGCCATCACCGCTGTGGTTCCAGTTGCGGTACTTGTGATCGACGTTCGGCAGTTGGAAATAGCCGGGGTCGAACACCCGGGTAGAGGCCGAAATCACACCACTGTCGAGTCCGGCGATAGCGACTTCAGGCTTGATGGTCGAGCCAGGCGCATACAGGCCGCGCAGTGCCCGGTTGAACAAGGGTTTGTCGATGGAATCGCGTAAACCGGAATAGTCTTTGGTGCTGATGCCGGTGACGAACAGGTTGGGGTCGAAACTTGGTTTGCTCACCATTGCCAACACTTCACCGGTTTTCGGGTCAATGGCGATGATCGAGCCTCGGCGGTCGCCAAGGGCTGCTTCGGCTGCTTGCTGCAACTTGATGTCGAGGCTGAGCACAATGTTCTTGCCAGGCACCGCATCGGTGTGGCGCAGCACCCGCATGACCCGACCCTGGGCATTGGTTTCGACTTCTTCAAAGCCGACTTTGCCGTGCAGCTCCGGTTCGTAAAAACGTTCAATACCTGTCTTGCCAATCGACTGCGTGCCCCGGTATTCGGTGGGGTCCAGCTGCTTGGTTTCTTTCTCGTTGATGCGCCCAACATAACCCACCGAATGCGCAAAATGATCGCCCTGAGGGTAGTGGCGGACAAACTGCGCCTCCACATCGATACCCGGCAAGCGGTACTGATTGACGGCCAGCAGCGCGATCTGTTCTTCCGTCAAGTCGTAGAGCAGGGTGGACGGGTCGAACGGGTGACGTGCCTGTTTCATCGCTTTGGCAAATACGGCGCGCTCTTCGTCGGGCAAATGCAGAATGCTGATCACTGAATCCAGCACCTTGCCGGTATCGCCCGCACGTTCGCGGGTCAGGGTCATGTTGAAACTGGGCTGGTTATCGGCAAGCAACACGCCATTGCGGTCATAGATAAAGCCGCGTTCGGGCGGGATCGGCAACACATGCACGCGGTTGTTTTCGGAAACAGTGGAGTTGTAGTCGAACTCGGTGACTTGCAGGAAATACATCCTGCCCACCAGCGCGCAACTGATCGCCAGTACCAATGCAGCGCACGCGATAAGTCTTTTATTGACCAGCCGTTTCTCGGTGTCGTGATCTTTGAGCGGGATCGGCTCGGGCATGGTTGGGGTGCCTCACATCAAAAAACGGAAATGCAGCCGCCTGCGTAAGGAGCGGCAGGCGGCGAAAAGTCGGCGCACACCTTACCAGCACGTTGGGTATTAATCCGCTTTGCAACATGAAACTCGACAGGCTGTGTGTACGGGCGCGCACCGCTGCCAGCCTACAGCCGAAAAACGGCGTGCCCCCGCAACAGCGTCAAGTCAATGCACGATTTGCGCAAGAAAGGCCTTGGCCCGGGGGCTTTTCGGTGCGTTGAAGAAGTCGTTGGGCGGCGAGTCTTCGATGATCATGCCGCCATCCAGGAACAACACGCGTTCGGCCACTTGCCGCGCAAACCCCATTTCGTGGGTCACGCAGAGCATGGTCATGCCGCTGCCCGCCAGGTTGACCATGACGTCGAGCACTTCACTGACCATTTCCGGGTCCAGCGCGGACGTCGGTTCGTCAAACAGCATGATTTTCGGTTCCATGCACAGGGCGCGGGCAATGGCGACGCGTTGCTGCTGGCCCCCCGATAATTGGCTGGGGTATTTATCGGCCTGGCTGGCAATGCCGACTTTGTTCAGGAAGTGCTGGGCCAGTTCAACCGCTTTTTTGCGCGACAGACCGCGTACTGACATGGGCGCCAGGATGCAGTTGTCGAGCACGCTCATGTGGGGGAAGAGGTTGAAGTGCTGGAACACCATGCCGATTTCACTGCGCACCCTGGCGGCTTCACGGGTGGTGTGGGACAAGTCGGTGTTGTTGATCAGGATGCTGCCTTTTTCAGCGATTTCCAGCCGGTTGATGCAGCGGATCAAGGTGGACTTGCCTGAACCCGACGGGCCGCACAGGACGATGCGCTCGCCTTCGCGGACTTTCAGGTCGATGCCTTTGAGGACATGAAAGGCGCTGTAGTACTTGTTCAGGCCAGCGATGTCTACGACTACCTTTCGGGTGTCCGATGAGGGAGACACGGGCGTGTGAACGTAAGCAGGTTGTGCATGCATTGTGTGTCTCCAGTAATCAGTAAAAGCGCTCGGCGCTGTAGGGTGTTGGGTCGGTGAAGGGATATTCGTCGGTCATCATTTCTGCAAGCAGGCGTCCGCTCACGGGGCCAAGGGTGAGGCCGTGGTGGGCATGCCCAAAGTTGAACCACAGGCCTTTATGGCGCGAGGCCGGGCCAATCACGGGGCACATGTCCGGCAGGCAGGGGCGGCGGCCCAGCCACGGTTCGGCGTCCAGGCGCTCGCCCAGCGGGTAAAGGCGCCGGGCGCGTTCTTCGCAACGGCGCAGCTGGATTTCGTTGATCGGGTCATCGCTGTCGGCAAATTCGATGCCGGTGGTCAGGCGTATTCCGCCCACCATCGGCGCCAACACATAGCCGCCCACCGAATCCAGAATCGGGTGTTGCATGGTGTGGCCGTCTTTCGCGGCGTAGTGCATGTGGTAGCCGCGCTTGATTGCCAGCGGAATTGGGTAGCCTAGCGGTTCAAATATGTCCCGCGCTTGAGGCCCCAAAGTGACCACGGCTTCGTTGGCCACGATCAGCCCCTTATGGCTGTCAGCCTGCCACTGGCCGGCGGTCGGGCGCAGGCTGGTGGCGTCACCGATGACGAAGGTCCCGCCGCGCTTGATGAACAGTTCAGCGTAACCACGGGTCAGTCCGCCCGGATCGCTGACCGTTTTGGGGTCGAGCCAGTGAATACCGCCGATCACGTCCTCGTGCAAGCCCGGTTCCAGTGCATGCACCTCGGCCTGCCCGAGCACCCGGTAGTTGAGCGTGTATTCGAGCAATGCAGCGGCATCGCGCTGGGCTTTGTCGAAGTCGTCTCGGGTGCGGTAAACCTCTACCCAGCCGCTGTCTTTGATCAGGCCGGTCATGCCCGCAGGCCCGGCCAGCGCGTCGTGCTCGGTGACGCAGCGCTCGATCAGCGGCAACATGGCGCGGGTGGCCTTGGCCAGCCCTTTGGCCCCGGATTGGCGCCAATACTGCATCAGCCAGGGACCGGCCTTGGGCAGGTGCTTGAGGCTGTAGCGCACATCGGATTGTTGATTAAGGCCATAGCGCAGCAAGCGTGAGATTTCTCGCGGGAACGAGTAAGGAATCACGCTGGCACGTTCGATCAACCCGGCATTGCCGTGGCTGGTTCCGCAACCGGGCTGGGCCCGGTCAAGTAACACCACGTTGCGCCCTCGGGCCTGGAGTTGCAGCGCGGTACTGACGCCGACGATGCCGGCTCCCAGAACAATGGTGTCGCAATGCATAGTCAAATCCTTGAAACGGGGGCCGTGTTTGCAGCCCGGACAATGGGCTTACTGCAAATGACGGCCGAGTCGACCTTCGATCAGTTTCAGGCTGCGGCGCACCACTTCCACGATCACCAGATACAGCACGGCGGCCCACAGGTAGACCTGAAAGTCGAAGCTGCGCGAGAACACCATTTTGGTCACGCCCATCAGGTCATAGATGGTGACAAGCGAGGCAATGGCGCTGGCTTTGATCATCAGGATCAGTTCGTTGCCCAGCGGGCCGATGGCCACCAACAGCGATTGCGGCAATACGATTTTGCGAAAGGTGGTCCAGCGCGACAGGTTCAAGGCTTTGCAGGCTTCACGCTGGCCCTGGGCTACGGACAGAATGGCGCCGCGCAGAATCTCGGCCTGGTAGGCCGCGGTGTTGAGGGTGAACGCCAGCAGGGTGCACAGCCAGGCGTCACGGAAGAACCACCAGAGCCCGACGTCTTGCCACACGCTTTTGAATGAGCCAAGCCCGTAGTACAGCAAGAACAGTTGCGCCAGCAGCGGTGAACCCCGGAAGAAGTACACGTAGGCACTGGTAAAACTGCGCAGAAAGCGGCTGTTCGACAGGCGACCCAAGTCAATCAACAAACCGAGCAGGGCGCCCAGGGTGAAGGAAATGCCCACCAGTTTGCAGGTCACCCACAAGCCGTCAATAAAGCGCGGGCCGTAGCGTTCCAGCAAGTCGGGGCTGAGCAACAGGTTTTGCAGGTCCGTCAGGCTCATGGCTGCACGCTCCGCTGATGACGATTGAAATGGCGCTCCAGGTAGGCAAACAGGCGGCCGGAAATCGCCGAGAAGAACAGGTAGATGAAACACGCCACGCTGTAGAACAACATAGGTTCCTTGGTCACGCTCACCGCCAGGTTGGTCTGACGCATCAAGTCGACCAGGGCGATGGTCGATACCAGCGAGGTGTCCTTGAGCAGTGACAGCCAGTTATTGGACAAACCGGGCAAGGCGATGCGCGCCAGTTGCGGCAGCACCACTTTGCGAAACGTTGTGAACGGCGAAAGGCCCAGCGCCGAGGCGGCTTCAAATTGACCTTTTGGAATGGTTTTAAAGGCACCCAGCCAGATTTCGCTGGAGAACGCTGCAAACACCAGGCTGAAGGCAATCATCGCCGCCACGAAGGTGTTGATTGTGAACTGCGTGTCGTACCCCATCAGCGCAAGGATTTTTTGCGCGGCGATCTGGCAGCCGTAGTAAATGATCAACAGCGTGAGCAGTTCCGGCAGCCCGCGAAACACGGTGGAAAATGTCGTCGCCCAAGCGCGCATCCAGCGATTTTTGGAGCGCGCGGCCACCGCCACGAACAGGCCCAGTGGCAAACCGATGGGCAGGCAGCTCAACGCCAGGGCGATGGTGACCAGCGACCCGGCGAGCAGCGCCGAGCCCCAGCCGCCACTGGCAAAGGAAAGCAATGAAAGTTGATCGAGCATGCTCCAGTCCCCGGACAAATTCGGGCCGATATTGAGCCGCTGCGCACACTGGGCGCGCAGGGCAAGGCGTTAGGCAGGCTGCCCTCAAACGAGGGCGGACAGGTTAATAAATGTCGAAGTCGAAGTACTTGCTGGAGATCTTTTTGTAGGTGCCGTCAGCGACGATCTCGTCCAGCGCCTTGTTGAAGCGCTCGCGCAAGGCATTGTCTTCTTTGCGCACGGCAATCGCGGCGTCGGCCAGCGTGCCGTTAACGTCGCCAATGATCTTGCAGCAGTCCTTGCCGGTTTTATTGACCCATTCCAGCAACGGGAATTTGTCCGCAATCACCACATCGACCCGCTCATTGGCCAGTTCACTGTTGGCTTCGTCGAGGGTCGGATACAACTTCAGGTCGGCGTCCTTGTAATGCTCTTCGGCATAAATGCTCTGTGTCGCGGCGCTTTGCGCACCGACGGTTTTGCCTTTGAAGTCACTTTGCGCATCGGTGATGTCCGAATCTTTCGGGACGGCAATTGACAGCGGGGTGCGGTAGTAATGATTGGTGAACGCGATTTTTTGCTTGCGCTCATCGTTGACGATCATCGACGCCACAATCGCGTCGTATTTTTTCGCCATCAGGCCGGCAATGATGCCGTCCCAGTCCTGTGCCACCAGGGTGCAGTCGGCTTTCATGCGTTCGCAGACGGCCATCGTGATGTCGACGTCAAAGCCATGCAGCTTGTTGTCCGAGTCCACGTAGTTAAATGGAGGGTAGGCGCCTTCCGTGGCGATTGTCAGTTTGTCGGCCTGAGCGTTGGACGCTACGGCTACAACCATTGCACATGCACTTGCAAAGCGAATGACGTTTTTCATCTAGCACCTCGTTTTATTGTTTTGTGCCGGGTGAGGAGGTGTAGCCCACGAACTCGTTGTGCAAGGCCGCGGTTGCCTCAAGACGTTTTTCGACGTCCGGTCCCAGTTGTTTGCAGACTTCATTAATCAACAGGTGCACCAGCGACAGCATGGCCGCCGTGGATTCCCAGAACAGGTTGAATTCGGTCGGTACGCGAAACACTTCATCGGCGTACTGGTCGGCCCAGTCGCAGAAGGTGTCCGTGACCAGCGTCACCGGGATACCGGCTTCGCGGGCCTTGCGGCACAGGTGCTGGGCGTGGCGCGAATAACGCCGTGCCTCGAATACCACCAGTGCACAGTCGTTGTCGGGGCATAACAGGACATCGGCGTAATGCCCGGCCGCACCGTCCACCAGGTGCACGCCGTCGCGGATGTATTGCAGCAAATGCACCATCGAGGCCGCGATGCCGCGCTCGGTTTGAAAACCGGCGACAAACACTTTGCGGCGTGTGGCCAGGCGCTGACTGACGGTTTGCCACGCGGGGGTCAGGCTGTATTCGTAGACCTTGACCAGTGCACCGACTTCCAGCTCGAAGCTGCGCGGCAGCGCCTGCGGGCTTTGGCTTGATTGTTGGCGGAATTCTTGCAGGCGATCACCGACCAGCCAGGGGCCATCCCCCAGGTCGTCTTTAAGGTCGTTTTTCAGTTCTTTGAAATGGCTGTAACCCAGCGCCCGGCAAAAACGCCCGACACTGGACTCGCTGACACCCAGCTTGCCGGCAATGTCAGCAGCCGTTTGAAAAGGCAGCTCGTAGAGGTTGGCCAGCATGTAACTGGCAATCGCCCGACCCGATGGGGCGGCGGTTGACAGGCTGCTTTCGAGGCGTTGTTTGATCGACTGACTCACGGCTGCTGTTCCTGTTTTTATTTCAGCGCGTTGCAGAAAGTGAATGTTTTCTGTCATTAAGTCAACAATTGACAGATATCTGTCATCGCCGGATAGTTACCCACGACAATAACAACGAGATTGGAGCACACCGCATGTCTCAGTCCGACGCTTCCCCGCAGGCCGTTGAATCGCTGTCACTGGATCAATTGACCGCCTTGCTGCAACAGATTTTTGAGCGCCACGGCACCTCTGGCACCGTGGCTAGGGTGCTGGCTGATAACTGCGCACGAGCCCAGCGCGACGGTTCCTACAGCCACGGTGTGTTCCGCATTCCTGGCTATTTGTCTTCGCTGGCCAGTAATTGGGTCGATGGGCAGGCAACCCCCAAGGTTGAAGATGTCGCGTCGGGTTTTATCCGGGTGGATGCGGCCAATGGCTTCGCTCAACCGGCATTGGCCGCCGCTCGCTCCTTGCTGGTCGAAAAAGCCCGCAGCGCCGGAATTGCGGTACTGGCCATTCGCAACTCGCACCATTTTGCGGCGCTTTGGCCGGACGTTGAGCCGTTCGCTGAAGAGGGGCTGGTGGCATTGAGCGTGGTCAACAGCATGACGTGCGTAGTGCCCCATGGCGCGCAAAAACCCTTGTTTGGCACCAACCCGATTGCCTTCGCCGCGCCCCGGGCCGATGACCATCCCATTGTCTTTGATCTGGCCACCAGCGCCATTGCTCATGGCGATGTGCAAATTACGGCGCGTAAAGGCCACGACCTGCCGGCGGGTATGGGTGTTGATCGCCTGGGTGAGCCCACGCAGGACCCGAAAGCCATTCTCGACGGCGGGGCCTTGCTGCCGTTTGGCGGGCATAAAGGCTCGGCGCTGTCGATGATGGTGGAGTTGCTCGCGGCGGCGTTGACCGGCGGCAATTTCTCGTTCGAGTTTGACTGGTCTAAACACCCCGGCGCGCAAACGCCATGGACCGGCCAGTTACTGATCGTGATTGACCCGAGCAAATCCGGGGGCAACAGTTTTGCCGGGCGCAGCGCTGAACTGGTGCGCCAGATGCACGCGGCAGGCCTTGAGCGGCTGCCGGGCGATCGTCGGTTCAAGACGCGCGCCCAGTCGCTCAAGCAAGGCATACCGCTGGCTGTGGAGGAACTCGCCAGGTTGCAGGCATTGGCGCAGTAACTACCCGTCACGTTTTCGAGGTAACGAGGTTGCTGGCTTGAGGCAGCCTCATGCCTGGAATCAGGAAAACAACTGGCGTATCAGATTGGGCGTGCAACCGGTCCAGCGCTTGAGCGAGCGCCGGAAGTTGGCCGGGTCGCTGAAATTCAGGTAGCGCGCCACGTCTTCGTTGCTCATTCCTTTGATTTGATACAGGTACAGCGCCATGTGTTTGCGCGCTTGATCCTGTTGCGCCTGAAAGTGTGTGCCGTGTTTATTCAGTTTGCGTTTGAGGGTGGCCTGGCTCATGCCCAGGGTTTGGGCGGTGAGTTCCAGGCTCGGCGCACGGTGCGCGTTTTCGCGCAAATACACGTATAAACGGTCAAGCAAACTGGTGCTGAACCCCAGGCCGTCGAGTTCGCGCTGCGCGTGTTGCAACGCCACTTGCCGTGCAATGGCCGAGGCGTTGGGCCATGGCCGGGTGAGGCACTCCCGGGGGATGCGCATCATGTCCAACTGGCAGCCAAACTGGCTGTTCTCGCCCAGATGCACCCAGTATTGCTCTACATAGCGGGGTTCGGCATGGCTGAAGCGGCATTCCCAGGGCAGCCGTTCGCCACTGAGCCACTGACTCATGGCCACTAGCGCCGTCATGCTGGCTTCCAGCACAAACCGTGCTTGCTCCTGGGCGCCGCTGCTGTCGAGCCAATACACATAGGCGTAGTGATCGTCGAGTATCAGTCGCGGTGTCAGCAGCGGGCTGAGCAGGGCGCGATGGTGGATCACGGTTTCAAGCGCTTGATGCAGATTGGGCGCCTGTTGCAGGGCGTGGCTGGCAGGCCCGTAATGCCCCGGCAACAAGCGCTGGCCGAACAGAAAACTGCTGTCGTCAGCGTCCAGCAGGCGACGGGCATTGCCGATCAGGCTGAAAAACTGCTGCGGGCTGACACAGGTCGTGCCTGCCAGAACGTCTTCGTAAAACAGCCCGGTGCCGCGTAGCAGACGATGGCTGTCGATGTCCCGCGACAGTGCCAGATCAATCAGCGTTGCGGGCTGGTAATGCCCAGGTATAAAACGCGTGTCGGCTTCGTACCATCCGCCGGGCCGGCTCATGCGCGCTTGATCCTCGGTGGTTTGGCGCGGGCCAGTGCCAGGTTCAGGCGTTTGAGCAGGGCGTCTGGTGTTTCGTCGACCGCCATTACCACCGCAGTGCTCGCGCACAGGTAGACCCGTTCGCCCTGTAAACGGGTTTTATGCGCCAGACTTTGCACTGCCTGCTCCATTTCCAGTGCCAGCAGGCGCCCCTGACTTTCGCCGGTATTGGGCAATACCATCACAAAGCGATCCCCGGCCAGACGGCACAGCAGGTCGTGACGGCGCAGGTTGAGCAGCAACAATTGGCTGATGGCTTGCAGCACGGCGTCGCCTTCAGCGTGGCCGTATTGCTGATTGATCGCGGCGAAGTGGTCGAGGTCGAGCGCCAGCAGCGACAATGGCTGCTGGTGCTCAAGGCTTTGGCTCAGGCAGTCGTTGACCTGACGCTTGAGGTAATCGGCGCCACCCAGCGGCGTCAGCTTGTCAAACAGGCGATGTTCCCGGAATACCCGCTCGCGTTTCTCCATTTGCTGGCTGATGGCCAACTGTTCGCGGTGCCAGTGGAACAGGCCGATGGTCAACAGGACCATGCCCACCGGCATCGGTGCTGACTCCAGCCAGTGATCCCAGCCGATGTGTTTGGGCAGGCGGATAAACTCGTCGAGCACATCGATCCACCACGAGAAAAACATGAAGCACAAACCGCTGGCCAGGTAGTTGGTGACACGCCCGGCAGGACGGCTTTTGAGTACCAGTGCGAGCCAGAACAGCATGAACAGCGCCGTCCCGCCTTCGCCGAGGATGTCCAGCCATTGCCACTCACTGACCGGTTTTGCGGTGCCGAAAGCCAGGTTGAGCAGTAAGCCGATGTTGGCCCCCAGCACCAGCAAGGTGAGTTTCCAGCGATGGTGTTTAAGCATGTTTAACCCGCTCATATGTGTTCTACCAAAACGTAGTGCCGGTCAGCAGACCAGAGCAATGTGACAACGGTATGACGGGCGCGCCGGGTCGAATCAGCTCAGAGGTGTTGCAAGAAATTTCTTTAAACAACAGCGTTTGCAGTGGCTGTCGAGCCGCGCGCGGGTGGCGCCGTTAGTGTGATGAGGTCAGCACAGGGGCTTGGCCTTGACCGCAGCCTCGTACCTGAACAGCAACACCGCACCGCGTGAGGTCAAATCAGCTCATTTCGTCACTCATCTGCCCCCAAACCCGCTGATTTCGGGGTGTTGCGCCACCCCCTGTCACAGCACTGTCATTCGCGGTGCCTAGTTTTCGCTACCAATTGCCGGGCCACTTGCCCGGCCGGTCGCGGGACGCTGGGGGAGCACAAGCATGTACAAGTGTCGCAGTAAGGCACAGTGGTTCGGGTTTACAGTCAGTGCGCTGGCTATAGCGATTGCCAGTGAACGCCTGAGCGCAGCCGACGCGGCTGCCACAGGTGCTACTGAGCATGTGGAAGTGGTCGGGCAGGCCGCGAGCATCGATCAGGCGCTCAAGGAACAACGTCACTCGGACAACATCGAGAGCGTGGTGCACGCCGACGGCGTGGCGCAGTTGCCCGACGCCAACGTCGCTGAAGCCGTGCAGCGCTTGCCGGGCATCAGTGTCGAGCGCGATCAGGGGGAAGGGCGTTTTGTCAGCGTGCGCGGTCTGGGGCCAGACCTCAACAGCGTGACCATTAACGGCACGTTGGTGCCTTCGCCGGAGAGCGCGCGCCGGGCGGTGGCGCTGGATGTACTGCCATCCGAACTGGTGCAATCGCTGTCAGTGATCAAAACCCTGACCCCGGACATGGATGCCAACTCGTTAGGCGGCACGGTGGACGTACAAAGCCTGTCGGCGTTCGACCACAAAGGGCTGTTTTACACCGGCAGCAGTGAGGCCGGTTATAACAAGAACACCCACCAGACCAGCCCCAAGTTTTCGGGGGCGATCAGTGATCGTTTCAGTCTGGGTGACGGCATTGATAACTTCGGTGTGGCCGCTGCCCTGAGCTGGAACAAACGGGACTTTGGTTCGGATAACGTCGAAACCGGCGGCGCATGGGACTTCAACAACGGCGCCCGGCTCAACAGCTTCGAGCAGCGCGTGTACGACATCAGCCGTGAACGCACCGGCGGCGGGTTGAACTTCGACTACAAGCCCGATGACGACACCCAACTGTACCTGCGCACGCTTTACAGTCGTTTCAAGGACACTGAAACCCGTAACGCCACCAGCATCGAATTCGACAAACCACAGGCGGCGGGTGAGTTGGGCAAGGCCAAAGCCAAGCGCAAGCTCAAGCAGCGCGAAGAAACCCAGGAAATTCAGTCTTACGTGTTCGGTGGCGAACGCATGATGGGCTTATGGACCCTCAGCGGGCAGGCGGGTTACAGCACGTCCAGTGAAGACAGTCCGGGGCACATCGCGGGCGCCACGTTCAAAGGCAACTCCAGCTTCCCCGACAGCGGCTTTTACGACACTGAAAAGCCGCGGCCGATTATTGGCACAGGGTTTTATGACCCGTCCAACTTCACCCTCGACAAAGTCGACTGGGAAGAGCAGGACACCCGGGACACCGAGAAAAACCTTCGCCTCGATCTGGCCCGTGACTACGACGTTCAGGGGTATGCCTCGCAGGTCAAGTTTGGCGGCAAGGTCAGCCGCCGCCACAAGGACAATGACCTCAATGCCTGGGTTTACAAAGATTTCGATGACGCCGGTTTTAACGACGCGCAGTTGAACTTGACCCAGTTCGACAAGGGCAATGTGCATTATCAACTGGGCCAGTTCGGTCCCGGCATCAGCGGGGGGGCGATCAAAGACCTGATTGGCGGCCTTAACCCCGGCGATTACTACGATGCACAGGAGTCGCGGGCCAATGACTTCAGCATGCGCGAAGACATCAACGCCGGGTACGTGATGAACACCCTCGATATTGACGATTGGCGTTTTATCGCCGGCATGCGCTACGAGGGCACGCAATTCGAAGCCAAAGGCACGGGCGTGCGCGATGGTGCCTTTGAAGCGCAGGACACAAAACGCGATTACCACCACTGGTTACCGGGGCTGCACGCACGCTATCAACTGGATAAAAACACCCAGTTACGGGCCGCATGGACTAATGCTGTGGTACGCCCGACCTTCGGCCAACTGGCGCCGGGGTTTGTGATCGAGGATGACGAAGCCAGTTTCGGCAACCCGAATCTCAAGCCGCTGGAATCGAGCAACTTCGACCTCGGCATCGAGCATTACATGGGGCAGGCGGGCACGGTGTCGGCGTTCCTCTTCTATAAAGACATCAAGAACTTTGTCTACAACAACGACCTGGCGGGCAGTGGTGAGTGGGCCGACTTCACGCAGGCGCACACCTACGCCAATGGCGACAGCGCCAAGCTGTACGGACTGGAGTTGGCTTATTCGCAGAAGTTTGACTGGCTGCCTGCGCCGTGGAATGGCCTGTTGCTCGGCGCCAACACCACCTTCAGCCGCTCCAGCGCCAGCATTGAAAGGTTCGATCAGGCCGCCGGGCTAAACCGCAAACGCGACATCGACTTGCCCAACCAGTCCGACACCGTGGGCAACCTGATGCTCGGGTGGGAGGACGACGCGCTCAGCTTGCGCCTGTCTGCCAACTACAAGTCGCAGTACCTCTATGAACTGGCGGGGATCAGTGACAAAGCTCACGACCTGCATGTCGATGCGCAAACCTTTGTCGATTTCAGTGCCCGTTATTCGCTGACCAAAAACCTGCAAGTCAGCTTTGAGGCGCAGAACCTCACCGACCAGCCTTACTTCGTCTACAGCGGCAACCGTCGTTACAACAACCAGTACGAAGAGTATGGGCCGACCTATTCGCTGGGCCTGACGTTCACCCATTTTTAAAGGCAGCCCGAGCGGGCCAGTAGAAGGAATTTCCAATCATGCGTTTTATCCGTAAACCGTGTCTGTTGCCGATCCTGGCATGCCTCAGCGCCGTCACGGCGCAGGCCGCTCCTGAGATCGCTGCGCCGACCCTGCAACCGTGGGGGCAGGGCAAAGCCCAGGCGCTGGGTTTTGCCGCCGGGGACCAGCGGCTGACCGTGAGCAAGCGTGACGGGGTGTTGCTGCTCGACGCACAGGGCAAAACCCTGAGCCACGCCGCGGGTGCTTTCGCCTCGCTGGACAGCCGTGCGTTGGGCGATCAGGTACTGGTTGCCAGCCATGACGAGAAAAAACAGCAAGTGGCGTTGTTCAGCCTCGACCCGCGCAGTCATGAGTGGCAGGCACCGGTCTACTTGCCGCCCCGTGAGTACGCCGTCAACGGCGTGTGCCTGTACCGCGACGAGGCAAGCAATGTCTACCTGTTCACGGTGGGTGAAGAGGGCAAGGGCGAACAATGGCTGGTGGCTGCTGAGCGCAAACGACTGGCCGAGCCACGGTTGGTGCGCAGCCTGCCGTTACCGCCGAATGCTGAGTTCTGTCAGGTCGACGATGCCGGGCAACAGTTGTTCGTGAATGAAGAAAAAGTCGGCTGGTGGGTGTACCCGGCCCACGCCGAGGCCGATGCCTCGCGGGTACCGGTGGCGCTGATCGAGCCCTTTGGTGAAGTGAAAAAAGCGGCCGGGGCCATGGCGCTGGTGCCGGGCGGGATGCTTGGCCTGGACCCGAAAGCGGCGCAACTGCATCTCTACCAGCAGCAAGGGAACGGTTGGTCGCCGGTGGCCCGATTGCCACTGGGCACGCTGAAAGAGCCGGAACACTTAGCGGTGCGCCAAACGCCTCAGGGGTTGCAAGTGCTGGTTCAGGACGACAGTAACCAACAGGTCTACCAGGGGCTGTTGGACTGGAAGCCGACCCCGGCCCGTTCCACTGCAGTAATGCCTGTTATCAAACCCGTGGTGCAAACCGAGCCGGTGGTCAGTCAGGGCGATGCAGCGGATGACCCGGCCATTTGGGTTAACCCGCAAAATCCGGCAATGAGTCGGGTGTTGGGCACCAATAAAAAGAACGGCCTGGAGGTGTATGACCTGCAAGGGCAGCGGGTCCAGCACCTTGAAGTCGGGCGCCTGAATAACGTCGACGTGCGCCCCGGTTTTACGTTGGGTGAGCGCACCGTGGACCTGGCAGTGGCGAGCAACCGAGACCACAACAGCCTGAGCGTATTTAGCATCGACCGTACCACGGGTGAGGTGCGTGCAGTGGGCGAGGTGCCGACGCCGGTCAAGGACATCTACGGCTTATGCCTGTTCAAGGCGCCGGGGGGCGAAATCTACAGTTTCGCCAACGACAAGGACGGCACGTTCGTACAGCACCGCCTGAGCGCCCACGGCGATCAGGTGCAAGGCGAGCTGGTCCGGCAGTTCAGCGTCCAGACCCAACCTGAAGGCTGTGTAGCGCACGATCAACAGCAACGGTTGTTCGTGGGCGAAGAGGATGTGGCCGTGTGGGCTGTGGATGCGCGTCCCGATCATCCCGCCACGTTGACCCGCGTGATCAGCGTTGGTGATCAGGTGCACGACGACATCGAAGGGCTGGCGCTGTATCAGACCGCCAAGCAGGCCTATCTGGTGATCTCCAGCCAGGGCAATGACAGTTATGTGGTGTTGGATGCGGCGCCGCCTTATGCCGTTCGCGGCGCCTTTCGTGTGGGCGTCAATGCCGAAGCCGGGATTGACGGCGCGTCTGAAACGGATGGTCTTGACGTGACCTCGGCCAGCCTTGGCGGCCCGTTTGCCCAGGGCATGCTGGTGGTGCAGGACGGCCGCAAGCGTATGCCGGAGCAAAGCCAGAACTACAAGTACATCCCGTGGGCCGAGGTGGCCAAGACCCTTAATTTGCCTTGAGCCGGTTGTCATCAACCGGTCACTGCAGTGGTTTTGAATTTTATCTGTGCGCCACTCCCGCAGAGCGGCGCCGTCTTGAGCAAGGAGTCAGGTATGCAAGCGACTATGGAACAGATGACGATGTGGGGTTTGATCAGCGACGCGAGTCTGTTGGTCAAAGGGGTCATGCTGGTGTTGTTTCTGGCGTCTGTGCTGAGCTGGTTTTTGATCGTGCGCCGCAGTGTCATTTTGCGCCGCAGTGAACGGGACATGGACGCTTTTGCTGAGCGCTTGCGCAGTCAGGGCGAGCTGAACGCGCTGTACCGCGAGAGCCGCGACAATCGCCACGAAGATGCCGGTGCCGAACAGGTGTTTGCGGCGGCCTATAGCGAGTACGCGCAGCTTAAACAACAACCGGGGATTGATCCTGACGGGGTGATGCAGGGGATCGAACGCGCATTGTACGTAGCGATTGCCGAGCAGGAAGTGCGCCTTGAAAAGGGCTTGCAGTTCCTCGCGACGGTGGGCTCGGTCAGCCCGTACATCGGTCTGTTTGGCACTGTGTGGGGGATCATGAACGCTTTCATCGGCTTGTCTCAGGTGCAGCAGGCCACATTGTCCACTGTGGCGCCAGGGATTGCCGAAGCCTTGATTGCCACCGCGATTGGCCTGTTTGCGGCGATTCCGGCGGTGATTGCCTATAACCGTTTTTCATCCCGTGGCCAGACCCTGCTCACCCGCTATTACAGCCTCGGCAATGAAGTTCAAATGCGCCTGTACCGTGGCCTGCATGCAGGCGCGCGGAACATGGCGGCAGTCGCCTGACAGGGAGTTGGATCATGCTCGCTCGACCACAGCGTAAACACGGGCCCAAGGCCGAAATGAACGTCGTGCCGTATATCGACGTGATGCTGGTATTACTGGTGATCTTTATGGTGACGGCACCGATGCTGACCCAAGGGGTAAAAATTGAACTGCCGAAGGTGGCCAGCGAGGCGTTGGTCAATGATAAGCAGCAGACGATCCTGACGTTATCCGTGAAGGCCGACGGCGGGTACTACTGGAACCTGGGCAGTGAACTGGACACCAAAAACCAGACGGACAGCGCCGTCAACCTTGACGAGTTGCAGGCCAAGATTGGTCTGGTGGTGGCGCAAAACGGCGACACTCAGGTGTATATCCGCGCCGACAACGAGGCCGGTTACGGCAGCGTGGTCAAGGCAATGGCTGCCTTGCAACAGGGGGGTGTGAGCAACCTGGGGCTGGTGACCGAGGCGCCGCAATGAACGCCGCCGTGATGGGAAGCCCGGTGTCGCAGACTCAGTCCATGTCGTGGGGGCGACTGTGGCGTAACGCCCAGGCGTGGGCGGTAACGGTTGCGCTGCACGGGGCAGTGGTGGCGCTGTTGGTGGTCGGCTGGACGCTGCAACAGCCGCCCGTGAGCGCGCCATCGGTGCTCAAGACGCGCTTGATTACCTTGCCTGCCGAGCGGGCGATCGCGCCAGCGCCGCAGCCGTTACCTGTGACGCAACAGCCGCCTGTGATCGAGGCTAAACCCGAGGTTAAACCTGTGCCGGTCGACCCACAGATTCAGGCGCGCAAACTTGAACAGGCTGCTTTGGCGCGTAAACGTGTTGCCGAGCAGCAACAGGCGCTTGAAGCCCGCCAGGTTGAACAGCAACAGGCCCGGCTACGCGAGCAACAGGCCGACGCGCAGCGTCAGCAGGCGCTGGCGGATCAGGCGCGGGTCGCGGCAGATAACGCCCGGCGCGCGCAGGAACAGGCAGCGGCAGCCGACGTGCGCCACTACCTGCCAATCAGCAAGGAAGCGCCGGATTACCCGCAGCGGGCGCTGGATAAAGGCATCGAAGGGGATTGCACGGTGGAGTATTCGGTGACGCCTCAAGGCAAGGTCGAGAACCCGAAAGTGGTGGGCAACTGCCACCCGATGTTTATTCGTCCTTCTCTACTTGCGGCGGCCACCTTTCGATATAAACCACGCATGGTGGACGGCCAGGCCGTCAGTGTGCCGAGCGTACGCAACACGTTTCACTACAAAATTCAGTAAAAACTGATTAAAACCGGGCCCTGAGTGCCGTGTCGCCTGCATCTCGACGGGTGTGAAGCTGACAAGCATCAACGCCCGGTTCGCATTCCTGGCCTATGCTGCAGGCGATTTTATGCACAAGGAGATGGCCATGAATGCGCCTGCAACCACCCCGGAGCCGACCCCGGCAAAATTGAAACTGCCCTTGGGTCTGGTGATTGCTGTCCTGGTCATGGTCGGGATTTTGCTGTTGCCACTACCGCCTGACTTGCCGGTCGCCGGGCACCGCATGCTGGCGATCCTGGCCTTCGCGGTGGTGGTCTGGATTACCGAGGCGGTGTCGTACGAAGCCAGCGCGATCATGATCACGTCGTTAATGGCGTTTTTGATCGGTATGGCGCCGATGCTGGACGACCCGTCCCGCCTCTATGGGACGTCGGCCGGGATCACCATGGCCCTGACCGGGTTTTCCAATGCCGCACTGGCCCTCGTGGCTGGCGCGCTGTTTATTGCTGCGGCGATGACCCACACCGGGCTTGACCGGCGTATTGCCTTGGTGACCCTGTCAAAAATCGGCACCAGCACCCGGCGAATCTTGCTCGGGGCGATAGCCGTGACCATTTTGCTGAGCCTGGTGGTGCCCAGTGCCACGGCGCGCAGCGCGTGCGTGGTGCCGATCATGATGGGGGTGATCCTGGCGTTCGGTGTCGATAAGCGCTCCAACATTGCGGCCGGGATCATGATTGTGGTGGCGCAGGGCACCAGCATCTGGAACGTGGGCATTCAAACGGCGGCGGCGCAAAACCTGCTGACGGTGGGTTTCATGGACAAAATGTTGGGGGCCCGGGTGAGCTGGATCGACTGGCTGATTGCCGGTGCCCCCTGGGCGATCATCATGTCGGCGGTGTTGCTGTTTGTGGTGTTGAAAATGCTGCCGCCAGAAAGTGACAGCATCCCCGGCGGCAAAGAAGCCGTGGAGCAGTCGTTGATAGCGCTGGGGCCGATGACCGCGCCGCAGAAACGCCTGATGGCGGTCTCTGTCGCCTTGCTGCTGGCGTGGGCCACGGAGGGCAAGTTGCACAGTTTTGACACCACCTCGACCACCTACGCCGGGCTGGTCTTTCTGCTTTTGCCCCGGTATGGGGTGATGACCTGGAAAGATGTGCAATCGCGCATCCCGTGGGGCACGGTGATCGTGTTCGGGGTGGGTATCAGTCTGGGTACGGCGTTGCTCACCACGCAGGCCGGCCAATGGCTGGGGGGGCAAGTGGTGCAGCATACCGGGCTGGATCAGGTCGGGCCGCTGGGCATCTTTGCGATTCTGGGTGCGTTCCTGATTTTGATTCACTTGGGGTTTGCCAGTGCGACGGCACTGACCTCGGCTTTACTGCCGATCCTGATTGCTGTACTGCAAACCTTGCCCGGTGAGTTCAACCGCTTGGGCATGACCATGTTGTTGGGCTTTGTGGTCAGTTACGGTTTCATCCTGCCAATCAACGCGCCGCAAAACATGGTGTGCCTGGGCACGCAGACCTTCACCGCCAAGCAGTTCGCCAAAGTCGGTCTGATTGTGACGGCAGTGGGGTATGTCTTGATGTTGGGTTTCGGCGCAACGTATTGGAAATGGTTGGGCCTGATGTAGCCCTGTTGCGCCTGGACTGCGCGAGACTGCAACTGGCGGGCAAACCGCCGGTTGCAGTCTCGGGTTGATGAGTGCGTTAACTGCCGCCTTTACTGCTGACCTCTGCCGGAACGTCTTCCCCCGCCATGCGCTTGCGGAACAACGACGTGCGCGCCAGCAGCAAGGTGGTGACGGGAACGGTAATCGACAGCAGGATCGGTATCAGCCACGCGTGCAATACGGGTGTGGATTTAAGCGCCGAAAAATACAGGATTGATGCCAGTGCCACTCCCCAGGCGCCGAGGGTGGACGCTAGTGCAGGCGGGTGCATGCGCTGGAAAAAATCTTTGAGCCGCAACAGACCGATCGCGCCACATAAGGCGAACAGGCTGCTCAGCACCAGCAGCACGGCCACTGGAATCTCGATCCACAGTGATAGCTCGCTGATGGAATTCATTCGATCACCTCACCGCGCAGCAGGAATTTGGCCAGCGCAAACGACCCGACAAAGCCGAACAGGGCAATCAGCAGCGCGCCTTCAAAGTAAGTATCACTGGCATACCGAATGCCCAGTACCAACATCATCAGCATGGCCACGATGTACAGATAATCCAGCGCCAGTACCCGGTCTTGGGCTGATGGGCCCTTGAACAGACGGATCAGGGTCAGCACCATGGCCAGGCTGAAGATGAACAGGCTCAGCAAAATAGCGTTGGAGAGCAGCGCACTCATTCAAAGATCTCCATCAGTGGGCGTTCGTAGGTGGACTTGAAGTGCTGGATAAACTGCGCTTCGTCGTCTAGATCGAACACGTGCAACAGCAAAATACTGCGATCCAGTGCCAGTTCGGACCAAATAGTGCCGGGCACGACTGTGGTAATCATCGACAGGGCTGCCAGCCCGTTGGCGTCGCGCAGATCCAGCGGGATTTTGATGAACCGTGAACGTGGTGGTCGGCGCCCGGCGTTGAGCACGCCCCAGGCCACGGCCAGATTCGAAACAATAACGTCACGGCCCACTAGAAAAAACAGTTTGATGATCACGCCGGGACGACGGATACGAATAGGCAACGGCCGCAGCGGGGCCATCATCAGCGGCGCTAAAAAACCTAGTGCGGCCCCGAGCAAAAGATTGCCTGCACTCAGTGACAAGTTGAGCAGCAACCACAATGCCCACAAAGCCAGCGACAGCCACGGTGCGGGAAACAGGCGCCTCATGGCTGCACCTCCTGCCGGGCTGCTTTCGCTTCGGGACTGGGCACCGGGCGCGATCCCATGACTGCCATGACATAGCGTTCCGGGTTGTTCAGCGTGTCCGCTGCCGCCTGGGTATAGCGCATCACGGGTTCAGCCTTGAAGGTCATGACAACGCACAGACCGAGCAAGACGACGATGGGAATGCACTCGTAGCGCCGCAGCAACGGTGAAGGGCGCTCCAGCGGGGTCCAGAAACGCTGAATCCCCAAGCGCGAAAAACCAACCAGAGAAGCCAGTCCGGAAAGAATCAGCAGCGCCAACAGGCACCATGCCGCAGTGGAAATCGGCGTCTCGCTGAGATTGCCCAGGCCTACGGGGTTTAGCAGGGCATTTAGCAATGTCAATTTGCCGATAAACCCTGACAGTGGCGGCATGCCGATGATCAGCAAGGCGCAGGCAATGAAGCTCAGGCCAAGAAACGCCATCGTCCAAGGAATGATCTGGCCCACGACGGCTTTTTGTTCGTCATCAAGGTTGGTGCCACGGGGCGGGTTAAGCGATTCCATCAGGCTGGGGAGCTGCTCGACATCATCGTCAAGGAGCATTTCGTTCGAGGAACGCGAGCGCTCTATCAGTTCGGACAGCAGGAACAGTGCACTAAGGGCGAGTGTGGAACTGATCAGGTAGAACAGGGCGGCCGCGGTCAGGGTGGATTGGGCGAACCCGACAGCGGAAAGCAAAATGCCTGCCGACACCAGGATGCTCAGGCTGGCCATGCGCTCGAGGCGTTGAGCCGCCAGAATGGCAATCGCGGCACAGACGATGGTGGCCATTCCGCCATAGATCAGCCAGTCGCTGGCAAAGTAGGCGGAAGCGCCCGCTTGACCTGAAAACATCAGCGTCCACAGGCGCAGAACGGTGTAGATCCCGACCTTGGTCATGATCGCGAACAGCGCGGCCACCGGTGCGCTTGCAGATGAATAGGCAGGCACCAGCCAGAAATTGAGCGGCCACATGCCCGCCTTGGCCAAAAACGCCACGGCCAGAATTGCCGCGCCGGCATGCAGCAAGCCGCGGTCAGCTTCAGGCACCAACGGGATCTTCAGGGCCAGATCAGCCATGTTCAGCGTGCCGGTAACCCCATAGATCAACGCAGCACCGATCAAGAACAGGGACGATGCCAGCAGGTTTATCGAAATGTAATGCAACCCCGCTGACACCCTGGCTTTGCCCGAACCATGGAGCATCAGCCCGTAGGACGCTGCCAGCAGCACCTCGAAGAACACAAACAGATTGAACAGGTCCGCGGTCAGAAACGCGCCGTACAGCCCCATCAACTGGATCTGGAACAACGCATGGAAGCTGGCTCCGGCCCGGTCCCAGCGAGCCATGGCGAACAGTAAGGCGCAGCTGGCGATGATGCCGGTCAGCACCAGCATCAAGGCAGACAAACGATCCACCACCAGCACGATGCCAAATGGCACTTGCCAGTTGCTGGGCAGATAAACCCCAATGGACGCTGGTTCCGTTTGCTGCTGGGTCCATAGGAGCAGGGTGATGGAAATGGCCAGCCCCAGCAGTGTTGAACCCAAATTGATCCGGGCCTTCATGGGCCGGTGTTTCTCGCCCAGCAGCAACATGCACGCGGCGGTCAGCAGCGGCAAGAGAATGGGCGCAATAATCAAGTGCGGCATCACGTTCATTCTTTAGGCTCCCGGCCATCTACGTGGTCAGTGCCGGTCAGGCCCCGTGAGGCCAGCAAGACCACCAGAAACAGAGCGGTCATTGCAAAACTGATGACGATTGCGGTGAGAACCAGTGCCTGGGGCAGCGGGTCGGTGTAATTGAGCAGGTCTTGCGGAACCCCGTCCTTGATGACGGGTTCTTTGCCGATGAACAGACTGCCCATACTGAAAATGAACAGGTTGACCCCGTACGACAATAGGCACAGTCCCATCACCACCTGAAATGTCCGGGGACGCAGTACCAGCCATGTGCCGGAGGCAGCCAGTACGCCGATCGCGATCGCGATGACTTCTTCCATCAGGCGGCTCCTGTCTTGGGTTGTGAATTGGCTTGCAGCCCGGGACGGTGAGCCCGGACTGACTGGTGTGCGAGCGCGGTCAGGATCAGCAGGGTGGCGCCGACCACGACGGCGAATACGCCGATGTCAAAGAACAGCGCGCTTGCCACGTGAATGTCGCCCAGCACAGGCAAGCTGAAATGCGCGGTGTGGGTGGTAAGGAACGGGTAACCGAAGCCAATCGCACCCAGACCGGTGATTGTGGCAAACAACAAGCCCGTGCCCATCCAGCGCAGTGGACGCAGGCTCATCTGGGCTTCAACCCACTGAGTGCCAGCGACCATGTATTGCAGGATGAACGCGACTGACATCACCAGCCCGGCGACGAAGCCCCCGCCCGGTTGGTTGTGCCCGCGCATGAACAGGTACATCGATACCACGAACGCTATGGGCAACAGCAAACGCACCAGCACCGCAGGCACCATCATGAAACCCAGCGCGGTGTCGCTGGCGCTGCGCGGGTTCACCAGGTCGGTGACCACATCTTTGGCCAGCAAACGCTGCTGAGCGGGTAGTTCCATGCTTTCTTTGGGGGGGCGGAAACGGCGCAACAGGGCGAATACAGTCAGCGCCACAGCCACCAGCACGGTGATCTCCCCCAAGGTGTCGAAGCCCCGGAAGTCCACCAGCATGACGTTCACCACATTACTGCCGCCACCTTCAGGCAATGCGCGGCTGAGGTAGAAAGAAGAAATATCATTCGGGGTCTGGCGGGTCAGCATCGCGTAGGACAACAGCGCCATACCGCCGCCGACTACAGTCGACAAGAGCAAGTCACGCAGGCGCCGGATGCGCGCCTTGCGTAAGGTTCTTGGCAGGGGTGAGACTTCTTCGATCCGGCGTGGCAACCAACGCAGGCCCAGCAGGATTAATACGGTGGTGACGACTTCTACCACCAGTTGCGTCAGGGCAAGGTCCGGTGCAGAGAACCACACGAAGGTGACACACGTCACCAGCCCGCACACGCTGACCATGGTCAGTGCGGCAAGACGGTGATATTTGGCTTGCCAGGCGGCGCCCAGCGCGCAGGCAATCGCCATCAGCCACAGGGTAACGAACACAATCGAACCCGGAATTTTCGGTCGGTCGCCCCAACTCAGGCCGCTGTAAATCATCGGAATCAAACCTGCGATCACGGCCGCCAGCACCAGCAGAAACAGCTGGCTTTGCAGGCGTTGAGTACTGATGCGGCGTTCTATTCGACGCGCGCCCCGCATGATGACCACCAGGCTGCGTTCGAAGAAACGCTTGCCATTGAAGAAACGGATCAGGGGCGGCAGTGGGAAGCGATTGAGCTTGAGCTGTTTGCGCAACAGAACATAGAGCACGATGCCGCCGGACATGGTGATCAGGCTCATGATCATCGGTGCGTTCAGGCCGTGCCAGATGGCCAGGCTGTACTCGGGCAATTCCCCACCGACGACAGGCCGGGCAGCGGCAGCAAGAAGTGGCCCCACGGTTTGAGCCGGAAAAATACCGACCATCAGGCAGGTAAATACCAGCAATTCCACTGGCGCACGCATCCAGCGCGGCGGCTCATGGGGTGTGTGCGGAAGATCAGTGGCGGGGGGGCCGAAGAACACATCCACCGTGAAGCGCAGGGCATAGGCCACACTGAAAGTACCCGCTACGGTCGCAACTACCGGCAGCGCGATTTCTACCCATTTTGTGGAATTGATAAAGACGGTTTCGGCAAAGAACATCTCTTTGGAAAGGAAACCGTTGAGCAGCGGTACGCCGGCCATGGAGGCGCTGGCAACCATGGCCAGCGTCGCGGTATAGGGCATGAGCTTGAACAGACCGCTGAGCTTGCGTATGTCGCGAGTACCGCTCTCGTGGTCGATGATGCCAGCCGCCATGAACAAGGACGCCTTGAACGTGGCATGGTTGAGAATATGAAAGACGGCCGCTACCGCAGCCAGCGGGCTATTGAGACCAAGCAGCAGCGTGATCAGGCCCAAGTGGCTGATCGTCGAGTAGGCCAGCAGACCTTTGAGGTCGTTCTGGAACATGGCGCAATAAGCACCTAACACCAGTGTGCAGGCACCGGCCCCACTGACGATCCAGAACCATTGCTCACTGCCGGACAACGCAGGCCAAAGCCTTGCCAGCAGGAATACGCCGGCCTTGACCATGGTTGCCGAGTGGAGATACGCCGAGACAGGCGTGGGAGCCGCCATGGCATGGGGAAGCCAGAAATGGAACGGGAACTGTGCGCTTTTGCTGAGCGCGCCAATCAGGATAAGCGTGAGCAGGATCGGATAGAGGCTGTGGGCGCGAATCTGGTCGCCCGCAGCCAATACGGCATCCAGATCGTAGCTGCCGACAACATGGCCGAGCAGCATGACGCCTGCCAGCAGGCACAACCCCCCTGCGCCAGTGACCATCAATGCCATATACGCGCCACGGCGGGCATCTGAGCGATGGTGCCAATATCCGATCAGCAAAAACGAGAAGAGGCTGGTGAGCTCCCAGAAGAACACGATTTGGATCAAGTTGCCTGAAAGCACCAGCCCGAGCATCGCACCCATAAAAGCCAGGAAAAATGAAAAAAAGCGCGGGACAGGGTCTTCAGGTGACATGTAGTAGCGGGCGTACAGGGACACCAAAGTGCCAATGGCTAACACCAGGATTGAAAACAACCAGGCAAACCCATCCATGCGCAACACAAAATTCAGGCCGAGGCTGGGCAACCACATGAACTCTTCCCGAATAACACCCCCATGGGCGATTTGCGGGTAGAGCATGGCGACTTGAATAGTGCCAACGAGGGCAATAAGACCGGCCAACAGTGACTCACTGTTGCGCGCGTTGTGCGGCAAAACAGCCGCCAGACAGCTGCCGATAAAGGGCAGAAGCAGTAGAACTATCAGGGACATAGGCTTCTAATCTGCAGGAGTTTGTGAGCGATCATACGTGGCGGGCAGGGGATCACCAACACTCAAGCTGGCGCCGAATCCTACAAAATGTGTACAAGCTGTGTAATGGCTTGCCCGGCAGCATCCTTGTATGAGCACTCCCGGATAGGGGTGTGTACATCTGATTTCAGCGCTGCAGAATCAATCGCATGCTTTGTTGCTTTCGTGTTCATCAGGCATGTCGAGAGTTTTACCTTTCGTTTTTAACTCACTCACGATCACCGCTGCAACAATCAATGTTGCCCCCAGCAAAGCAATGGCGGGTAAACGTTCGCCCGCCAGGCGCCCGGCGATTCCTGCCCAGACAGGTTCTCCTGCATAAATCAATGTGGCGCGGGTAGGGGATACGCTCTTCTGCGCCCAGTTCATGGCGACTTGAATGACTGCACTGGCAATACCCAATCCGACAGCGCTTATTAATAGTAGCCATGAAAAGTCGGGAGCTGCTTCATGGGTAGGTACGGTCATCGCAAATGCGAGAACGGAAGCAGTCGCCAATTGCACAACGGTGACTCTGCGCACGTCGACTTTACCGGCATACGCGCTAATCAGGATGATCTCGGCTGCGATGGCGATGGCGCTGATCAACGTAGCGATTTCACCGGAACTGAAACTTAACGACGCGCCGCTGGGGCCTGAGAGCAACATTAATCCTGCAAAGGCAAGCATGATGCCCAGGCTGGGCATTAATCCCGGACGACGGCCTAGAACCAACCATTGCAGTAGTGGAACAAAAGGAACATACAGCGCCGTAATAAAGGCTGATTGACTGCTGGGGATGGTCTGCAGACCAATGGTTTGCAAGCCGTAGCCCAGCATGATGGCAATGCCTATGAATAACCCTGCCTTCAATTCAAGCAGGGTAATGCCGCGCAAGCTGCGGATTGAGAACAGCGCGACGATGCTGGCCGCGGCAGCAAAACGCAACCCGACAAAGAACAGGGGGCCGCTTGCAGTAAGAGCATTTTGCACAAGCAGAAATGTGCCCCCCCACACCATAGTGATCAGGATCAGCACGTATTCCGCTTTACTGATACGAGATGTCAAAAACGACAGTCTGGAAGCTTTCAATGGTGTCACGACCTTGCGCGTTATAAACGTGAGACGCACAATGCGCCAAAGCTGAGCAGTATACTGCGCAGTGTCACAAAGTGAGCAATATAGTGCCCAAAGAAAATTCCCAGCGTGCGTCTGTACTGCAGCACGTGAGCCAAAATGTACGACGTCTTCGACTGCTTGCACAGCTCAGTCAACGTGCTTTGGCAGAGTCGTCAGGGGTTAGTCGACGGATGCTGGTCGCTATTGAGGCGGGCGAAAAAAATGTCAGCCTCAGCACCCTTGATCGAGTGGCTGAAGCCTTAGATGTGGCTTTCAGTGATCTGATTCAGGCTCCCGGCTCCCCCGATCCTGGTCGGATCAATGAAGTGGCCTGGAGCGGTTGCGTTCCAGGAAGCAAGGCGGTGTTGCTCGCCAAGGCCGCTGCAAAGAAGGAGGTCGAGTTGTGGGAGTGGCGTCTGGAGCCTGGAGAAGAATACCTATCCGAGGCCGACGCGGACGGCTGGAGCGAACAGCTATACATCATTGAGGGTTGTTTGACCTTGATGCTTGACGATCAAGTATTGCGCTTTAACGCGAGCGACTTTTATACGTATGCGAGCAATCGACCACATGCTTATCGCAATGAAGGTGATGCGGTGCTGCGTTTTATACGAAATGTAGTGATTTAAGGTAGGTGGCGGGACTTGCGTCCCGCCGAACCAAGCGGCTCGATAGGCAACGGCTCGCAACAGCATCAGTTCATTAGGCTGTTCTGACGCTGGTGGGGATGTGCTGAATGGGGGTCAGCCCGAGCTGTTGCACGATTTGAGCAGCCTGGAACATTTTATTTAGCGGATGTTCTTGATGCTGCCTTTGTTGCCTGTCACGGTGACGTTAACTTTCTTGAAAATGAAATAGTCTTCAACCGACACTGCATAGCGTGGTGCAACAATCAGATCAGAACCTGAGCCTTTAACGGCTTTATATGCGGCTGCGGCTTTTGTCGCTGAAACTGGGTCAGGCAGGCTAAACGCTGGCGCTGGGCCGCCGTAAGTCACGCCATCGGCGAATTCGCTGTCGCCACTTATTTTCAATACGCCGAACAGAACGTTCGATGTGGATTGACCAGTAATTTCGCCACCGACTTCGATTTTTGCTTTCAGGTCAGCTGTAACTGTACCGGCAATAGGAGCGTTGGGCTGGCTCACGTTATGGCTCATGCAACCGCTGGTGGCCAAAACTGCTGCAGCAATAGCCGCGGGCATCCATATTTTTTTCATCTTAAAGCTCCAGTAAAGGTGTCGGTCCGTTCGTTAACGGCGGCGAGACTTTACGTGAGAGCCGCTTAGGATTAAGTCGGGCGCGTCCTCAGAAGTTGAGGGTAAGTGTGATTGTGTTGGTAGGAATTGTGCTCTGCTCCATGACAAAGCGCTTTAGGCGACAGGTGAATGACTGCGCGCGCCTTAGCTTGGAGTGACTCACTGTGTGCGTCATCATTTACGAGTGTCATCAGCAATGATCCACTGCGTCATTTTCAGAGACCCCCCGGTGTCAGGCTAGTTGTCGCCTGAGCTGATTTATCAAAACGATAGATCGGGGGCGTCAAAGAGAGCTGTAATGTCGAGCTATTCACCTGAGCGTAAAGCTGCCCTGTTGAACAAGTTACTCCCGCCACTCAACCACTCCGTAGCTGAGCTCGCTCGCCAAGAAGGTGTCCCCGAAGCGACGCTGTATGCTTGGCGCACCAAGCTCAAAGCAGGAGGCGCGGTAGTGCCTGGAGA
>NZ_JAAQWY010000038.1:0-38110 GCF_012985765.1 Pseudomonas sp. WS 5071 | reverse complement strand
TGGATGCGCAGCATGGTTTCCAGAGGATAGGGTTTTCTACCGCCGCCGGCCTTGGGGTAGAACGGTTCGATCAGCTCCAGCAGGCCTGCCCAGGGCACCACCTGATCCATTTCGGCGAGGAAGCGCTCTCGGCGGGTTTGCTTGCGCTTGCCGGCGTACTCAAAGTCGGAAAAGCTCATCTGGCTCATGGGCGGCTCGGATCAGGTGTTGCGGGGATTCTCGCATAACTGAAGGCTTGTTCGGAGATTCCTTAGACGCCACTTAGTACTTAGACGTCGATTACTTCATCTATAACAATAAGAGAATACTCTATGCTCGCCTTCCTGGGGTTGGCCATGGTGGTTGTGTTCACGTTCCTGATCATGACCAAGCGCCTGTCACCGATAGTTGCCTTGACACTGGTTCCGCTTGTATTTGCGCTGATTGGAGGTTTCGGCGGTACAACCGGAAAGATGATGCTGGACGGCGTGAAAATGGTCGCGCCTTCGGCTGCATTGTTGTTATTTGCCATTCTTTTCTTTGGCCTGATGATTGATGCAGGCCTGTTTGACCCGTTGATCCGCAAAATCCTGAAACGGGTTAATGGTGACCCGATGAAGATTGCTGTGGGCACTGCACTGTTGTCATTGACCGTTGCGCTGGATGGGGACGGCACGACCACGTACATGATCACCTGCGCTGCAATGTTGCCCTTATACAAGCGTATTGGTATGAACCCCATGATCCTCGGCATCATTGCGATGTTGTCACTGAGCATCATGAGCGGTATGACCCCGTGGGGCGGCCCGGCCACGCGAGCGATAGCGGCGCTGGGGCTTGATGCGGGGGAATATTTCATCCCGTTATTGCCCACCATGATCGGTGGTGCATTCTGGGTTGTATTCACCGCCTTCCTATTGGGACGGGGAGAACGCAAACGTATTGGCAATGTGCTTTTACCAAGCGGTGGTAGCGACTGTTACATCAAAGCCATCCTGAACGATACCCCGCATAAGCGCCCCCGGCTGGCCTACATCAACTTGATGCTGGTCATCGCCGTTATGACTGCTTTGGTAATGGGGCTGATGCACTCTGCCATCCTGTTTTTGATCGGGTTTGTGTGTGCATTAATGATCAATTACCCACAACTGGATATACAAAAAGAGCGCCTTCTCGCCCACTCCGGCAACGCCATGACGGTGGTTGTACTGGTATTGGGTGCCGGTATATTTGCGGGGATTTTCTCAGGCACCAAGATGGTTGATGCCTTGGCACAAACGTTAGTGGAGTGGATCCCGCCCGACTGGGGCCATCTGTTTCCTCTTATTGTGGCCATCACCAGCATGCCGCTGACCTTTGTTCTGTCCAATGACGCGTATTACTTCGGCGTTGTCCCCATCCTTGCCAATGCGGCAGCTATCTACGGCATTAGCCCCCTGGAAATTGCACGGGCCTCAATTTTGGGCCAGCCCGTTCATTTGATGAGCCCTCTGGTCGCCTCTACGTTGCTGCTGATGGGCATGCTCGACTGCCATATCGGTGATTTTCAGAAAGCAGCGTGCAAGTGGGCGGTTCTCACTTCGCTCGTTGTGACCGCTATCGCACTTCTAACGGGCGCGTTGACGCTTTGGGTCTGATGTTTTTCGCCTAACAACCCATTCGGGTTGCAGACCCAGTGCAGCGCCAATAATAAAAAAGAGTCGTGCCATGAAAAAAATTTTACTGCGTGGTGTCCTTGCGACGTCCCTGAGTGCTTTACCGATAATTACTTCAAACGCTACGGAGTTTATTGAAGGGAGCCATTTGAAGCTTCAATTACGAAACATTTACTTCAACGAAAATTTCCGGGATGAGAACGGACTGAGCCCCCGCGCTGTTAAAAACGCGAAGAGTGAGCGAACAGAGTGGGCTCAAGGTTTTTTAGTAGACTTCAAGTCCGGTTTTACGCCGGGCACGATTGGATTTGGAATAGATGCATTAGGTCTGGCAGGTTTCAAGCTGGACTCTGGCAGAGGGCGCAGTGGCACCGGTTTGCTTGCAGTGCATTCAGATGGACAAGCCGCCGATGAATTCTCCAGCCTGGGAGTCGCGGGTAAAATCCGCTTTGCGCAGTCCACCGTCCAACACGGATCTGTATTGCCCAAGACACCGGTATTGATCTACAACGATGCGCGCCTTTTACCTCAGTCTTATCAGGGAACACTGTTCACTAGCACCGACATCGATAATTTGACACTGTCGGGGGGGCGCCTGAATCAATTCAAGTTAAGGGACTCCTCGGATAGCCGTTCGATTACACCGAACGGTTTCACGGGGCGAGGCTCAACATTCTCATACATAGGCGGCGAATACACACTGAGTGAACATACCCGTTTGGGGTACTTCTACGGGCAGTTGGATAACTTTTACAGGCAGCATGTCGCCTCAGTTCAGCACGACCGGCCATGGGGAGCTGGCGTATTAACGACCGATTTACGTTATTTCCGTAGTGTCGGCGCCGGTACACAGAAGGCAGGCGAAATTGACAATACCCTGCTCAGTAGCCTGCTGAGCTACTCAATCGCAGGCCATCGAGTGAGCGCCGGTTATCAAGTACTCAATGGCCAGGCCGATTTACCGTACATCACGGGTGCGACCGTCTATTCCTTCAGCAACGCCGGAATAGGTAAGTTCATTCATGAAGATGAAAAGACTTGGATGCTCAGTTATGGGTATGACTTTTCAAGGGTGGGCATGCCGGGCTTGACGCTATCGGGTCGCTATTTGAGTGGAAAAAATAGCAAGGCTGGATCTGCGCAGTTGCACGAACATGAGCGCGACGCAGAGCTGGCGTATGTTGTACAAAGCGGGCCACTTAAAGGCGTGGGCTTAAAAGTTCGAAATTATGTATACCGTTCTGATGTTGCCAGAGGCAGGGACAGTAATCGTCTTTACCTTACTTACGATATCGCGCTGTGGTAAACCCGATGGCTCTGTCAGGTCTTGCCAGGCACATCAGTTTTCAAAAAGCTCACCGCCGTTCAGGGATGAGCTTTTTAACCGCGCTTAACGACGTCGCATCAACAGGACAGCAAGCACAATTGCGACGCCAGCAATACCCGTTGAAATGACTCCCAGTGACTCCAGCCCATAATGCCGAATCCCCAGGCCGCCGATGATTGCGCCTAACCCGATACCCGCATTGGCGGCTGAAATGTTCATCGTCGCGGCCAATGCCTGAGCTTTCGCCCCCGCCCGCATGACCCGGACCTGGCAAATCGGGAACAGTGCGGTATAGGCAATGCCCCACACGGCCAGCGCGACAATCAAGCCAGTGTGTTGTGCCGCCAATGGCGTGGCAGCCAGCATGCCTGCCGCAAGCAGACAGAGAAATACCACGCTTGAGCCCAGTGGGCTGCGATCTACCATGCGCCCACCGATGTGGTTGCCAAGCATGCCGACGGCGCCAAAGCCCATTAGCCACCAACCCACATGACCTGGCGAAATACCCGCGAGACTTTCGAGGGTATCTGCGAGGTAGGTGTAGGCCGTGAACATGGCTGTGAAGGTCAGGACAGACAGCGCGACATGGGCGATAAAGCGTGGGTCTTTGAAAATGAGCGTTTGTTTTTCACCCTGATTGCGCTGGGGCGCGCCGGGCAAAGTTGGCATATAGCTGCGCATAAGCCCGGCGATTAACAGGCAGAGGGCGGCCAACATCCAGAAGCTGCCACGCCAGCCAATGGCGTCCGCCGCCAGCGTGCCCAGCGGGATGCCGAAAACAAGGGCTGCTGAAATACCCATGTACACGTTCGCCACCGCTTTCCCAGCATTAGCCGGGCCAGCGAGTTGGCCGGCTGTTTCACTTGCCGTGCCCCAGAAAACGGGCAAAAGCAGTGCAGGAACAAACCTCGCAATCGCCAAGATCCAGATATTGGCGGACACCGCTGCAAGCGCATTCGACGCGGCAAACACCAGCAAGATAAAGGTGAACAACTTCCTGCGGTCAATATGGGCCAGTCGCGCCGTCAGAATTGGACCGAACAGCATCACCGTGAAGGCAAATAACGTCACCAACTGGCCTGCGAGCGTAACCGAGACATTCAAGTCCCGCGCCAACGCAGGCAAGAGGCCGATGATCAGAAACTCGGTGGTCACAATCACAAAGGCTGCAATGGCCATAATGGCGATTTGAACTGCCGTGTGTGAAGACGTTGTAGGAGCGGCCGTGGAATGGGCCTGAGGTGAAGAGGGCATGGGGAGACGCTCTAAAAAAACAGTGCGTTAGCTTATTGGAGAAATAAATTCAGATTGCGGCTATAAACTACGCAATCAGATGAATTAAATTCCCCAATATCGAGGCGCGATGTTTTCTTCAGAACGGTTAAAAGGGCTGGACGTTTTCGTGTCTGTTGCTGAAACCGGTAGCTTTACAGGTGCTGCTGAGCGTTTGAACCTTACGCGTTCGGCCATTAGCAAAGCCATCGCCCGGCTGGAATCACGGCTGGACACCCGACTGTTCACTCGAACCACCCGCACGTTGTCGCTGACTGATGCAGGTGTGAGGTTTTACCGAACCTGCACCCATGTGCTGGGTGAGCTGGAGGAAGCGGAGTTATCCCTGCATGCGCACAGCACCGAGCCCATGGGCCGTGTGCGCATCGACTTGCCCGCCGCCTATGGTCGCCTTCATGCGCTGGGGGCCATTTTGCGCTGTGCGCGCGAACATGGGTTGCTGCAGCCGCATATTTCGTTTTCGGACCGTTATGTGGACCCGGTTGAAGAGGACATCGACATTGTCGTGCGTATAGGCGGGCCGGACCTGCTGTCGCAAGCGTTGGGCCGACGTTATCTGGGGACCGAGCGCCTGGTGTTTTGTGCCTCGCCCGATTATTTGCTCCGCCAAGGCGTTCCTCGGACTGAGCTGGATTTGCAGCACCACCATTGCGTGATGTATGGCCGCGCGGACGGGAGCGTCAACCCATGGTGGTTCGCCGGGGCGCACGGTGGTCGGGAGCGCCGGATATTGCCCGCGCACATCGCTATTGGTGATGGCGAGGGGCAAGCCGCTGCGGTGCTGGCTGGACACGGCATCGCCCAGCTGCCGACCTGGTTGGTGCAAGACGCGCTGGCGCAGGGAACACTGGTGCAAGTATTGGCACATCTGGCGACGGACGGATCGCCCATCCATTTGCTGTGGCTCAAGCGCCGCCAATCCCAAGCCAAGGTCAGCGTAGTGCTGGACGCGTTAGGCGCGGCGTTGACGGCGTAAAACGCTATCGAAGGGTTTCTCTGAGTGATCTGTAAGAAGGTTTTCTGGCGAAGGTGCGAAGTCTTCCAAGTGATTGACTACGCTGTAACCAGAAAATAGCAAGGCAACTGAAATCGAACTTCGCTGAACCCTATCGATCAGTTGACTACAGACGTCCAGGAGGTCACCCCGGTTTTGTCTCATTTCAAACCCGTATTTTTGCTTTTCATCCTGTTGCTCATAGGCATTGGATTCGCGCAGGCAGCCCCTACGCTGTCGTCCGTTATCAAAGCTGAGGAAACCGACGGCAAGCCGCCCGTATTGGTGGACGGCGGATTGCTTGGCGCTTTGGGTGCTGGCATGGATGAAATGCAAGGCCAGCTCGGGCTGAGCGTGCACGTGTTCGATACCTGGCGCTTGCGCACCGAGCGGGCGGCCGATGAGGTCGGTGTCTTGCTGGAGCAGGCCTCGACCCATCCCTCCTGGAGCGGGGTAGGAGATTTCCTGTGGTTATCCGCGGTGTGGATAGGCGTCTTTGCTGCCGCGATGGTTGGCGGGCGTCTGGTGGCGCGTCATGTGAGCGCGACCCGGCCCCTGAGGAATCGTCCCCGCCTGCAGACGCTAACCCGCTACATGGTTGCTTATCTGATCCCGGCGTTGATTGCCTTGCCGGTCACGCTGTACGCGAGCCGCTTTCTGCAGGATTCCATGGGCCGTTCGCTGGCACTGAGCCTTTCGTATGCCAGCAGCGCCGGCGTCTTTTGCGCGGCTCTGGTGCTGTCACTGAGCGCCATGTTTTATGTCGGCCACAAGCGACGGGCCGTGGAAATCATTCGTCGCTACTCGATGCGCCCCTTGTTCCTGATCGGCTTTTTTGCTGCGTTCAGCGATGCAATGAACAGTCCGCAAATCGCCCCACAACTCGGGGGCAACCTTGCCAGTTGCCTGTCGGTGGTTACGGGATTAATCGCCTGTTTCATTTTTGCCTTTTTGGCCATCAAGCTGAGGCGTCCAGTGGCGCACCTGATCCGCGACCGTGCGCTGGCGCAGCGCTTGGGGCAGCCAGCGCTTCAAGAGTCGTTGCGTATTTTCTCTGTGCTCTGGTACTGGCCGATCCTGCTGATGCTTCTGGTTTCGATGCTTAATTTGATTGGCGTGGGTGAGGGCAGCGAGCAGGCGTTACGCAACGCGTTACTGACCTCCGGGCTGTTGATCGGCACCGTGTTCCTGAGCACGATTTTGCATCACTGGTTCAGTACCCATGCCAGCCGTAACGGTGCGTACCGGGAGCGTTTGATGACCGTGCTGTACGCGCTGTTGCGTATCGCGCTGGCCGTGACATTCATTGAGCTGCTGGCGCAAATCTGGGGCTTCTCGCTGCTGGCGTTTGCGTCTGATAGTAATACCGGCAAGGTCATTAGCGATTCCCTCGGGCATATCCTGTTGATCCTGCTGGTGACGTGGCTGACCTGGGTGGTGCTGGACACAGCGATTCAACAAGCCCTGCAGCCCAACACCAACCGGCGGGGCACGCGGGAGCCAAGCACGCGAATCAAGACCATCCTGCCGCTGATGCGCAATGCCATCAAAGTGATTCTGGTGGTGGTCTGCACCATTACCACAATGGCCAATCTTGGGGTAAACGTTGCGCCGTTTCTGGCCGGAGCCGGGGTGATCGGTCTGGCGATCGGTTTTGGTTCACAGCAATTGGTTCAGGATGTAATCACCGGCCTGTTCATCATTATTGAAGACACCATTTCGGTCGGTGACTGGGTTGTGGTCGATGCCAATCACGCGGGCACCGTGGAAGGCCTGACCATCCGCACCTTGCGTTTGCGTGACAGCCGCGGCTTCGTGCACTCGGTGCCCTTCGGCCAGATCAAGGCCGTGGTCAACCATTCCCGTCAGTTCGCCTATGCGTTCTTTTCTGTGCAATTCACTTACGCCACGGACATCGACAAAGCCACCGACCTGATTCGCGAAGCGGGGCGCCAGATCAGTGATGACCCACTGCTAAGCCTCAGCCTGCAAGGTTCGCTGACCGTGTTCGGGGTCGATAGCATGAACCTCGATGGCGTGACCGTTACGGCGCAATTTCGCACCATGTCCGGTGCACAAAGCACCATCACACGCGCCTTTAACGATCGCTTGAAAAAGCTTGTGGATAAGTCTGAGGACGTTCACTTTGCGCAAACCTATCCACAGGCGTTGCTTGCCCCCCTGAACGCGCTTGCCCCGTCTCAGGCAGCGCAGGCAGCGCCCCATCGACCGACGTTGGTACTGAGCGATGAACCACCGTCATCGCTATAAACGGTGTAGGACGCTGATGCAGTTTGTCAGTGACGACACGCACAGAAACCCGCAAAATGCGGGGGTCTTGATCATGGCCAACGGCTTGTACGGTTGGTTTTCTGGTATACATCACCGTTCTGAATAGACTGAGCCTGCACACTCTATGCGAATGCGCCTTATGTTATTGGGCGGCGGAAATGCTCTCGGGCAGGCGCTGATTCGTCTGGGTGCCGAGGAAGACATCAACTTCCTGGCCCCGCGTCCGCCGCAAGACGGTTGGGATGCTGCGAGTCTGACCCAACTGCTCGATGACACCCGACCGGACGCCGTCATCAATCTTGCCTACTACTTCGACTGGTTTCAGGCGCAGTCTGTCAGCGAGTCTCGCCTGACTGCCCAGGAGCGCGCTGTCGAGCGTCTGGCCGAACTGTGCCAGCACCACGGCATCACGCTAATACAGCCTTCCAGCTACCGCGTGTTCGATGGCTCCCGGGCCACTGCTTACAGCGAGAAAGACGAGCCTGTCCCGCTGGGCTTGCGCGGCCAGGCCTTATGGCGCATTGAGCAAACGGTGCGGGCGATTTGCCCGCAGCACGTCTTGCTGCGTTTTGGCTGGCTGCTTGATGACAGCCCGGATGGCGCGTTGGGGCGCTTTCTGGCCCAGGCTGAAAAACCGGGGGAATTGCTGATGGCCGATGACCGTCGCGGCAATCCCACCCCGGTCGATGACGCAGCCCGGGTGATTATCTCGGTGCTCAAACAACTCGACTGTGCGGCGCCGTTGTGGGGCACCTATCACTACGCCGGTCACGAGGCCACCACGCCGCTGGCACTGGGGCAGGCCATTCTGACCGAGGCGCGCAATCTGCACCCGCTGGCCATTGAAGCGCCGACGCCTCAAGCGCACGCCGCGCGCCCCGATGCCGCCGAGGAACCGCAGCATGCGGTGCTGGCGTGCAAAAAAATTCTGCATACCTTCGGGATCAAGCCCCGCGCCTGGCGCGCTGGCCTCCCGGCCCTACTGGACAGGTTTTATCGTCATGGCTGATGCCCCCATTCTCGTAACCGGCGGTGCCGGGTTTATTGGTTCCAATCTGGTCGATGCATTGCTGGCCAAAGGCTACGCAGTGCGCATCCTGGATGACCTTTCCACCGGCAAGCGCAGCAACCTGCCTCTGGACAACCCCAGGGTTGAACTGATCGAAGGTGATGTGGCTGATGCCGCGTTGGTCGCCAAAACCATGGCCGGCTGCCGTGCCGTGGTGCACCTGGCGGCAGTGGCGTCGGTGCAGGCATCGGTGGATGACCCCGTACGCACTCACCAGAGCAATTTTGTCGGCACCTTGAACGTCTGCGAAGCCATGCGCGAAGCGGGCGTCAAACGCGTGGTCTTTGCGTCCAGTGCAGCGGTCTATGGCAACAACGGCGAAGGCGAGTCAATTGTTGAAGACACAGCTAAAGCGCCGCTCACCCCGTATGCTTCGGACAAACTGTCGAGCGAATACTATCTGGACTTCTACCGTCGCCAGCACGGTCTGGAGCCGGTGATTTTCCGCTTCTTCAACATCTTCGGGCCGCGTCAGGATCCGTCTTCGCCGTACTCGGGGGTGATCAGCATTTTCAGTGAGCGTGCTGAAAAAGGCCTGCCCATCACCATCTTTGGCGATGGTGAACAAACCCGCGACTTTGTGTATGTGGGCGATTTGGTGAAGATTCTGGTGCAGGCAGTAGAAGCCGGACACGTGGAAGAAGGCGCGGTCAACGTGGGCCTGAACAAAGCCACGACCCTCAAGCAAATGTTGGCCGCTTTGAGCGAAGTGGTCGGCGAGTTGCCACCGATCAGCTACGCCCCGGCGCGCTCCGGTGACATTCGGCATTCGCGTGCTGATAACAGCCGCCTGTTACAGCGTTTCAAGCTGGGCGAGACCACGCCGATGAGTGAAGGCCTGGCGCGTTTGTTGGGTCGCTAATACACGCTGCAAATGAAAAAGGCGCCTCGAAAGGCGCCTTTTTTATGTCCGGCGATTGCTTAGAACTTGTAACCCAGGCCAACCATGTAAACCCATGGATCCACGTCAACGTTGACCTTGGCACGAGTGCCAGGCGCAACGCCGTTGTTTTCTACGGTAGCGCGGGTATCGATGTCGATGTAGCGCGCCTGGGCGTTGATCATGATGTTGTCGGTCAGCATGTAGTCAGCACCGATTTGCCAGGCCATGCCCCACGAGTTTTTTGCTTTGAAGTTATCGAAGCCCGCAGCGCTGGCGCGGCTGCCCACGTGTTCGTCATAAATCCAGGTGTAGTTGATACCGGCACCCACGTACGGTTGGAACGCAGACTTGGAGTCCAGTGGGTAGTACACAACGCTCAAGGTCGGTGGCAAGTGCTTGAGGGTACCCAGTTTGCCGTTGGCCGCGTCCAGGCCGGTGCCTTTGATTTTCACGTCATGCTCGAAGGGGGTCGCGGCCAGCAACTCGATACCGATGTTGTTGGTGACCATGTACGCAAAGTTAAGACCCAATTGGGTGTCGCTGCTCATGGTTGCCTTGCCGCCCAGATCAGTACCCGCCAGCGGACCCTGGTCCACTTTTACGCTGGAGCTGTCGGCTTTGGGGTTAACCGTAATGGCACCGGCACGGACGATAATGTCGCCTTCAGTGTGCGCGTGGGCAAACGGGGCAACGACGGCAAGGGCAAGTGCCGCTGCGCTGAGCAAAGACTTGTGCATGGGAGCTCCAATTGGATATTTAAAATTTATATAACCAATGGTAATGAGCGCTCCGAGCCACTCTGTTGACCCAGCTCAATGAAACGACGATGGGCTGAAAAATTGTGAAAAATTCGTGAACTAACCCGCAAACCACCACTCTTTAATCGCTGTCGCGGCCTGCCATTACTGGGCCCGGAAGCCGAGACGGGCGTGACTGGCGATTACTCTGGCAATTCGTACACATAGATTTTCTGTGCGTCCATCTGATACCCGGCATCGGCCAGCTCGCTGCTGCTCGGCTTGACCTGCAACGCGCCTTCGATCCAGTACGGCTGATACAGCTCGTCCAGCTTGACCCCGACTTTACTGGTCACGTGCACGATCTGGTTCGAGGGCGGCGGCGGGACATGGATGCAGGCGCCGAAATACGGCACCAACAAAAACTCCGTGGTGCGGCCTTCTTCGTTGACCTCCAGGGGCACGATGTACCCCGGCAGACGAATGTTTTGCCCGTCCAGCGCAGGCACTACCGGCGCATTGGGCATGCTCTGCGCCGCCGCAGGCGCTGCCTCGGGGTCAAGATTGCCCAACTGCGACAGGTCATGCATCGGCGCCATCTCCGGCACTTCGGGCGCTGCATCAGGCGGAATCATCTCCGACCACGTCAACTCCTTCGGTTCGGCTGCCCACACAGGGGTTGAAACCATCAGTAACAGGGCCAGCAATACGCGTGGCAAGACGGACATTTTCATACACAGGCTCATAAGCGAATGGACAGGCCATCGGCCAGCGATTGGCGGTAAGCGCGCCAGGCGGGCACGCAGCCCATTAACAGGGCGGCGGCCAGAATACCTGCCAGCAGGGTCCATTCATATTCGCTCGGCCAAGCCAGCGGTAAATACAGTCCGTAGTTCGATTGCACGTAACCTTGCGCCAGCGCGATACCCACATACAACAGGGCCACGCCTGCCACTACACCGCTCAGCGCCAATGCCAAGGCTTCGAATACCAGCAGGGTAGCGATGTGCCACGGGCGGGCGCCAACTGATCGCAGGATCGCCATTTCGCGGCGTCGCTCATTGAGGCTGGTCAAAATCGCGGTCAGCATGCCGATCAACCCAGTTAGCACCACAAACAGCGATACCACAAACAAGGCTTTTTCAGCGGTGCTCATCAGGCTCCACAGTTCTTGCAAGGCGACGCCGGGCAAAATGGCCATCATCGGTTCGCCCCGGTATTCGTTAATTTCACGCTGCAAGGCAAAGGTCGAAATCTTGCTGTTCAGCCCTAGCATGAAAGCCGTGATGGCCTGAGGCGTGAGGTCCATGTTGCGGGCTTGGCCGGCCGTCACACGACCTGCGCCACGAGCGGGCACGCCGTTGTGCCAGTCGATGTGAATGGCCTCCATGCCGCCCAGGCTGATGTGCAGCGTGCGGTCCACTGGCGTACCCGTGCGCTTGAGAATGCCGACCACTGTGAAGGGTTTGTCGTCGTGCTTAACCAGACTCACGGCTGCGACACCGTGGGCCAGCACCAGTTTGTCACCCAGTTTGTAGTGCAGCGCCTGTGCGACCTCGGCGCCAAGCACCACTTCAAAAGGGTCGGAGGCAAAGGCGCGGCCCTCGGCCAACCGCAGATTTTGCCGGTGACCGTATTGATAGTGCTCAAAATAGGCTTCGCTGGTGCCCATGACCCGGTAGCCGCGGTGGGAGTCACCCAGCGACATGGGGATCGCCCATTTCACCTTGGGGTTAGTGGCGAAGTGTTCAAAGCTGTCCCAGCGAATGTTGTTGGTGGCATTGCCAATGCGGAACACCGAATACAGCAGCAAATTCACCGACCCTGAGCGGGCGCCGACGATCAGGTCGGTGCCGCTGATGGTGCTGGCAAAGCTGGCACGGGCCTCGGTACGCACCCGCTCCACGGCCAGCAACAAACACACGGACAAGGCAATCGCGAACGCCGTCAGCAGGGCGGTAAAGCGGCGGTTGGCCAGACTGGCCAGCGCAAGACGAAACAAATACATCTCAGACCTCTGCCGGGGCGGCGGCACGATTGAGTTCAGACAACGACAGGTTGCGGTCGAATAGCGGGGCCAGGCTTTGATCGTGGCTGACGAACAACAGGCTGGCGCCTGCTTCGCGGCATTCGGCGAACAACAACTGAATGAAGGCTTCGCGTGCATCGGCGTCAAGGGCCGAGGTGGGCTCGTCAGCGATTACCAGCGCCGGTTGGCCGATCAGTGCGCGGGCGGCGGCCACCCGTTGTTGCTGGCCGATGGACAGCGAGTCGGCTCGTCGCTCCAGCAACGCCGGGTCTTTAAGGCCCAAGTGGGCGAGCAAGGTGTGCGCGGCCTTGCCGACACTGCCATGACGCTGAGCGGCGCGGCTGGCCCGCAGTTTGGAAAAGTGGCAAGGCAGTTCCACGTTTTCACGCACGGACAAAAACGGCAGCAAGTTAAATTGCTGGAAGATGTAACCCGTGTGATCGACGCGAAAACGGTCGCGTGCGCCAGAACCCAATTCACTCAGTTCCTGGCCCAGTAAACGGATTGAGCCGTGGTCGGCTTTTTGCACGCCTCCCAGCAAACCCAGCAAGGTGGTTTTGCCGCTGCCGCTGGGGCCTTTGAGAAACAGGGTTTCGCCGGCCTGCAGGCTGAATTCGGGGATGTCCAGCAGCACGGGATGGCCCGGCCAACTAAAAGTCAGGTCGCTCAGCTCGATGAGTGCTTGGGTCATGGGTCGTCAGAATCGCCTGCAATGTCGGGAAAAGTGGGTGTCACTGGCGCAGCCTGCTAAAGAGCTGCACCAGCCACTCGCCGTAGTCAGAACGTCAGCGTCGGCGCTTTCGCTGACACGTTGACTGCTTGCTGACCGTTCGGACCGATCAGTTGTACCTTGAATGTGTGGGTCCCGGGGAATGTCTTGAAAAACGTGCCGAGGTCGAGGTTTTTCAACTGGCCCGGTTCGGCGCAGGTAAACGCGTAGTGTGCTTCGACATCGCTGTGGTGATGTTCAGTCTTGGCCTTGCTCGCGCCTTCTTCAGGCGCGGGGTCGAACAGCGGGCTATTAAGGTCCTGCGCCTCAACCACACACTTTGCCACCGACGGCAGGTTGAACAGAGTCAGCGGGTTTTCCAGTCGGGCCTTGGCGGCCGCAACGCTGGCTTTGTCTGCATCGGTAGTGGCCGCGTGTTCAAACCCCACCAGGTTCATCGCAGGGCTGTCGAGGTCCAGTTCCAGTGTGTTGTCGTCAAGTGCCACATTCAATGTGCCGACGCCGTGTTCATGGGGGGCAAGGCTGCCATGTTCGTGATCATGCGCTTGAGCCGCGTGCACCACGGCCAGCGGTAATAAAGCGAACGGCAAAGCGAGCAGCAAACGACGCATAGCATGACTCCAGCAAGAAATGGATGAATGTTTTGTTATGTAATCTTATAACGAGATCGCGAGAGTTTGCCCGTGTGCTTGGCGTTACGCAAGACGCATGGGAGCATGCGCACATGAAACTTGAGGAGCCCTGCAATGGTGCGGATTCGCGGAACAATAGGCGATTGGCCCGTCGACTTGACGGTTGAACTGGATGAGGCGGAGTGGGCGCAGTTGGGTGGGCAGATTAAAACGTCTGCGCCCGGCCATGCTGCAGTCGTCAGCCCCCCGGTGAGTCAGGACGACACGGTGTGGGAAATGACCAAAGACATACTGCGTAAGGCCGGACAAATGACCGGGCCGCAGTTGTTGGAGCAACTGGAGGCTTTGACCGGCAGCACAGGGGCGGGAAAACGCCTGTTGGTGCGTCTGCGCCATAGCCGCGAAGTGAAAGTGGTGAGCGGCGCCGACTCACCGGTTTACAGCTGGGTTGAGTAAACCGGTGAGGGCGCGCTGTTGCGGTGCGCAGGTCAGTACAGCGCGGCAAACAATTTGCGGCGATAGGTGGTGACCAGCGGGTGATCATTGCCCAGCAGATCAAACACTTGCAGCAGCGTCTTATGAGTAATGCCCTCGTGGAAGCTGCGGTTGCGGATAAACAGCTTCAGCAAGCCTTCCAGGGCGCCTTCGTATTGCTGGCGCGCCAGCTGCTGAACTGCCAGTTGATAGGCGGCTTCGTCGTCCAGCGGGTTTTGCGCCACGCGGGTTTTCAGGTCAGCAACATCCGGCAGGTCTTTGGCCTGGCTCAAGAAGGTCAGTTGCGCCTTGGCGCCTGCCAGCTCGGCTTTATGCTCGTCGCTTTTAACCGCGTCCAGCACGGCTTGCGCTTCAGTCAGCTCGCCACGCTCAGCCAGGCAGCGGCCATACAGAATCAGCGCCTTGGCGTTGGTGTTGTCTTCGGTGAGTACCTGCTTGAGCAACGTTTCAGCGTCGGCAAAGCGGCTTTCGGTAAACAGGGCCTGCGCTTGCACCATCGGGTCTTCAGCAGCCGGGGCAGGCATGACGACATGAGGCTCAAGCATGGCGCGAATGGCGGATTCGGGTTGCGCTTCCTGAAAGCCGTCAACCACTTTACCGTCTTTGAACAACACCACGGTCGGCAGGGTGCGAATGCCGATGCGGCCCACGATGTCCTGCTCCACGTCGCAGTTAACCTTGGCCAGCCGCAGTTCGCCCTGATAGTCCTGGGCAATCTGCTCCAGAATCGGCAGCATCACCTTGCACGGCGCGCACCACTCAGCCCAAAAATCCACCAGTACGGGTTGATCAAACGAGGCTTCAACAACCTGTTTGTCGAAGTCTGCCGACGTCACGTCGAAGCTATAAGAAGTCGTAGGTTGAGTCATTGTGGGTCTCGAAACAGGTAAATGAAGGCAACTATAAAGGCTGTGCGGGCACGCTGAAAGTGGCTTGGCAGCGCTGCGCGTGATACAGGCTCACGTTGCGGAACTCATGGGGCTCGGCCAGATCCGGCAACGTGAGTGCCTTGAGGCTTTCCAACTGGCGGTACAACGGATGCCTGAAATCACGCACCCGGGAATCGGCCACCAGCGTCTGTTGGCCGCGGGTCAAAAACTGGTCAAGCAACGGCAGGTTTTCGCGGTCGTACAGCACATCAGCCACCAGGATCAGATCGAAACGGTCCGCCTCGCCAAAGAAATCGCTGGAATAGCTCAATTGCACCTGATTGAGCGCCGCATTGGCCTGGCAGGCTGCCAGCGCCAGCGGGTCGAGGTCGCACGCCAGCACTTCCAGTGCGCCTGCTTTGGCTGCAGCAATCGCGGCTACGCCTGAGCCTGCGCCGAAGTCCAGCACGCGCTTGCCTTTGACCCAGTGCGGCTGGTCGGCCAAGTAACGTGCCAGTGCCAAACCGCTGGCCCAGCAAAACGCCCAGTACGGAGGTTCGTACAAAATCCGACGGGTCTCGTCCGGGGTGAAGGCGCGGTTCATGTTCTGCGCGTCGATCAGCCACAGCTTGAGTGACGTGTCAGGCAAGTCGGTGACCACCAGTCGCGCATCCCCCAGCAGCTCACTTAGCGACTGTTGCAGGGCGAGCGGCGGGCTCATGGTGCTTTGACAAATGCCAAGGTGCCCAAGGCTTGCGTTGTCGGCTGCTGGATGATGCGTGACGGCAAGTGCAGGATCAGTTGTCCGGACTGGCTGGCGCGCCCGCGCAGTTCAACCCGCGCACCGGCCGGGAATGCCTGCGGATTGAAGCGCAGCTTGAACGGCAGCGGCTGGTTGTTGCCGACTATCTTGCTGCTGGCCATCAGCCCTTGAGGACGGCCGCGTTCATCCACGATCAACATCGCCAGTTCAACTTCGGCGCCCGCGGGCGCGCCTGTCAGTACGCCGCTCAGTTCACGCTGATGGGCGGGCAAGGGGCCGAGATCCGCAGGCGCATCGGTTTTAGGCTGGGTCAGCACTTGAGGTTGCGCCGACTTGGGCGGCTCACTGCTACACGCGACCAGCACACTGGCGAGGCACAGCAAAACAAGCGTTCGTAGCGACATAGAGGGCTCCAGCAGCAGGTCAGTCGACGTATCGGATTGTGTAAAACGTAGTAGGCGGACTGTATACCGTAAAGCCTATGGCTTGTCTTGCCAGTGGGATGCGCTACCATGGCGCTCCCCATTTTTTGTTGCCTGCCACCATGCACTGTCCCTTCTGCGGTGCCAACGACACTAAAGTCATCGACTCGCGTCTGGTCGCCGAGGGCGATCAGGTGCGTCGCCGGCGCGAATGCCTGGCCTGTGGTGAACGCTTCACCACCTTTGAAACAGCTGAGTTGGTCTTACCCCGCCTTATCAAACAGGACGGCAGCCGTCAGCCGTTCGACGAAGAAAAACTGCGCGCCGGTATGCAGCGTGCGCTGGAAAAACGCCCGGTCAGTGTCGAGCGTCTTGAAGCGGCGCTGGCGCATATCAAAAGCAGGTTGCGCGCCACCGGCGAACGCGAAGTCAAATCGCTGGTGGTCGGTGAGCTGGTCATGACCGAACTGCAAAAACTCGACGAAGTGGCCTACATCCGTTTCGCTTCTGTGTATCGACGTTTCCAGGACCTCAACGAGTTCCGCGAAGAGATCGACCGCCTTGCCCGTGAGCCTTCAAAGGAGTGATTGTGTCCACTGAGCAAACCGTCCTGGACGCCCATTACATGGCGCGTGCCATCGAGCTGGCCCGAAAGGGTCTGTACACCACCCATCCCAACCCGCGCGTCGGCTGCGTGATTGTGCGTGACGGCCAGATCGTGGGCGAGGGCTGGCATGTGCGGGCCGGTGAACCCCATGCCGAGGTCTACGCATTGCGTGCCGCTGGCGAACTTGCCCGGGGGGCGACCGCCTATGTCACCCTTGAGCCGTGCAGCCATCATGGCCGTACCCCGCCGTGCGCCGAAGGGTTGGTCACTGCCGGGGTCGCCCGCGTGGTGGCCGCCATGCAAGACCCTAACCCGGAAGTCGCCGGGCGTGGCCTCAAGCGTTTGGCCGATGCCGGTATCGACGTGCGCTGCGGCGTGCTCGAAACCGAAGCGCGTGCCCTGAACAAAGGGTTTCTCAAACGCATGGAGCTGGGCTTGCCCTTTGTGCGGGTCAAATTGGCAATGAGCCTGGACGGGCGCACGGCGATGGCCAGCGGCGAAAGCCAATGGATCACAGGCCCCGCCGCACGTTCGGCCGTGCAGCGTCTGCGCGCCGAGGCCAGCGTTGTGGTGACGGGGGCAGACACTGTGCTGGCCGACGGCGCGCGCCTGACCGTGCGTGCTGATGAGCTGGGCCTGGATGCCGAGCAGACCGCGCTGGTCATGAGCCGGCCGCCGTTGCGCGTGTTGATCGATGGCCGCCTGCGCGTGCCGCTCGATGCGCCGTTTTTCAAAGCAGGTCCGGCACTCGTTGCCACGTGTGTACCGCCAGCGGGGCAATACCGCACAGGGCCAGAGTGCCTGGTGATCCCCGGCGAAAACGGTCAGGTCGATTTGCGTCAATTGCTGGTGGCGCTGGCGGCCCGGGGCGTTAACGAGGTACTGGTTGAAGCCGGTCCACGTCTGGCGGGCGCATTTGCCGAGCAAGGGCTGGTGGATGAATATCAAATCTTCATCGCGGCCAAATTCTTGGGTTCAACCGCGCGTCCTCTGCTGGAGCTGCCATTGACCCGCATGAGCGAAGCGACCGAACTCAAGATCACAGATCTGCGCGCAGTTGGGGATGACTGGCGAGTCACTGCCATCCCAGTGCCATTAGCCAGCGTATAATTCACAGCCTCCGTTTTACGCAGGTTTTGTTCTCAAGGGGAACGCCATGTTTACCGGCATCATCGAATCCATCGGCAACATCCGTGCACTGACCCCAAAAGGTGGTGATGTACGGGTTTATGTAGAGACCGGCAAGCTCGACCTGAGCGACGTTAAACTCGGCGACAGCATTGCCATCAACGGCGTTTGCCTGACGGCGGTTGAGCTGCCGGGCAACGGCTTCATGGCCGACGTCAGTCGCGAGACGCTCGACTGCACGGCTTTCAACGATTTGAAAGCGGGCAGCCGGGTCAATCTCGAAAAAGCCCTGACCCCGACGACGCGTCTGGGCGGTCATCTGGTGAGCGGTCACGTGGACGGCGTCGGTGAGGTGATATCCCGCGAAGAGAACGCCCGCGCCATTGAATTCCGCATCCGTGCGCCAAAAGAGCTGGCCAAATACATCGCCCACAAAGGCTCGATCACGGTCGACGGCACCAGCCTGACCGTGAACGCGGTCAATGGCGCCGAGTTCTCGTTGACCATCATCCCGCACACCTTGAGCGAAACCATCATGGACGACTACCGTCCGGGCCGTCGGGTGAACCTTGAGGTCGATCTGCTGGCGCGCTATCTGGAGCGTTTGCTGCTGGGCGACAAGGCCGCCGAGCCGACCAAGGGCAGCACCATCAGCGAAAGTTTTCTGGCCGCCAACGGCTACCTCAAATCCTGACTTAAGGGGGTGCCGCGTGGCGCTCAACAGCATCGAAGAACTGGTTGAAGACATCCGCCAAGGCAAGATGGTCATCCTCATGGATGACGAAGACCGCGAGAACGAAGGCGACCTGATCATGGCCGCCGAGTGCTGCAAGGCCGAGCACATCAACTTTATGGCGCGTTTTGCCCGTGGCCTGATTTGCATGCCTATGACCCGCGAGCGTTGCGAGCTGCTCAAGCTGCCGTTGATGGCACCGCGCAACGGCTCGGGGTTTGGCACCAAGTTCACGGTTTCCATCGAAGCCGCAACCGGCGTCACCACCGGCATCTCGGCCGCCGATCGTGCCCGCACCGTGCAAGCCGCTGCGGCCAAGGACGCCAAGGCTGAAGACATCGTCAGCCCGGGGCATATCTTCCCGCTGATGGCACAGGCGGGCGGCACGCTGGCCCGTGCCGGCCACACCGAAGCCGCCTGCGACCTGGCGCGCATGGCCGGTTTCGAGCCAAGTGGTGTGATCTGCGAAGTGATGAACGACGATGGCACCATGTCCCGTCGCGCCGAGCTGGAAAAATTCGCGGCTGAACACAACATCAAAATCGGCACCATTGCCGACCTGATTCACTACCGCATGATCCACGAACGTACCGTTCAGCGGATTGCCGAGCAGCCATTGGACAGCGAACTGGGCCAATTCAACCTGGTGACCTATCGTGATTCAGTCGAAGGCGACGTGCACATGGCACTGACCCTGGGCAAGATCTGCGCCGACGAACCGACGCTGGTGCGGGTGCATAACATGGACCCGCTGCGTGATCTGTTGATGGTCAAACAGCCCGGTCGCTGGAGCCTGCGAGCCGCCATGAGCGCCGTTGCGGCGGCCGGCAGCGGTGTCGTGCTGCTGTTGGGGCACCCGCTGGATGGCGATGTGTTGCTGGCCCATATCCGCGAAACGGCCGATGCATTACCGGTCAAAAAACCGACCACCTACAGCATCGTGGGGGCAGGTTCGCAGATCCTGCGTGACCTCGGCGTGCGAAAAATGCGCCTGATGAGTTCACCGATGAAGTTCAATGCCATATCCGGTTTCGATCTGGAAGTTGTAGAATACGTGCCCTCCGAATAATGACCGGGTGTTTCCCGCCTGAAATTCGTGGCCCAAACTCATTAAAGAACGCACGCAAGTGCGTTCTGGCTCTTTAATACGAGACATACCGAATGACCCTGAAGACCATCGAAGGTACCTTCATTGCCCCTAAAGGCCGCTACGCACTCGTCGTTGGCCGTTTCAACAGCTTCGTTGTCGAAAGCCTGGTGAGTGGTGCCGTTGATGCCCTGGTTCGCCACGGTGTGAACGAAAACGACATCACCATCATTCGTGCGCCGGGCGCGTTCGAAATCCCGCTGGTTGCGCAAAAAGTTGCCCAGCGCAATGAATTCGCTGCCATTGTCGCCCTGGGCGCTGTGATTCGCGGCGGTACTCCGCACTTCGAATACGTGGCAGGCGAGTGCACCAAAGGTTTGGCTCAGGTGTCCATGCAGTTCGGCGTACCGGTTGCATTCGGCGTGCTGACCGTTGACTCCATCGAACAAGCCATCGAGCGCTCCGGCACCAAAGCCGGTAACAAGGGCGCCGAAGCCGCCTTGTCCGCCCTCGAAATGGTCAGCCTGTTGGCGCAGTTGGAGGCCAAGTGATTTCCGACGAAAGCGATCGTTTCAACCCGCGCGATCCAAAACCTGCGGACGCTGGCAAGCCTTCCAAAAGCGCCAAACGTCGTGAAGCGCGTCAGCTCGCGACACAGGCGCTGTATCAGTGGCACATGGCCAAGCACTCGCTGAACGAGATCGAAGCGCAGTTCCGCGTTGATAACGACTTCACCGACGTTGATGCTGCGTACTTCCGTGAAATCCTGCACGGCGTGCCTGCAATCAAAGCGGATATCGATGCTGCCCTGGCCCCGTGCCTGGACATCACCATCGAAGAGCTGGACCCGGTTGAACTGGCCGTACTGCGCCTGTCTACCTGGGAACTGATCAAGCGTGTTGACGTGCCTTACCGCGTGGTAATCAACGAAGGCATCGAGCTGGCCAAAGTGTACGGTTCCACCGACGGGCACAAGTTCGTCAACGGTGTGCTGGATAAATTGGCGCCGCGCCTGCGTGAAGCTGAAGTCAAGGCGTTCAAGCGCTAAACAGCGCTGTCGGCCATGGGCGAGTTCGAGCTGATCCGTACCGTGTTCGCTGCCGCGCCTTGTGCGCAGGGCGGCGAGGGCGTTGCCTTGGGAATTGGCGACGACTGCGCCCTGCTGGATGTTCCCTTCGGGGAACAACTGGCCATTTCCACAGACACGCTGGTAGCTGGCGTGCACTTCGCAGACCCTTGCGACCCTTTTTTGCTCGGTCAGCGTTCGCTGGCAGTGGCGGCCAGTGACCTGGCGGCCATGGGCGCAACCCCCCTCGCGTTTACCCTTGCCCTGACCTTGCCGACGGTGGAAGCCGATTGGCTGCAAGCGTTTGCCCGGGGTTTGAATCACATGGCGCAACGCTGCAACGTGCGCCTGATCGGTGGCGACACTACCCGTGGTCCCTTGTGCCTGACGTTGACAGTATTCGGTCGCGTCCCGACGGGGCACGCCCTGACCCGCAGTGGCGCCCGGCCGGGGGATCTGCTCTGCGTGGGCGGTGAGCTGGGCAATGCCGCGGGTGCTTTGCCTCTGGTGCTCGGTCAGCGCAACGCCGAATCCTTTATCGCAGAGCCGCTGCTGGCGCATTACTGGTCACCGCAGCCGCAACTGGCGCTGGGTCAGGCGCTGCGTGGCAAAGCAACGTCGGCGCTGGATATCTCGGACGGCTTGTTGGCTGACTGCGGGCATATCGCGCAGGCATCGCGCGTTCGGCTGCTGATTGAGAACGAGCGCCTGCCCATCTCTGTGGCGCTGCAGGAGTTTCTGGGTGATGCGCCAGCGCAACTGGCGGCGTTAAGCGGCGGCGATGACTACGTACTGGCATTTACGCTGCCACCTGTTGAGTTGCCTACACTGCTGGGCGATGGCTGGCCAATTCATGTCATCGGTTGTGTGGTTGAAGGGCAGGGTGTTGGCGTGCTGGATGCGCAGGGGCAGGACATTACCCCGGCAACCCATGGCTATCAGCATTTTTAAGGCGAACACCTGTTACAGCAGTCGTTACGGGGTATGTCTGATCAAACTTTTTGATATTTATCCTCGATAATTCAGCCTAAGCGTCTGTAGGAACGTCCTGTTACAATGCCGCCTCTGCGAATTTCCAGTCCTCAAATTGATCAGGAGCACACGGTGCCCGTCGCTTTTGTTGCCGCTTGCAAACTCCCTACTCCCTTTGCCGAATTCACCATGCATGGCTTCCTTGAGAAGGCCACGGGTCGTGAACACGTTGTGCTCAGTTTGGGCGACGTGGCGGACGGTGCGCCGGTTCTGGGCCGCGTGCATTCCGAATGCCTGACCGGCGATGCCCTGTTCAGCCAGCGCTGCGACTGCGGCTCTCAACTCGAAGCTGCCCTGCAGGCCATCGCCCGTGAAGGCCGGGGTGTGCTGTTGTACTTGCGTCAGGAAGGCCGTGGCATTGGCTTGCTGAACAAAGTGCGCGCCTACGAATTGCAGGACGGTGGTGCCGATACCGTCGAAGCCAACGAGCGACTGGGCTTTGCCGCCGATCAGCGCGACTACGCGATCTGTCTGCCAATGCTGGAACACATGGGCGTCAAGTCATTGCGCCTGATGACCAACAACCCGCGCAAGGTCAAAGCCTTGACCGACATGGGCATCACCGTGGCCGAGCGTGTGCCGCTTCACACCGGTCAGAACCCGCATAACAAACTGTACTTGGCGACCAAGGCCAACAAGCTCGGGCACATGATGGGCAATCAGCACCAGAATGAGGCTGACCCGGCGTGACTCGGGGCCAGCGTCGTCGGCGCCTGAGTTTCAGTTGGTGGCAACAGCTGGTGTTGACCCTGTTGCCGCTGGTACTGATTAACGTGTTTTTCGGCGCGTCCGAACCGCTCTTGCCTGAATTGGCCATGCCTCTGTTTATTGCGGGCCTCTTGTCGATGTTCGTCACCCTGCGCACGTTCGGGCCTTATAAACATGGCCTGATCCATTTGCAAAAGTCCCTTGATACAGCCCAGGAACCTGCGGCCTGGGATGAATTGGCGCACGTGCGGCGTCGTGCGTTGCTGGCAGCAGGGTTGCCCGCATGGATCGCTGCGTTGGCCGTGTTTGTCGGCCTTGAAGGTGTGCCGCTGTTGCTGCTGGGGTTGTCGACGCTGGTGCTGTTTTACCTCTACCGCATCCCGCGTCAGGTCGGCTGATGCGCCTCTGGCTGGCGGTTCTGCTGCTGGCCGTGAGCACCTCGGCCATGGCAGGCATGCGGGTCGTCAGCCTGGCGCCTTCACTGTCTGAAATCGTCGTGGAACTGGGTGCGGCCGACGTGCTGGTCGGGCGCCTGGACGCGGGCGAGACCTTGCCAGAGTTGGCCAATGTGCCCTCGGTGGGCGGCTATGGCCAACTGGACATGGAGCGCCTGCTCAGCCTGCGCCCGGACTTGGTCCTGCTGTGGCCAGGCAGCGTTGGCGTGGCTCAGCGCGACCAGTTGAAACGCCTGAACCTTCCCACTTTCACCGCCGAACCGAAAAGCCTGACCCAACTGGCCGATCAGGTCGAAGCGTTAGCGTCTGCGCTCAATCGCCCAGAACGCGGGCGCGAGTTGGCGACCCGGTTGCGCGCTCGTCTGGAGCAATTGCAGCAGCAATACACCCGCGAAGAACCGTTACGCGTGTTTTATCAAGTCTGGGATCAGCCGTTGTACACGGTAGGTGGCCAGCAAATCATCAGTGACGCGCTGGCTGTTTGCGGTGCCCGCAATGTGTTTGCCGACTTGTCGTTGCCGGCACCCCAAGTCAGCGTGGAGTCGGTTTTGCAGCGTAATCCCGACGTGATCATTGCAGGCACCCAAGCGCAGTTGGATGCCTGGAAGGCCTGGCCACAGCTCGACGCCGTAAAGCACGGGCGCTTGTTGCTACTCAACGACAAAGGTCTTGAGCGCCCAAGCGGACAGATGATCGAAGCCACGGCTCGTTTGTGCGAACAATTGGCTGGGCGTGCGCAGTAGCTGCTGACGGCGTGCGTGTGGCAGCAATCACACAGTTTTACAGGCTGGGGGTCCAGGTCACGGCAACCTGTAGGCTGCGCCGCTCTTCGCGATAGCCGTAATAGTTGCCGTCATATCCGTACAGTGCGCGGGTGAAGGTTTTATCCAGCAGATTGTCGACTTTCACGTCCAGTCGCACGTCTGAGTTGGCCTGCCAATGCGCCCGCAACCCCAGCAGGGCATAACCGCCCATCGGCTGCTGATTCTGTTCATCGTTATAGCTGCTGCTTACGGCTTGCCAGCTGGCGCCCACGCCGAGCCGGTCAAACTGTCGATCCAGATCGAGGCTCAAGGTGCGGCGCGCCCGGCGGCTCAAGGTTTTGCCAGTGTCGCGGTCACGCGGGTCGATGATGGCCAGGCCGAGGCTGCTCTGCCAACCGAACCATTCCTGTTGCAGTGCGCTTTCGAAACCGGTGATGCGTGCAGCCCCGATGTTCTGCTGAATCCAGTCGGCATCTGCGACGATTGCGTCTTGAATGTCTGTGCGATACAGCGATGTTTCCAGTCGGCTGGTTTCACTCAGTTGGCTGCGCCACTGCAGTTCGTAACTTTTGGAGTGTTCGGGCTCAAGCGCCGGATTGCCAAACTGCGGGTAGTACAGGTCGTTGAACGTAGGCGCCCGGAAGCCTTCGCTGTAGGACAGCAGCACATCGTTAGCGGCATTGAGCGGCACTGTCAGGCTGGCGCTCCACGTGTTATTGCTGCCGAATTGCTGGTTTTTGTCATGACGCAGCCCCAGCTCCGTTGAAAAGCCCTCACCCTGAAAGCGGTGCTGCACAAATACGGCGCGGTTCCAGCGACTGTCTTTGTCGAACGCGGTGCTGCTACGAACCCGATCCTGATACGCGTCGAAGCCCAGCATCAGGCTGTTTTGATCATCCAGCGAGAGGCTGTTTTGCCAGTTCAGGGAATCGCGGTAGGTGTTGAAGCTGTAAAGGTCGGGGCTCAATTTGTCTCGGGTTTTTTCGCGGTTCTCGCTGTGGCCGAGTTCGAGGCGCGAGTTCCAGCGCTCAGAGAGCTGTGCATCAATGAAGCTGCCTACGCTGCTGATGTCGAAATTGCTGTAAGACTTTTGCCCGAACGTCGCATCAAGTTCGGTTTTGCCCTCGCTTTTGATGGCGCTGAGGCCGATCTCAAGGCCGTCGTTCAGGTGATGATTGAGGTTCAGACTGACCGATTTGTTGCGATACGCATCGTGGTCGTTATCGACCGGGTAGGACACCGTGGTGCGGTTGATCCCCGCTGTGTTTTCCAGCGCACCGCTGAGGTTGAAGCGCGTGTGGTCATCGCCGCCAGACACCCCGACACTGTTTTGCGAACTGCCGTAGCTGCCCTGCGCACTGTGCAGGCGCAGTTGCGGCGCTTGATCGGCGCCGCGCCGGGTGAAAATCTGAATCACGCCGCCGATCGCATCGCTGCCATAAATCACCGAGCGCGAGCCGCGCAGCACCTCCACGCGCTCGATCTGATCAATGTTCAGGTATTGCTGGTTGCTGTCGGCCGAGGTGGCGTTGGCCATGCGCTGACCGTCGACCAGCACCAGGCTCTGCGCCGATTTGGTGCCGCGAATGTAGATGCCCGGCAGTGCACCGCGCCCACCGCTGCGCGCCACTTGTACGCCCGGCACACGGCCCAGCAGGTCGGTAAGGCCTGTGGGCTGCAAGCGGTCGATGTCGTCGCGGGTAAAGACGGTGTTGGCGCTGGAACTGTCAGAACGTGCTTGCACCTGACGGTTGCCGGTAATCAGTGTTTGCGGCAGCTTGAGGGCATTGTCGCGCCCCTCGGTATCAGCCAGCACCGAACTGGCTGGAATGACGCTGAGAATCAAGGCCAGGCGAAGAGATTTCATGATGTGCGAATTCTATAGTCCCTTGTAGCCGCTGCCGATCCCCAGGATTCGACAGCGACTACACAGGTTTACAGCCCCAGCAGTGCCATGCGCTGACGCACAGACGCTTCGATGCCAGCGGCATCCAGACCACATTCGGCCAACATTTGGCTTGGCTTGGCGTGTTCGACGTACACGTCGGGCAAACCGAGGTGCAGGATCGGTTTGAGCAGGTTTTCGCGGGCCATGAATTCGCTGACCCCGGCTCCCGCACCACCCATGATGGCGTTCTCTTCGATTGTCACCAACAGTTCGTGGCTGTTGGCCATTTCACGCACCAGGGCTTCGTCCATCGGCTTGACGAAACGCATGTCGACCACGGTCGCGTCGAGGGTTTCAGCCACTTTCAGGGCTTCAGCCAGCTGCACGCCAAACACCAGCATCGCGACGTTGCTGCCTTTGCGACGAATCACGCCTTTGCCGATTTCCAGCGGTTCCAGGGTTTTCTCGATGGGCGCATTCGGCCCCGTGCCGCGCGGGTAGCGCACCGCCGCCGGGCCGTTGTACAGGTGGCCGGTGGTGAGCATTTTGCGCAATTCGTTTTCATCACTCGGGGTCATGATGACCATGCCCGGTATGCAACGCAGGTACGACAGGTCGAAACTGCCAGCGTGGGTCGGGCCGTCTTCGCCCACCAGACCGGCACGGTCAATGGCAAACAGGACATCCAGATTTTGTACCGCAACGTCATGCACCAGTTGGTCATAGCCGCGTTGCAGGAATGTCGAGTAGATCGCCACTACCGGTTTGGCGCCTTCACAGGCCATGCCCGCGGCCAGGGTCACGGCATGCTGTTCAGCGATGGCCACATCAAAATAACGCAGCGGGAAGCGCTCGCTGAACTTGATCAGGTCCGAGCCTTCTTTCATCGCCGGAGTAATGCCCACCAGGCGCTGATCGGCCGCGGCCATGTCGCACAGCCAGTCGCCAAATACGGCGGAGTACTTGGGCCCACTGGCCACTTTGGGCGCTGCAACCGGTGCGTCCAGCGGTTCAAGCTTGGTGATGGCGTGGTAACCAATCGGGTCGGCTTCTGCTGGCGCAAAGCCTTTCCCCTTTTTAGTGACGATGTGCAGGAATTGCGGGCCTTTGAGGTCGCGCATGTTGCGCAGCGTTGCGATCAACGTTGGCAAATCATGGCCGTCAATCGGGCCGATGTAGTTCCAGCCGAGTTCTTCAAACAACGTGCCGGGCACCAGCATGCCTTTGGCATATTCTTCGGTGCGGCGCGCGATTTCCCAGGCGCCCGGCAAGCGCGACAGCACTTTCTTGCTGCCTTCGCGCATGCTGGCGTAAGTGCGGCTGGAAAGAATTTTGGCCAGGTAGTTGGACAACCCCCCGACATTGCGCGAGATCGACATGTCGTTGTCGTTGAGGATCACCAGCATGTTGGCGTCGACTTCGGGGGCATGGTTCAAGGCTTCGAATGCCATGCCAGCAGTCAGGGCGCCATCACCGATGACGGCAATTGCCTTGCGGTCACTGTTTTGCAGGCGGGCGGCAATGGCCATGCCCAGCGCGGCGCTGATCGAGGTGCTGGAGTGGCCAACGCCAAAGGTGTCGTACTCGCTCTCGGCGCGGCGCGGGAAGGCGGCTATGCCGTCCTTCTGACGCAAGGTCGCCATGTGTTCGCGGCGCCCGGTCAGGATTTTATGCGGATACGCCTGATGGCCCACGTCCCATACCAGACGGTCGTCCGGGGTATCGAACACGTAGTGCAACGCAATGGTGAGTTCAATGACGCCCAGGCCGGCACCGAAATGCCCGCCCGTCTGACCGACGGTGTAGAGCAGTTCCTGGCGCAATTCATCGGCCAAAGGTTCCAGCTCGGCTTCGGCTAACCGGCGCAGGCCCGCAGGCGTGCCGGCTCGGTCGAGCAGGGGCGTGGTCGGGCGTATGCGGGGAATCTCATGAAACGTCGTTGGCATCAGGCGAATCGTTATAGGTATAAGAAGAGGCGGCAGTTTACCTTATGCAACGGAAGCTGCCCACGGAGTCTGGTATTCGTTAGTCAGACCTTGGCAGTAGAGCAGGTCTGAAAAATCTGTGTTGCGCCGCTTTTTAGTGGCGGCGCCCCACGATGTAGCGTGCGAGTTCACGCAACGGTTCGGCAGCTGCATCAAAAGGTCGCAGGGCGTTAATGGCCTGATCGCGCAGTTCGAGCGCGTAGGCTTTTGCCGCTGGCAGACCCATCAATGAGGGATAAGTCGGTTTGTCACGGGCCGCGTCGGCGCCTGACTGTTTGCCAAGCGTAGCCGTATCGCCCTCTACATCAAGGATGTCGTCCTGAACCTGGAACGCCAGACCAATGGCCCTGGCATAAACCTTCAGGGCGTGCAGGTCTTCAGGGCGGGCGCGACCACTGGCCAGGGCGCCCAACTGCACGCTGGCTTCAATCAGCGCGCCCGTCTTGTGGCGGTGCATGTATTCGAGGGCAGTCTGGTCAAGCTTGACCCCGACCGAACCCAAGTCAATGGCTTGCCCGCCCACCATGCCTGCCGGGCCTGCGGCCATCGCCAGGTCAGAGACCATGCGCAGTCGCGTGTCAGCGTCCAGCGTGTTCATGTGTGGATCGAGCAGGGCACTAAACGCCAGACTTTGCAGCCCGTCACCGGCCAGAATCGCACAGGCTTCGTCGAACGCTTTGTGGGTGGTCGGCTGACCACGGCGCAGGTCGTCGTCGTCCATGGCTGGCAAATCATCGTGCACCAGCGAGTAGGCGTGTATTAGCTCCACTGCGCATGCCGCACCATTGGCTTGCGCGGGGTCGGCCCCCAAGGCCTCGCACGCGGCATAGGCCAGCAGCGGTCGGACCCGCTTGCCGCCATTCATGACGCTGTAGCGCATCGCCTCGTACAGGCGGGCCAGCTCCGGTGCCGGAGCGACAAACAAGCGTTCAAGGGCCGCGTTGACACGGGCCTGGCTGCTGGCTTGATAAGCATCAATCATTCGGGTTGTTCCGCATCAAATGGCTCTTGGGCCAATTCACCATCACGTTCGAGCAGGATGTGCACTTTCTGTTCGGCCTGAGCCAGTGCGCCCTGGCATTCGCGGGTCAGGCGGATGCCTTGCTCGAATGCTGTCAGCGAGTCTTCCAGCGACAACTCGCCGTTTTCCAGACGCTCGACCAGTGTTTGCAGGTCAGCGAGGGACTGCTCGAAATCAAGGGAAGCTTTTTTGCGGGCCATGGCGGCGTTCTCGGTAGGCGTTAAAACCGGCTGACACTAGCAGACAGCGGGTTTTGGGGCAAATCTGACGGCGTTGAGCGTGCTGCAAGGGCGGTCGCTTGAAGGTGTTTCACCGCTTAAAAGCTGGACTACAGGAACTGAGCCACGAGGCTTAGGCCAAGTCTGAATTTTTCCTGAGGCTTTGTAGGGATAACTAAGTTTTCTGGCGTGTTTTTCTACCCAAACACTTTTTTTGGGCGTTTTTTAAATCTCGGAGACGCTTCCTATAGAAATACCGAAATTTCCGACTTTTTTTCGTTAGTCATTCCCCTATCGTCGCGCTCCATGGTCGGACGCGAGGAGTGACCGATGGCACGTTTTATAGCTTCTCCGACAGTGATTCGTCCGATACCGCACGTAGGCAGCATCGGGTGTTGACGTGTCCCAGCAAGGTGCGCAAGCGCTTGATCGGATTGGCCCAAACGCCTGTGGTTACTGCCAACTTTGCCGGGCGTGACGTTCATTTTTCCACTGTGTTTGAGGCGCTGGGGCGTACACGGGGCAGGGCGCCAACCCTTGCACGGCTTCAAACATACGGCAACCGCCTGCTTCAGGGCTAATTCCGTATTCATACCTACCCGTTGACTGGGTCGGCAACGTATTCGCGCATATCTGCCGGGGGCTTTCCCGCGAACGGACATACGCAGTCGTGATCCTGAGCAGCACACTTCATTAAGGACAGAAGACATGATCAACGCAGACCTGCAAGACCTGACCCAAGCCCCGGCCCCGTTGCGGCGCCGGGGCCCGCTACCGTGTGAATGCGAGTGAGGGGCGTGTGATGTTCGCTCACGTCCCGCAGCCGCTGGAGTATGCCGAAACCCTGCTGGCTCATTTCGCCCGGCTGTCGCTGAGCGCTGACAGCCGTACGCTGCTGAGCCAGACGGCTCAGGCAATGGCGCAGCTCATCGGGTGCCAATTGAGCCAGCTTTACCTGTTGGATGCCTCGCGTGAACGGCTGGAGCTCAAGGCTCAGTGGTTTGAAGGTACGCTGCGCCCGGCGTTCGGTGCCGGACGTCAGGCCGACTATGGCCAAACGCCTTTGTTGCAATACGCCATCAGCCAAAATCGAGCTGTTGACTTGAGCAACCTCGATAGCTGTTTGCACAACCTCGATTTTTTGCCCAGTGCCGGAGTCCCTTGGCGTGGACTATTGGCTGTACCGATGCTGGACTCGCGTCAAATAGTTGCTGGCGTGCTGATGCTGGCCAGTCACACCAGCCAGCAACTGCAAGGTTATGCCGCGTCATTAAGCGCCTTGGGTAGCTTTGTATTGATGCAAATGAAGCTGTTGGAGCGCAACCCGCAACGCGGCAAGTCGTTGAGCCGTTGCGTGAGTAACGGGACCTTGATCGGTTCCAGCCCGGTCATGCGCAAAACCTACCGTTTGATCAATCGCGTTGTGCACAGCCCCTTAACCGTGCTCCTGCTGGGGGAGACCGGCACCGGGAAGGAAGTCGTGGCACGGGCGATTCACGATACAGGCCCCCGGCGCGCCCATCCCTTCATCGTGCAGAACTGCGCCGCTTTTCCGGAGGACCTGCTGGAAAGCGAATTGTTTGGTTATCGCAAAGGTGCCTTTACTGGAGCGGAGCGGGATCGCAAAGGGCTGTTCGATGCTGCACACGGCGGCACCCTCTTGCTGGATGAAATTGGGGACATGCCACTGGCGCTGCAAGCCAAATTATTGCGCGTGCTGCAAGAAGGCGAAATCCGGCCTTTGGGGAGCAATGAAACGCACACCATCGACGTTCGCATCATTGCCGCGACCCATTGTGATTTGAAGCAGCGAGTGAGGCAGGGGCGTTTCCGTGAAGACCTGTATTACCGCCTCGCGCAGTTCCCGGTGGTGCTGCCCGCCCTGCGTGAGCGCGGCAGTGACATCTGTGAGCTGGCCACTCATTTCGCAACCAGCACCTGTGCTTTTTTGCAGCGCCGCCCCGTCGTGCTGGCCGACAGCGCACTGGCGCAACTGGCCTGTTATTCCTTTCCGGGCAATGTGCGCGAGCTTAAAGGGTTGGTCGAGCGTGCAGTCCTGCTGTGCGACGGGCATGAGCTACTGGCCGAGCATTTTGTGCTGCCCTCCGAACTGACCGATGAGTGGGGTGGCCTCAATTATCGCAAGCGCATGGACGCCATGGAGCGCGGTTTACTGCTCGATTGTTTACGGCGTAACGGCGGAAACCAGACCCAGGCCGCCCTTGAGCTGGGGCTCGCACGGCGCACGCTCCTGTATCGCCTCGGGCGTCTGAACATCAGTACGGATGAGATTCGGGCCTACGCCTCGTGATCCCCGCGCACTGGCCAGCTGCAAAGGCACTTCTACCTTCGATGGTGGACGCCATCGTCCGTTGGGGCTCCGCACGTGATCAGCGAAGAGCAGGGGTGTTTGCCTTGCGCCCCTTCAACAGGCCCCATAAGGATGAGGCCCTTGCCGCGTAGTGAACATGTCGATGAACGGATCGTCTACCCCGCTCACCTCAAGCCGACGGATCGCTTCAGTGTCGGCCCAAATCCCTTGGTGGCGGCTGCCAGCGAGTTGTTGTCATGTGTGGTGGGCCTTCGTCACTCAATGGCGGAATACGACTTGCCAGTCCTGCATGCCCGGCTCAGTGCAGGCGTGAACGCGTTCGAAGCCAACGCCCTGTATTCGGGGTGTGAACGCGGGCAAGTCATGAGCGCCCGTTATGTCCTGTGCACGGTACTGGATGAGGCCATTTCAACCTCGGAGTGGGGCAATGAGAACGACGGGCCGCCAAAGAGCCTGTCGAGCCGTTTTCACAATGAAACCTTGGGCGGCGCCAACGTTTTTCAATTGATCGATCGGCTTTGCCTGGAGCCCGCGAAGAACCTGTATTTGCTTGAGTTGCTCTATGTCAGCCTGTCGCTGGGCTTCGAAGGCCGCTTTCACGTGAAGAGGGGCGGTGCGCTCGAACGAGAGGCGATACGCGACAGCCTCTATCGCCAGATCCGTCATGTGCGCGGCGATATGATCCGTGATGCCTCGCCTCACTGCCAGGGCCTGAAGGCCCGGCGCGGCCATCGGGTGCGCATCGTCCCGCGTTGGTTACTGGTCACGTTGACCCTGGGCTGCCTGACGGTCATGTATTCGGGGTTCGCCTGGGTGCTGAGTCAACAGCGTGAAGCGGTGATGCAACACTACGAACAGCACGCGGCTGAGGATCAGGCCGCAGGTGTAAACAGGAAGTCATGATGAGCAATTGTTTGCACAAGGCCATGGGGTTGCTGAATCACACCTGGCGGTGGACGCTGTTTGGGGTGCCGACTGTTGCGCTGTTGGTGTGGTGGGCCGGGTATTTGCTGGCCGTGAACGGTCACAGGTTTTGGGTCGACCCCGTTGCGCGGTCGTTGAGCATCAGTGCGGTGGTCCTTCTTTGGGGGGTGACCATGGTGTTTGTCAGCGGGCGCGCAGGGCTGCGTAAAAAAAACGAGGCTGAACGCGAAGCTTTAGGGGGTGATGCCGCCTGCAACACCCTGCAAAAACGTTTCAGGCAGGCGCTGTACACCCTAAAAGATACCTGCGTGCACCTCGACCGACCTGAACATTGGCGCGACGAATTGCCCTGGCTCATGGTGCTCGGGCCGCCAGGCGCCGGCAAAACCCGTTTGCTGGATGTCTCCGGTCTGGAATTTGCGCTGCACACCCTTGATGGCAGCCCCACCCGCGACCTGCGCAGCACCCTGGACTGTGAGTGGTACTTTGCTGAACTCGGGGGATTAATCGACACCGCCGGAGGATGCTTGCCTTCCGGCATTGAGCCGCGCAATGCCAGCGACTGGCGGACCTTGCCTGGCCAGTTGCGCAAACGCACGCGCGGGGGGCTGTTGAACGGAGTGTTGGTGACCATTCCTGTAGATACCCTGATGCTCGGCCGCACTGACACGCTGTCCGGTCTTTCGGATCAGATCCGTGCACGGTTGCAAGATGTGCATGAGGTGTTGCGCATCGAGTTGCCGGTGTACCTGGTGCTGACCAAGACTGACCTGATACCTGGCTTTACCGAGTTTTTCGAGCCTTTGCCCCTTGAAGAGCGCGCTCAGGTATTCGGTGCCAGCTTTGAGCAGGGGCAGGGCGGTGCTGCGCTTATGCGTGCCGAGTGCGAGGCGTTGTTGCAGCGGCTTAACAGTCAGATCATCGTGCGTATGCATCAAGAGCGCGATGCGCAGCGGCGCGGGCGAATACTGGACTTTCCTCGGCAATTGAGTGAAGTCGCGACACGGCTTTGTGTGTTTACCGACATGACGTTTTCGCTCAACCGCTATCCACAGGGCAGCCCGCTGCGGGGGTTTTACCTGACCAGCGCTACCGACGTCTCGCAACCCGCCGAGGTTGCGCGAGATAAAATCCGCACCCTGCCCGTGCAGCTCCCGGGCCAGTCTTACTTCATTCACCATCTGTTCAGGCGTGTGATGTTCCCTGACGCGCAGAGGGCCGGGCTCGACAAGCCTAAGCGCCAACGTTTGTGCTGGGGCCAGCGTTTTCACTACCTCTTGGCGATGGGGGTGGTAGGGGGAATGGGTGTGTTGTGGACCAGCAGTTTTTTGTCCAACCATGCGCGTTTTGACCAACTGCGTCAGCTGACTCCGCACTGGACTCAACAACATGGGCAACTCAATCCTCAAGATGATGCCCTGGCCGTACTGCAAATCCTTGACACGTATTACGCCGCCACTCACGTATTCCCTTCGGCATGGGATGCGGCCTTGTATGAACGCACCGGGCTGTATCAAGGCGCAGAGGTGCGCGAGCGGGTCGAGCGCGCTTATCAACACACCTTGCAAACCGAGTTGATGCCGCGGGTGGTCCAGCAGCTCGAACAACAAATACACGCCAACTTGAGCAACCGTGAACGTTTGCTCAACAGCCTGCGCGCCTACTTGATGTTCGACGTCAGTGACAAACGCGACCCCGCCTGGCTCACAGGCTGGATGGCCAACGACTGGTCGATGCGCTACCCCGGCCTGACGCATGTGCAGAACGGCCTGAATCAGCACCTCGAACGTTTGCTGAACACCCCGGTAAAGCCTGCGCTCGATACGGCACTGATTGCTCAAGCGCGTCAGGTTCTGCGCAGCGAATCGCTGGCAACCGTGGTCTACCGCACGCTCCGTGAGCAGGCGCGCTCATTGCCGCCTTACTGTATTGCTCTAGACCTAGGGCCGCACGGCCATCTCTTGACTGGCGCCGATTACAACGTTCCGGGGTTTTACACGCAGCAAGCGTATCAACAGTATCTCTCGATCCAGGGCGTGAGCCTGGTGAGCGACATCTTGGGTAATAACTGGGTGCTGGGGGAGAGCAACAGCACCAGCGCGATGGGCATGCGCAAACTCATGGTTGAAGTGGAGCAGCTGTACTTTCGGGACTACGCCGAGCACTGGGCGGCAGCGGTCGGGCGACTTGGTTTGAAGCCGTTCAATGACGCCCGCGAAGGTGCTGAGTACTTGGCCGGCATGACCTCAGCCAACTCGCCGATCCTGCGCATGCTGTTGGCAGTGCGCAATAACACGCGCTTCATCACGCTGGCAGATGAACTGCCTGACCTGGCCAGTACGGTAGATGCCGGAGCGCTGTCGGGTGTGGTCAACGTCGTCGGTACTGCCGTCGCCAAGCGCGCTGACCCATTGACGGCCAATGTGGCCGACACGTCCAAAAAGGCCATGCAGCGGCAGTTCGAACCTCTTCATCATCTATTGGACGACAACGACGGCCCTGCGGACCCTCTCTCGCTGTTATTCGCCAGACTCACCGATTTGCAAATGCAAATGGCGGCACTCGCCAGCGCGAGCGCACCGGCTGACGCCGCTTTCGAAATCGCCCGCCAACACATGAGCGACCAGCGGGATGCTTTGAGTCAACTTCGTCATACCGCCCAACGCTTGCCTCGCCCGCTCAATCACTGGTTTAACGGAATGGCCGAAAACACGTGGGGCGTGAGTGCTGAACCAAACCTATCAGTCCCTTAGTAAGCCCTATAAGCATGGGGTGTACCCGTGTGGTGCGCGAACGATCGGCCAACGTTAGCCCTTAAATGCCCACAGCAATAGTGCAGATGTAATCGACGGGCATTAAAAAGCCGGCTTGTGGGCGGCTTCTCTAGCGTCCATCAAAGTCCGCGATCATCTGGAAGCGCTACGTAATCTGCCTGTAAATAAAGGCTATAATGCTTTTTGATGTCCATTGCTTGCCAGTACCCACCAACATCATCTACCGTTTCGGGTATGGGCCTGAGTATGGGCTGGGTTTCTGGCGGGTATATGGTCAAGCTGACAGTCAAGGGAATCGCCGGGTTGTTGAAATCCGGTAAACGAGGCTACGCCGGTGACGGCGGAAACCTGTATTTCAAGTACAACGTTGATGGGAAGGGGAGCTGGATTTTTCGCTACAAGTGGAACGGCAAGTCCCGTGATATGGGGCTTGGGTCTTATCCAGACATCAGCCTACCCGATGCTCGTGCAAATGCCCTGGAGGCTCGCCGGGTGTTGAATACTGGCGCAGACCCGCTATCGGAGCGAGAAGTCGCACGCGAAGCTCACAGATCTGTAGAGCGGGCTGCTGAGGCCAAGCGTCACTCGTTCAAAAGCCTTGCCCTTGAGTACCACCAAGCGCATAGCGGAAAGCACTCTGAGAAATGGCGAAAGGGTTGGGTGCGAAAAATGGAGAAGTATGCGTTTCCATTGATCGGTGACCTTCCTGCTGAGGCGATCGAGGTAAGTCTTGTGCAAAAGATTTTGAATCCTATATGGATTGAGAAAACTCGCACAGCGGACGAGGTTCGGGGGCAAATTGAGCAGGTGCTCGATGCTGCAAAAGCACGTGGCCTGCGTGGGGGTGAGAATCCGGCGCGTTGGCGGGGTAACCTGGAGCATCTTCTTTCCAGAGATGCTAAGAAAGCAGCTCGAAAGCGCGTGCACTTTGCAGCTATGAAGTGGTCTGAGCTACCTGCATTGATGGCGAAGCTTCGAAAGGATGAATCCCTTCCGTCGTTTGCTGCACAGCTATTGATCTTGACTGGCGCTCGGGCTCACATGGCTAGGTTTGCATGTTGGGAGGAGTTCGATTTTGAGTCCAAGACCTGGGTGCTATCGGCTGAACGCATGAAGGCGCGTAAAGCCTTTGCAATACCACTCTCCGAGCAGGTATTAGGAATGCTCGCCAAGATCCCACGCATCGAGGGGAGTACATTTCTATTCCCAGGGCGAGGAAAGAGCGGGGCGATGCATGCAAATGCAGTGCGTACTCTCCTGCATGGAATGAAACATGCTGACATCACTCGTCATGGGTTTCGATCAACATTTCGCGACTGGGCAAGTGAGTGCACCAGCTATCCGCGAGAAGTCTGTGAGATGGCTCTTGCACACGATGAGCGAGACCAAACCGAGGGTGCGTATTCCAGGACTGACTTTCTTGAGAAGCGTCGACCGTTAATGCAGGATTGGGCTGATCATGCCTCATCTTAGGCTGTCGAAACGGGAATGTTCTTTTTGGTCGACGCTATCTAATCTCCTACTTCTCTCCTCTAAGGGTCGATATGCCTGATCACCTCTCACAGCTCAGATGGTTTACCACCGAGCAAGCGTTGCGATATTTAAAGCAAGAAAAATCGATCGAGCTAACCCAGCACGATCTATTCAGCCACTGCGAGCAGGGGAATTGCATCGCCCTTGTCAACCTAGGTGGTCTTTCGGGCAAAAGCACCTCACCTATAATCGGTGAGGACGATTCGTATTTTCAGGCTGTTTACGCCGACGGCGAATCCCGGATACTCAATCCGCTTACTGTCCTAGACTCGCCCGCTACGAGCCCGGTCACGATCTATCTATCCGGACAAGTGCGGGAAAAGCATGAAGCCGATGCAACGTCATACCCGTGCGAAGAATGGGCGGTTGAGCTGAAGCCGCAGGATTGTAAAGTGCGATTCGAGCGCTTGGGAATTGACTCATTTGCGGCCAGCATCAACGGTAAGGCCACCGCCACCGCCACCGCCACCGCCACCGCCACCGCCACCGCCAGCGTTGCGGAAGAAATACCATCTCACGCCCTTGTAATTGCCGCCTTGCTGGAGCTGCTGCTCGAGCCTGGCCGCCCTAATTACAATCAAAGCGGCGTTACCAAGGAAATTTTCGGCCGTCATGGAAAGTGGTACGGCATCAGCGAAAGCAGTCTTCCCAAGCTTTTCGCGTTATGCAACAAAGCTGCTAAAGAGGCCGATAAGGCCATCTGAATTTCAATTGCAAAACTATTATTTGCAATTGAAATGACTCCCCCATGCTTGTTGGATTGAATGGGTGCATCCAGTCCAGTCCACGAAGCACCATAGGGTTCCAAGGAGTCTCCAGATGCACCTGTCTATATCTTCCCCAATGCCGCAGCCTCAGCGCGTCTTTCAAGGCCGTCGAATCCTTCGACTTCCAGACGTAGAGGATTACGTAGGGTTCAAGCGAGCGCACATTTACAGCTTGATGAGCCAAGGATTATTTCCACACTCAGTAAGGCTAGGTCCACGAGCCGTAGGATGGGATTCGCTCGCCATCGAAAAGTGGATCGATGACCGCATTTCCGGAGAGCCCTCACGTCGGCTGGATAGCGATGGAGATAATCTATGAGTGCTCTCGCCTATATCATCGCCAGCGGACGGAGCACTAACACTCAGCGCTTCGATATTGCCCAGATGCACAATATCGAACGCTGGTTCACAGAAAACGTGGTCAGCGAATCAATCTGGATTCTCGAGCGGCCCGAATTCATGGAGCTGCTTAAATTCGCCCGGAAGGGCGATACCTTGGTCATTTGCTCAGTCCAAAGTTTGGGTAGATGCAGTTTTGAGCTTTATGACGCCTTCAAAGCACTCCAGACGAAAGAAGTGAATGTGCTCTCGTTGCTAGAGGGATTCGATCTTTCAAGTCGTTCAGGGGCAACTTTCCTTAAAACACTGACCACACTCGCAGAACTGGATCGCACCATCACGCGGCATGAAAGCCGCCAACGTAAATAAGTGTGCTCTTGGTGGGGGCTATAGCGATGACGTGCTGATGAATTTCACTGGCTCACAGGGTGTACTTTTTGAGCCGGAAAATAACCCCCGGTGTCAGGCTAGTTGTCGCCTGAGCTGATTTATCAAAACGATAGATCGGGGGCGTCAAAGAGAGCTGTAATGTCGAGCTATTCACCTGAGCGTAAAGCTGCCCTGCTGAACAAGTTACTCC
>NZ_JAAQWY010000037.1:0-46187 GCF_012985765.1 Pseudomonas sp. WS 5071 | reverse complement strand
CGACCTGGCTACCGAATTTCTTGACGACCATAGAGCATTGGAACCACCTGATCCCATCCCGAACTCAGCAGTGAAACGATGCATCGCCGATGGTAGTGTGGGGTTTCCCCATGTGAGAGTAGGTCATTGTCAAGATTAAATTCCAAAATCCCTGTCTGCTCACGCAGACAGGGATTTTGTTTTTGTGGCTGAAAAAGAGCGTGCACGCCATCTCTACGCTGGACACTCCTTACCCCGTCCCCGCACGCATTTCAGCTTCTATGCAATCTGCTAGCTCATCGTTATGATGCGTGCCTGATAGTGAGGCGATACTTGCATGCTGACGTTGTTGAAACTCCTTAAGGATGGCCACTTTCACTCTGGGCAGGCATTAGGCGCCCAATTGGGTATAAGCCGCAGTGCTGTATGGAAGCAATTACAAAGATTAGAGGCGGACTCAAATCTGTCTATCCATAAGGTTCGTGGTCGAGGCTATCAATTAGCATCCCCTCTGGATCTTCTAGATGAGGCAGGCTTCTCGAACAGCTGTTATCCCGTACATCTCCACGAAATAGTGGACTCAACCAATGCGGAAGCATTTCGTCAGATCAATAAAGGGCATTCTGCGCCTTACGTGATTGTCGCTGAACAGCAAAATGCCGGGCGAGGGCGCAGAGGGCGGAATTGGGAAAGTCCTTTTGCGCAGAATGTTTACTACAGTTTAGTGCTTCGAGTGGATGGTGGGTTGCGTCAGCTGGAGGCGCTGAGTCTTGTGGTCGGTCTTGCTGTATTGAATACGCTTAAAGATTTCGGTCTACAGGCAGTGGGGCTGAAGTGGCCTAACGATGTATTGGTTGGCGACAAGAAGATCGCTGGAATTCTATTGGAGTTAGTCGGTGATCCCGCAGACGTATGTCACGTTGTCATAGGTATTGGTATTAACGTAAATATGAGAGCCGCCACAGGCGTGGGCCAACCCTGGACGTCAATGAGCTTGGAAACCGGCATGAGAGTTGAGCGTAATGAGGTTATAAACGCGCTGAATAAACGGCTGAAAAATTATTTGAACGCTCACGCAGTGACGGGGTTTTCTTCGTTTCATGCTGAGTGGGAGAAGAATCACGTGTGGCAAGGTCGCGATGTTTCATTGATGGCTGGCTTGCACCAGGTTGATGGGGTTGTGGTCGGTGTGGATCAGCAGGGAGCATTGCGCTTGTGCGTTAATGGTGAATTGAGAACGTACAGTGGCGGCGAGCTTAGTTTGAGATTGCGCGATGATTCTTGAGCTCGATTGCGGTAATAGCTTCATCAAATGGAGAGTGCTTGATTCCAAAGGGCCGGTGACTGGAGGAATTGCTGATTCAGAAGGTGGATTAGTCTCTGCTATTTTGGCCCGCCCCGATTTGAATATCACACATTGTCGTATGGTCAGTGTGCGCAGTGACGTAGAAACATCGCAGCTGATTGCGGCGCTTGCCTCAGAATTTTCTATTGAGGTTTTATGTGCGGTCCCCGCTCCTAATCTTGCGGGAGTGACTAATGGCTACGAAGACTTTGAGCGTCTAGGCCTGGATCGATGGCTCGCCCTCGTTGGAGGATATGCATTAGTTGGTGGGGCATGCCTAGTCCTCGACTTGGGTACAGCAGTCACTGCGGACTTTGTCTCAAATGATGGGCTGCATATCGGAGGGTTTATCTGCCCTGGAATGCCGCTTATGCGTAATCAATTACAAACTCACACGCGTCGCATCAAATATGACGTTGCATCGGTCACGGGGGCAATGCAGCGTATTGAGCCCGGACGCACGACAATTGAAGCTGTAGAGCGGGGCTGTTTACTTATGCTGCGTGGCTTTGTAGCTACACAAATACAATTGGCGCGCGAGTACTGGGGCGATAATTTCAAGATATTGCTTACGGGTGGGGATGCAGATTTGATTGCGGATACAGTGCCTGAAGCACGGGTAGTCAAAGATCTGGTGTTTGTCGGACTGGCTGTCGCCTGTCCTTTTTCTTGAGGTGCCTATGCGTTGGTTGTTGATGTTGCTGGTGGTGTTGAATGTCTTTTATTTCATCTGGCATCAACAAGAGGCGCCTCTGAGGGGTAAGGAGATAATTTCGTTATCTCTGTATAAGGGTAGCAAGCAGGATATTCGACTTCTCAGTGAGGCCGGCGCTCAAAAGCTGCCAGTTGAGGATGGTGGATGCATTTATCTACGAGTTTTGGGTTCTGGCGGTGAAGAAAAAGAAATTCTTCAGAAGATGATGGATAAGAAACTGCTGGTGGAGCAGATAGGTGAGGGCGCTCTCTTTAAGGTGATGAGCGCAGGTCCGCCTATGAAGGGTAATCAGGACGTATTGAATCTTCTGAATGAATTCAAGGAGTTAAAAGTTGAAAAAAACCCATGCTAGGGGTTGCAGCTTGTCACGTGTTTGCATAGAATGGCGCCCGCTCCACAGTGATAGTCGAAAACGAGTCTGGCTGTGAAGTAAGTCGATATGCTAACTCAATGATTTTATTGAGAAAGTGGTTGACAAAGGGTTGGGATGATGTATAATCCCGCTCAGCTCAGGAGGGGTTCCCGAGCGGCCAAAGGGATCAGACTGTAAATCTGACGTCTACGACTTCGAAGGTTCGAATCCTTCCCCCTCCACCATATTTGCGCAAATCAGCATAATTTGCGGGTGTAGTTTAGTGGTAGAACCTCAGCCTTCCAAGCTGATGATGCGGGTTCGATTCCCGCCACCCGCTCCATATATGCTGGTTTACAGGTTTTTGCTCTTGTAGCTCAGTTGGTAGAGCACACCCTTGGTAAGGGTGAGGTCAGCGGTTCAAATCCGCTCAAGAGCTCCATAATTCAAAGGCAGATATGAAAATATCTGCCTTTGTTTTAGCGGGCTGAAAGGCTTGTGTGGAGTGTTTGCCGGTTGGTGCCTTGTGGCGCTTACTGCTCCGGATTGTAATTGCTGTTGTGGGTTGCACGCATTCTGCTCCTTGCATCGTCATTTTGCTGTTGTTTGGCTAGTTTGGCGGAAGCGGTTGCATTTGTTGTTGAAAAGTCTCTCTCGAGGCTGCATAATTCGCGGCTCGATAATGTTTTAGGTCAGTAGCTCAATTGGCAGAGCGACGGTCTCCAAAACCGTAGGTTGGGGGTTCGATTCCCTCCTGACCTGCCAGATTCGCTCATTGCGTCTGGCTTTCTTTTCACAGGATCCTCTTTGATGACTCCCAAGGCTGAAGTTCAAGGCTCTCGCTTCGATCTCCTCAAGTGGCTGGCAGTTGTTGCCCTTGTTGCGGTAGGCGTTGTTGGGAATCAGTATTATTCTGGTTCGCCGATCCTGTATCGTGTCATTGCACTTCTTGTTCTTGCTGCAGTCGCTGTCTACGTAGGCTTGCAGACTGCTAAGGGTAAGTCGTTTGCTGTCCTGGTAAAGGAAGCTCGTATTGAGATTCGTAAAGTCGTATGGCCAACTCGCCAAGAAACTACGCAGACTACTCTGATTGTTGTAGCTGTTGTTCTAGTTATGGCGTTGCTGTTGTGGGGGCTTGATTCCCTGCTCGGCTGGCTTGTTTCCTTGATTGTTGGCTAAGGGTGTCCCGTGGCTAAGCGTTGGTACGTTGTGCATGCTTATTCGGGTTACGAAAAGCATGTTATGCGCTCTTTGATTGAGCGCATCAAGCTGGCAGGCATGGAAGATGGCTTCGGCGAAATTCTGGTTCCCACTGAAGAAGTGGTTGAAATGCGTAATGGCCAGAAGCGCAAAAGTGAACGCAAGTTCTTCCCTGGTTATGTGCTGGTCCAAATGGACATGAACGAAGGTACTTGGCACTTGGTCAAGGATACACCTCGCGTCATGGGCTTCATTGGCGGCACCGCTGACAAGCCAGCGCCGATCACAGATAAAGAAGCAGAAGCAATTCTGCGTCGTGTTGCTGATGGTAGTGATAAGCCTAAGCCGAAGACGTTGTTCGAGCCGGGCGAGGTCGTTCGTGTCACAGACGGTCCTTTCGCTGACTTCAACGGTACAGTCGAAGAGGTTAACTACGAAAAGAGTCGCATCCAGGTGGCTGTGCTCATTTTCGGTCGCTCTACTCCGGTAGAGCTAGAGTTCAGTCAGGTCGAAAAGGTCTAACTGAATACGCATCCCAACCCCATGGCTTCGCCGTGGGGTTTTGTCGTCACTGGGATAAACACGCAAGTAGCCGGGGAGCCTTTCTTAGGCGTCTGAACCCGTAATTGGAGTGCCTCATGGCCAAGAAAATTACCGCTTACATCAAGCTGCAAGTAAAGGCCGCTCAGGCCAACCCAAGCCCGCCTGTTGGTCCAGCTTTGGGTCAGCACGGTGTGAATATCATGGAATTCTGCAAAGCGTTCAACGCCCGTACTCAAGGCATTGAACCAGGTCTGCCGACTCCTGTGATCATCACTGTTTACAGCGACCGTAGCTTCACGTTCGAAACCAAATCGACTCCTGCTTCGGTTCTGCTGAAGAAAGCTGCCGGTTTGACTAGCGGTTCCGCTCGTCCAAACACCGTTAAGGTTGGCACCGTTACTCGTGCTCAGCTGGAAGAAATCGCGAAAACCAAAAACGCGGATCTGACTGCAGCTGATATGGAAGCAGCCGTGCGTACCATCGCCGGTTCTGCTCGTAGCATGGGCCTTAACGTGGAGGGTGTGTAATGGCTAAGCTGACTAAGCGTCAAAAGGCAATCGCCGGTAAAATTGAAGCTGGCAAGTCTTACAACTTCGTAGACGCTGCTGCTTTGCTGGCTGAGCTGTCGACTGTTAAATTCAGCGAGTCCTTTGATATCGCCGTAAATCTGGGCGTAGACCCGCGTAAATCTGACCAGGTAGTTCGTAGCGCAACTGTGTTGCCACACGGCACTGGCAAGACTGTACGTGTAGCTGTCTTCACCCAGGGTCCAGCTGCTGAAGCTGCTCTGGCTGCAGGTGCTGATCGCGTAGGTATGGACGATCTGGCTGCTGAAATGAAAGGCGGCGACCTCAACTACGACGTAGTTATTGCCTCTCCGGATGCAATGCGTGTTGTTGGTCAGTTGGGTCAAATCCTTGGTCCGCGCGGTCTGATGCCTAACCCTAAGGTTGGTACTGTGACTCCAGACGTTGCTACCGCGGTTAAAAACGCTAAAGCTGGTCAGGTTCGTTATCGCACTGACAAAAACGGTATCATCCACACCTCCGTTGGCAAGATCGGTTTCGACGCCGTTCAGCTGAAGGAAAACGTTGAAGCCCTGATCGCTGATCTGAAGCGTATCAAGCCTGCTTCCTCGAAAGGTATTTACGTCAAACGCGTTACCCTGAGCACCACAATGGGCCCAGGCTTGGTCATCGACCAAGGTTCCCTGGACGCGTAAGACAAATCTGGTGCATGTAAATGTGCCGATTGAAAGATTGGGGTCCCTGCCTGGCGGGGGCTATCCAAGACCGTAGGCGACGCAAGTCTTAAACCTCAAGCCTACGCAGATGGTGCTCCCGGTTCCTTACCGAATCAGACACCAAAACGACATCCGGCCTCGGTTGGATGAAACGGTAACAAGCAGGAGTTAAACCCGTGGCAATTAAACTCGAAGACAAGAAGGCCATCGTCGCTGAAGTCAACGAGGCTGCCAAAGTTGCCCTGTCTGCTGTTGTGGCTGATGCCCGCGGCGTGACAGTTGGCGCTATGACCGGACTCCGTAAAGAGGCTCGTGAAGCTGGTGTTTACGTACGTGTTGTACGTAACACACTGCTAAAGCGCGCTGTTGCTGACACTGAATACAGTGTTCTCAACGACGTGTTCACTGGCCCGACCTTGATCGCATTCTCGAATGAACATCCTGGCGCTGCTGCCCGTTTGTTCAAAGAGTTCGCGAAAGGTCAGGATAAGTTCGAGATCAAGGCAGCTGCGTTCGAGGGCAAGTTCCTCGCAGCTAATCAGATCGACGTACTGGCAAGCCTGCCGACCCGTGACGAAGCAATTTCTCAGCTGATGAGCGTGATTCAAGGCGCAACCAGCAAATTGGCTCGTACTCTGGCAGCACTTCGCGACCAGAAAGAAGCAGCTGCAGCTTAAGGCTAAGCGACTTTTTTCAGCGTTTATTGTTTATTTCGATGGCCGCTTAGGCTGTCACCCCAATACAGGAATATATAGTCATGTCTCTGACTAACGAGCAAATCATCGAAGCAATCGGCGAAAAATCCGTTCTGGAAATCGTTGAGCTGATCAAGGCAATGGAAGAGAAGTTCGGCGTTTCCGCTGCTGCTGCTTCTGCTGGTCCTGCTGCTGCCGCTGCTGTTGTTGAAGAGCAAACTGAATTCAACGTTATGTTGACTGAAGCTGGCGAGAAGAAAGTTAACGTGATCAAGGCTGTACGTGAGCTGACTGGTCTGGGCTTGAAAGAAGCCAAGGCAGTAGTTGACGGCGCTCCAGCTATGGTTCTGGAAGCTGTTTCCAAAGACGCAGCTGACAAAGCCAAGGCTACCTTGGAAGAAGCAGGCGCTAAAGTCGAGCTGAAGTAAGCATCGACCTTGCGTCTCCAGCCCAAGCGTTAAGCTGAGGCTGATGGCTGGTGGCTCTTGCCACCGGCCTTTTTCCGTTATTGGCTTCCGACTGGGTCGGCGCTTTTAACGTGCTGTAACCACCCTGTGCGGTGGAGCAAACCAAGGGGTTTGCACGATTTTCTGGCTGCTCCCGTCGGGAGGGGCCAAACAAGCAGGTGACCAAGCTGGGGAACGCTGATGGCTTACTCATATACTGAGAAAAAACGTATCCGCAAGGACTTTAGCAAGTTGCCGGACGTCATGGATGTGCCGTATCTCTTGGCAATCCAGCTGGATTCGTATCGTGAATTCTTGCAGGCGGGAGCGACTAAAGATCAGTTCCGCGACGTGGGCCTGCATGCGGCCTTCAAATCCGTTTTCCCGATCATCAGCTACTCCGGCAATGCTGCGCTGGAGTATGTGGGTTATCGTTTGGGTGAACCGGCATTTGATGTCAAAGAATGCGTGTTGCGCGGTGTAACTTACGCCGTACCTTTGCGGGTTAAAGTTCGCTTGATCATTTTCGACAAAGAATCGTCGAACAAAGCGATCAAGGACATCAAAGAGCAAGAAGTCTACATGGGCGAAATCCCATTGATGACTGAGAACGGTACCTTCGTTATTAATGGTACCGAGCGTGTAATTGTTTCCCAGCTGCACCGTTCCCCGGGCGTGTTCTTCGATCACGACCGCGGCAAAACGCACAGCTCCGGTAAGCTGCTTTATTCCGCGCGTATCATTCCTTACCGTGGTTCGTGGTTGGATTTCGAGTTCGACCCGAAAGACTGCGTGTTCGTACGTATCGACCGTCGTCGCAAATTGCCTGCGTCCGTGCTGCTGCGTGCACTGGGTTATACCACTGAGCAAGTGCTTGAAGCGTTCTACACCACAAACGTATTCCACGTGCAAGGTGAGAGCATCAGCCTGGAGCTGGTGCCCCAGCGCCTGCGCGGTGAAATTGCAGTCATCGATATCATGGATGACAAGGGCAAGGTGATTGTCGAGCAAGGTCGTCGTATTACCGCTCGTCATATCAACCAGCTGGAAAAAGCCGGTGTCAAAGAGCTCGTTATGCCTCTGGACTATGTCCTGGGACGCACAACGGCCAAGGCAATCGTGCACCCGGCTACCGGCGAAATCATTGCGGAATGCAACACAGAGCTGACAACCGAAATTCTGGCAAAAGTTGCCAAGAGCCAGGTTGTCCGTATTGAAACGTTGTATACCAACGACATCGACTGTGGTCCGTTCGTCTCTGACACGCTGAAAATTGATTCCACCAGCAACCAATTGGAAGCACTGGTCGAAATCTACCGCATGATGCGTCCAGGCGAGCCGCCAACCAAAGACGCTGCCGAGACCCTTTTCAACAACCTGTTCTTCAGTCCTGAGCGTTATGACCTGTCTGCGGTCGGCCGAATGAAGTTCAACCGTCGTATTGGTCGTACCGAAATCGAAGGTTCGGGTGTGCTGTGCAAGGAAGATATCGTTGCAGTGTTGAAGACTCTGGTCGACATCCGTAACGGTAAAGGCATCGTCGATGACATCGACCACTTGGGTAACCGTCGTGTTCGCTGCGTAGGCGAGATGGCCGAAAACCAGTTCCGCGTTGGACTGGTACGTGTCGAGCGTGCAGTTAAAGAGCGTCTGTCGATGGCAGAAAGCGAAGGCCTGATGCCGCAAGACCTTATCAATGCCAAGCCAGTTGCTGCGGCGGTGAAAGAGTTCTTCGGTTCCAGCCAGCTTTCGCAATTTATGGACCAGAACAACCCGCTTTCCGAAATCACCCACAAGCGCCGTGTTTCTGCACTGGGCCCAGGTGGTTTGACGCGTGAGCGTGCCGGTTTTGAAGTTCGTGACGTACACCCGACGCACTACGGTCGTGTATGCCCGATTGAAACGCCGGAAGGCCCGAACATCGGTCTCATCAACTCATTGGCTGCTTATGCCCGCACCAACCAGTATGGTTTCCTTGAGAGCCCGTACCGTGTTGTGAAAGAAGGCGTGGTAACCGACGAGATCGTGTTCCTGTCTGCCATTGAAGAAGCAGATCACGTTATTGCTCAGGCTTCAGCCACCATGAACGATCAGAAAGTCCTGATCGATGAGTTGGTAGCTGTACGTCACTTGAACGAGTTCACTGTTAAGGCGCCGGAAGACGTCACCTTGATGGACGTGTCGCCGAAACAGGTAGTTTCGGTTGCTGCGTCGCTGATTCCGTTCCTCGAGCATGACGATGCCAACCGTGCATTGATGGGTTCGAACATGCAGCGTCAAGCTGTACCGACACTGCGTGCTGACAAGCCGTTGGTGGGTACAGGCATGGAGCGTAACGTAGCGCGTGACTCCGGGGTTTGTGTAGTAGCCCGTCGTGGTGGCGTTATTGACTCCGTAGATGCTAGTCGCATCGTTGTTCGTGTTGCAGATGACGAAGTTGAAACCGGTGAAGCCGGTGTCGACATCTACAACCTGACCAAGTACACACGCTCTAACCAGAACACCTGCATCAACCAGCGTCCGCTGGTTCGCAAAGGTGATCGGGTTCAGCGTAGCGACATCATGGCTGATGGCCCGTCCACCGACATGGGTGAGCTGGCTCTGGGTCAGAACATGCGTATTGCCTTCATGGCATGGAATGGCTTCAACTTCGAAGACTCCATCTGTCTGTCGGAACGTGTAGTTCAGGAAGACCGTTTCACCACGATCCATATTCAGGAACTGACCTGTGTGGCTCGTGACACCAAGCTTGGTCCAGAAGAAATCACTGCAGACATCCCGAACGTGGGCGAAGCTGCGCTGAATAAACTGGATGAGGCCGGTATCGTTTACGTGGGTGCTGAAGTCGGCCCAGGCGACATTCTGGTTGGTAAAGTGACACCGAAAGGTGAGACGCAGCTGACTCCAGAAGAGAAGCTGTTGCGCGCAATCTTCGGTGAAAAAGCCAGCGACGTTAAAGACACTTCCCTGCGTGTGCCGACCGGTACCAAAGGCACTGTCATTGACGTTCAGGTTTTCACTCGCGACGGCGTTGAGCGTGACGCTCGTGCACTGTCGATTGAAAAAACCCAGCTGGACGAAATTCGCAAGGACCTGAACGAAGAGTTCCGCATCGTTGAAGGTGCAACATTCGAGCGCCTGCGCTCCGCATTGGTGGGTAACATTGCCGAAGGCGGTGCTGGTCTCAAGAAAGGCCAGGAAATCACCAATGAGGTTCTTGATGGTCTTGAGCATGGTCAGTGGTTCAAGCTGCGCATGGCTGAAGATGCTCTGAACGAGCAACTTGAGAAGGCTCAGGCTTACATCATCGACCGTCGTCGTCTGTTGGATGACAAGTTCGAAGACAAGAAGCGCAAGTTGCAGCAAGGCGATGACCTGGCTCCAGGTGTGCTGAAAATCGTCAAGGTTTACCTGGCAATCCGTCGTCGCATCCAGCCGGGTGACAAGATGGCGGGTCGTCACGGTAACAAGGGTGTGGTCTCCGTGATCATGCCGGTTGAAGACATGCCGTACGATGCCAATGGCACCCCGGTTGATGTTGTCCTCAACCCGTTGGGCGTACCTTCGCGTATGAACGTTGGTCAGATTCTTGAAACTCACTTGGGCCTTGCAGCCAAAGGGTTGGGCGAGAAGATCAACCTCATGATCGAGGAGCAACGCAAGGTCGCAGACCTGCGTAAGTTCCTGCATGAGATCTACAACGAAATTGGCGGTCGTCAAGAAAGCCTGGATGACTTCTCGGATCAGGAAATTCTTGATCTGGCGAAGAACCTTCGCGGCGGTGTTCCGATGGCTACCCCGGTGTTCGACGGTGCCAAGGAAAGCGAAATCAAGGCCATGTTGCGTCTGGCAGATCTGCCAGATAGCGGCCAGATGCAGCTGACTGACGGTCGTACCGGCAACAAGTTTGAGCGTCCGGTTACCGTTGGCTACATGTACATGCTGAAACTGAACCACTTGGTAGACGACAAGATGCATGCTCGTTCTACCGGTTCTTACAGCCTGGTTACTCAACAGCCGTTGGGTGGTAAGGCGCAGTTCGGTGGTCAGCGTTTCGGGGAGATGGAGGTCTGGGCGCTGGAAGCCTATGGCGCGGCATACACTCTGCAAGAAATGCTCACAGTGAAGTCGGACGATGTGAACGGCCGTACCAAGATGTACAAAAACATCGTGGACGGCGATCACCGTATGGAGCCGGGCATGCCCGAGTCCTTCAACGTGTTGATCAAAGAAATTCGTTCCCTCGGCATCGATATCGATCTGGAAACCGAATAACACGTGACGCGAATCGAGAGCGGGGCTGTACTGCCCGCTCTCTGCTCCGCCAGGAGGAAAGGCCTTGAAAGACCTACTGAATTTGCTGAAAAACCAGGGTCAAGTCGAAGAGTTCGACGCCATCCGTATTGGATTGGCCTCGCCTGAGATGATCCGTTCGTGGTCGTTCGGTGAAGTTAAAAAGCCGGAAACCATCAACTACCGTACGTTCAAGCCTGAGCGTGACGGCCTGTTCTGCGCCAAAATTTTTGGCCCGGTAAAGGATTACGAGTGCCTGTGCGGTAAGTACAAGCGCTTGAAACACCGTGGTGTGATCTGTGAGAAGTGCGGCGTTGAAGTCGCGCTGGCCAAGGTCCGCCGTGAGCGCATGGCTCACATTGAACTGGCTTCGCCAGTAGCCCACATCTGGTTCTTGAAATCGCTGCCGTCCCGTATCGGTTTGCTGATGGACATGACCCTGCGTGATATCGAGCGCGTTCTCTACTTCGAGAGCTATGTTGTTATCGATCCGGGTATGACCACGCTGGAAAAAGGTCAGCTGCTGAACGATGAGCAGTATTTTGAAGCGCTGGAAGAGTTCGGCGACGATTTCGATGCCCGTATGGGTGCCGAAGCTGTTCGCGAACTGCTGCACGCTATCGACTTGGAGCATGAGATTGGACGTCTGCGCGAAGAGATTCCGCAAACCAACTCTGAAACCAAGATCAAGAAGCTGTCCAAGCGTCTGAAGTTGATGGAAGCCTTCCAGGGCTCCGGCAACCTGCCTGAGTGGATGGTGCTGACCGTTCTGCCGGTTCTGCCGCCAGATCTGCGTCCATTGGTCCCGCTGGATGGCGGTCGTTTCGCGACTTCCGACCTCAACGATCTTTATCGTCGAGTGATCAACCGTAACAACCGTTTGAAGCGCCTGCTGGATCTGTCTGCCCCAGACATCATCGTGCGCAACGAAAAACGGATGTTGCAGGAAGCTGTTGATGCGCTGCTCGACAACGGTCGTCGTGGCCGTGCTATCACCGGTTCGAACAAGCGTCCTCTGAAATCCCTGGCTGACATGATCAAGGGTAAGCAGGGTCGTTTCCGTCAGAACTTGCTCGGTAAGCGTGTTGACTACTCGGGTCGTTCGGTAATTACCGTAGGTCCGACCTTGCGTCTGCACCAGTGCGGTCTGCCGAAAAAAATGGCACTTGAGCTGTTCAAGCCGTTCATTTTTGGCAAGCTGGAAATGCGCGGTCTCGCGACTACCATTAAAGCTGCCAAGAAAATGGTTGAGCGCGAACTGCCAGAGGTTTGGGACGTTCTCGCTGAAGTAATCCGTGAACACCCGGTTCTCCTGAACCGTGCGCCGACCCTTCACCGTCTGGGTATCCAGGCGTTTGAACCGGTACTGATCGAAGGTAAGGCTATTCAGCTGCACCCGCTGGTCTGCGCCGCGTACAACGCCGACTTCGACGGCGACCAAATGGCTGTACACGTACCGCTAACACTGGAAGCTCAGCTCGAAGCGCGTGCGTTGATGATGTCGACCAACAACATTCTGTCGCCAGCTAACGGTGAGCCAATCATCGTTCCGTCGCAGGACGTTGTATTGGGTCTGTACTACATGACCCGCGAGGCGATCAACGCTAAAGGCGAGGGTCGTGTGTTCGCGGATCTGCAAGAAGTTGACCGTGTGTTCCGTGCCGGCGAAGCCGCACTGCACGCCAAGGTCAAGGTGCGGATCAACGAAACCGTCAATGATCGTGATGGTGGCAGCGTGACCAACACCCGTATTGTCGACACAACTGTCGGCCGTGCACTGTTGTTCCAAGTTGTTCCAAAAGGTCTATCGTACGACGTCGTTAACCTGCCAATGAAGAAAAAGGCAATCTCGAAACTGATCAACCAGTGCTATCGCGTGGTTGGTTTGAAAGAGACTGTGATCTTTGCTGACCAGTTGATGTACACCGGTTTTGCTTACTCGACCATTTCCGGCGTTTCCATCGGCGTTAACGACTTCGTTATCCCGGATGAAAAAGCCCGCATCATCGGTGCTGCCACCGATGAAGTTAAAGAGATCGAAAGCCAGTACGCCTCCGGTCTGGTTACTCAGGGCGAGAAGTACAACAAAGTAATCGACCTTTGGTCGAAAGCTAACGATGAAGTTTCCAAGGCGATGATGTCGAACCTCTCGAAAGAGAAGGTTATTGACCGTCATGGCAATGAAGTTGAGCAAGAGTCGTTCAACTCGATGTACATGATGGCTGACTCCGGCGCTCGTGGTTCTGCAGCACAGATCCGTCAGCTGGCCGGTATGCGTGGTCTGATGGCCAAGCCAGACGGCTCCATTATCGAAACGCCGATCACTGCGAACTTCCGTGAAGGTTTGAGCGTACTCCAGTACTTCATCTCGACTCACGGTGCTCGTAAGGGTCTCGCGGATACGGCCTTGAAAACGGCTAACTCCGGTTACCTGACCCGTCGTCTTGTGGATGTTGCGCAAGATCTGGTTGTAACTGAAGTTGATTGTGGTACCGAGCACGGTCTGTTGATGACGCCACATATTGAAGGCGGCGACGTTGTAGAGCCGTTGGGTGAGCGTGTATTGGGTCGTGTGATCGCCCGTGACGTATTCAAGCCGGGTACTGAGGAAGTTATTGTTCCGGCAGGTACTTTGGTTGATGAGAAATGGGTTGAATTCATCGAGCTCAACAGCATCGACGAAGTAATCGTTCGTTCGCCAATCAGCTGCGAAACCCGTTTCGGTATCTGCGCCAAGTGCTACGGTCGCGATCTGGCTCGTGGTCACCAGGTGAACATCGGTGAAGCTGTCGGCGTAATCGCTGCTCAGTCGATCGGTGAGCCGGGTACACAGCTGACAATGCGTACGTTCCACATCGGTGGTGCGGCTAGCCGGACCTCCGCTGCTGACAGCGTTCAGGTGAAGAATGGCGGTACTGTCCGTCTGCATAACCTGAAGCACGTTGAGCGTGTCGATGGCTGCCTAGTGGCTGTGTCGCGTTCCGGTGAGCTGGCAATTGCTGATGATTTCGGTCGTGAGCGTGAGCGCTATAAGCTGCCGTACGGCGCTGTAATTTCGGTTAAGGAAGGTGACAAGGTTGACGCTGGCTCTATCGTAGCCAAGTGGGATCCGCACACTCACCCAATCGTTACTGAAATGAAAGGTACCGTGACCTACGTGGGCATGGAAGAAGGCATCACGATCAAGCGTCAGACAGACGAATTGACCGGTATGACCAACATCGAAGTGCTTGATGCCAAAGACCGTCCAGCTGCTGGCAAGGACATCCGTCCCGCTGTGAAGATGGTGGGTGTAGATGGCAAAGACTTGCTGTTGCCAGGTACTGATGTACCGGCTCAGTACTTCCTGCCAGCGAACGCTTTGGTTGGTGTAGCGGATGGTGCGGAAATCGCGATCGGTGACGTTATCGCTCGTATTCCACAAGAAACTTCGAAAACTCGAGACATCACCGGTGGTCTGCCACGCGTTGCTGACTTGTTCGAAGCGCGCCGTCCGAAAGAAGCCTCGATTTTGGCTGAAGTCAGCGGCACCATCGCATTCGGTAAAGAAACCAAGGGCAAGCGTCGTCTGGTTATTACCCCGAATGACGGTAGCGATCCATACGAAGAGCTGATTCCGAAATGGCGTCACCTGAACGTCTTCGAAGGCGAACAAGTGAACCGCGGTGAGGTTATCTCCGATGGTCCTAGCGATCCGCATGACATCCTGCGTTTGCTGGGTGTGAGTGCGCTGGCTAAGTACATCGTTAATGAAATCCAGGACGTATACCGTCTGCAAGGCGTGAAAATCAACGATAAACACATCGAGACGATCTTGCGTCAGATGTTGCGTAAAGTTGAGATTTCCGAATCTGGCGACTCCTCCTTCATCAAGGGTGACCAGATGGAGTTGACGCAGGTGTTGACCGAGAACGAGCGTTTGAGCACTGAAGACAAGTTTGTCTCCAAGTTCACTCGTGTTCTGCTGGGTATCACCAAGGCGTCGTTGTCGACTGAATCGTTCATTTCTGCGGCCTCTTTCCAAGAGACAACTCGCGTATTGACCGAAGCAGCGGTAACAGGCAAGCGCGATTACCTGCGCGGCCTGAAAGAAAACGTTGTCGTGGGTCGTTTGATCCCGGCAGGTACTGGTTTGGCTTATCACAGCGAGCGCAAACGTCGCCGTGATGCTGACAAACCATTGCGTGTAAGCGCCAGTGAGGTGGAAGCCGCACTGACCGAAGCACTGAACTCTAGCGGTAACTGAGTTCAGTCCTGAATGAAGGAAGGGCCCTGGCTGTTCCGTTCATCGAATCGAGACCAATAGTCTAGGTTTGATGGTGCGGAAGGTCGGGGCCTTGCCTTGACTGGGGGCAAGATCCTCTTTAGACTCTTGTACCCCTAAATTTGGCGGGAATTCGTTCCTGCCATTTTGCTTTTCTTGCAAGACAATAGCGTCGCAAGACAACAGTGGAGCTAGTAGATGGCAACTATCAACCAGCTGGTACGTCAGCCGCGTAAGCGTATCGTCGAGAAATCCGACGTGCCTGCGCTGCAAAACTGCCCGCAACGTCGTGGTGTGTGCACTCGTGTGTATACAACTACGCCGAAAAAACCTAACTCGGCACTGCGTAAAGTATGCCGTGTGCGTCTGACCAACGGTTTCGAGGTTTCCTCGTACATCGGCGGTGAAGGCCACAACCTGCAAGAGCACAGCGTGGTACTGATTCGTGGTGGTCGTGTAAAAGACTTGCCAGGTGTTCGTTATCACACCGTTCGCGGTTCTTTGGATACTTCCGGCGTTAAAGGTCGTAACCAGGGTCGTTCGAAGTACGGTACCAAGAAGCCGAAGTAGTTTTCGGTAGCTGGTAAATAATGCAGATTTCTTTTTTTCTGAGTCGATAAGAGTAAGGTCGGACGTACATCGTCAAGATGTAATGGTTCCGAGCTAACCTGAAGACCGTTTGAGGGCTTATCCATGCCAAGAAGACGCGTAGCAGCCAAGCGCGAAGTGCTTGACGATCCAAAATACGGAAGCCAAATCCTGGCCAAGTTCATGAACCACGTGATGGAAAGCGGCAAAAAAGCCGTTGCCGAGCGTATCGTTTATGGCGCACTGGAGAAGGTTAAAGAGCGTAAGAACAGCGATCCCCTGGAACTCTTCGAGAAAGCACTCGACGCCATCGCTCCGCTGGTCGAAGTGAAGTCGCGCCGTGTAGGCGGTGCTACTTACCAGGTTCCGGTCGAAGTTCGTCCGTCCCGTCGTAACGCTCTGGCCATGCGCTGGTTGGTAGACTTCGCGCGCAAGCGCGGCGAAAAGTCTATGGCTTTGCGTTTGGCTGGCGAACTGTTGGACGCTGCTGAAGGCAAAGGCGCAGCAGTTAAGAAGCGTGAAGACGTGCACCGTATGGCTGAAGCTAACAAAGCTTTCTCGCACTACCGCTTCTAATTTCAGCGCTACTCACTTTGCGAGGGCTTTATGGCTCGTACTACACCGATTAACCGCTACCGTAACATTGGTATCTGTGCTCACGTGGACGCGGGTAAAACCACGACTACTGAGCGGGTACTTTTTTACACCGGCAAAAGTCACAAGATGGGCGAGGTGCATGATGGCGCCGCGACCACGGACTGGATGGTGCAGGAGCAGGAGCGTGGTATTACCATCACTTCTGCTGCGATCACTACCTTTTGGCAGGGTTCTGCCAAGCAGTACGACAACTACCGTTTTAATGTAATTGATACACCGGGTCACGTTGACTTCACGATTGAAGTAGAGCGTTCCTTGCGTGTGCTCGATGGCGCGGTTGTTGTGTTCTGCGGCACCTCTGGTGTTGAGCCTCAGTCTGAAACCGTATGGCGTCAAGCCAACAAGTACGGCGTTCCGCGTCTTGTTTACGTAAACAAGATGGACCGTGCGGGTGCAGATTTCCTGCGCGTAGTAGGTCAGATCAAGAAGCGTCTGGGTCATACTCCAGTGCCTATCCAGCTGGCTATCGGCTCCGAAGACAACTTCCAGGGTCAGATTGATCTGATGACCATGGAAGCGGTTTACTGGAACGATGCTGACAAGGGTATGACTGCACGTCGTGAGGCTATTCCTGCAGAAATGCGAGAGCTGGCTGAAGAGTGGCGCAGCCATATGGTTGAGGCTGCGGCCGAGGCCAGTGAAGAGCTGATGAACAAGTACCTCGAAGGCGAAGAGCTTTCCATCGAGGAAATCAAAGCGGCTCTGCGTCAGCGTACTATCGCTGGTGAGATCGTTTTGGCTGTTTGTGGTTCTTCCTTCAAGAACAAGGGTGTTCCCCTGGTTCTCGATGCCGTGATCGACTATCTGCCTGCCCCTACCGATATTCCGGCCATCAAGGGTTCTGACCCGGATGACGAAAATATCGAGATGGAGCGTCATGCAGATGATGCTGAGCCGTTCTCGTCTTTGGCGTTCAAGATTGCTACCGACCCATTCGTGGGTACTTTGACCTTCGTTCGGGTTTACTCGGGCGTATTGAACTCCGGTGACGGCGTTATCAACTCGGTTAAAGGCAAAAAAGAGCGCGTGGGTCGTATGGTGCAAATGCACGCAAACGCCCGTGAAGAGATCAAGGAAGTGCGCGCTGGTGACATCGCGGCCTTGATCGGCATGAAGGATGTCACCACTGGTGATACCTTGTGCGCCGCTGATAAGCCAATCATCCTGGTTCGTATGGAATTCCCGGAGCCGGTTATTTCGGTTGCGGTTGAGCCTAAGACCAAGGATGACCAGGAAAAAATGGGTATCGCACTGGGCAAGCTTGCTCAGGAAGATCCATCTTTCCGTGTAAAAACTGATGAAGAGACTGGTCAGACGATCATCTCTGGTATGGGCGAATTGCACCTCGACATCCTGGTTGACCGGATGAAGCGTGAGTTCAACGTCGAAGCCAACATCGGTAAGCCTCAGGTTTCTTATCGTGAGCGCATCACGAAGAGCTGTGAGATCGAAGGCAAGTTCGTTCGTCAGTCCGGCGGTCGTGGTCAGTTTGGCCATTGCTGGATCCGTTTTGCACCTGCTGACGAAGGTCAGGAAGGTCTGCAGTTCGTGAACGAAGTGGTAGGTGGTGTGGTTCCTAAGGAATACATCCCGGCTATCCAGAAGGGTATCGAAGAGCAGATGAAGAACGGTGTTGTTGCCGGCTATCCGCTGATCGGCCTGAAGGCTACCGTGTTTGATGGTTCTTACCACGACGTCGACTCTAACGAGATGGCGTTTAAGGTGGCTGCTTCCATGGCGACCAAGCAACTGGCTACCAAAGGTGGCGGTGAGCTGCTTGAGCCGATCATGGCGGTAGAGGTTGTTACACCAGAAGACTATATGGGTGACGTGATGGGCGACTTGAATCGTCGTCGCGGCATGATTCAGGGTATGGAAGATACGGTTTCTGGCAAGGTAATCCGTGCCGAGGTTCCGTTGGGCGAAATGTTCGGTTATGCAACTGACGTTCGTTCCATGTCCCAGGGTCGCGCAAGCTACTCTATGGAATTCAAAAAATACGATACAGCTCCGTCGCACATCGTCGAAGCTGTTACTAAAAAACAAGGCTGATTTAGTTCAGTCCTTTAGGCAAGGAGTTAATTGTCGTGGCTAAAGAAAAATTTGATCGTTCCCTACCGCACGTCAACGTTGGCACTATCGGTCACGTTGACCATGGTAAAACCACTCTGACTGCAGCTCTGACTCGTGTTTGCTCCGAAGTTTTCGGTTCTGCTCGCGTTGACTTCGACAAGATCGACAGCGCACCAGAAGAAAAAGCTCGTGGTATCACCATCAACACTGCTCACGTTGAGTACAACTCGACAATTCGTCACTACGCTCACGTTGACTGCCCAGGTCACGCTGACTACGTGAAGAACATGATCACTGGTGCTGCCCAGATGGACGGCGCAATTCTGGTTTGTTCGGCTGCTGATGGTCCGATGCCGCAAACCCGTGAGCACATCCTGCTGTCCCGTCAGGTTGGCGTTCCGTACATCGTGGTCTTCCTGAACAAGGCTGACCTGGTAGACGACGCTGAGCTGCTGGAACTGGTTGAGATGGAAGTGCGCGATCTGCTGAGCACTTACGACTTCCCAGGTGACGACACTCCGATCATCATCGGTTCTGCTCGTATGGCTCTGGAAGGTAACGACGAAAACGAAATGGGCACCACTGCCGTTCGTAAACTGGTTGAAACTCTGGATACCTATATCCCAGAGCCAGTTCGTCTGACTGACAAGCCATTCTTGATGCCAATCGAAGACGTGTTCTCGATTTCTGGTCGCGGTACTGTTGTGACTGGTCGTATCGAGCGCGGTATCGTTCGCGTTCAAGATCCGCTGGAAATCGTTGGTCTGCGTGACACTACTGTTACCACTTGCACCGGCGTTGAAATGTTCCGCAAGCTGCTTGACGAAGGTCGTGCAGGCGAAAACTGCGGCGTTCTGTTGCGTGGTACCAAGCGTGACGACGTTGAGCGTGGTCAGGTTCTGGTTAAGCCGGGTTCGGTTAAGCCGCACACCAAGTTCACTGCAGAAGTTTACGTTCTGAGCAAGGAAGAAGGCGGTCGTCACACTCCGTTCTTCAAAGGCTACCGTCCACAGTTCTACTTCCGTACTACTGACGTGACTGGTAACTGCGAGCTGCCAGAAGGCGTTGAAATGGTAATGCCAGGTGATAACATTCAAATGACTGTTACCCTGATCAAAACCATCGCGATGGAAGATGGTCTGCGTTTCGCTATCCGTGAAGGCGGTCGTACCGTCGGCGCTGGCGTCGTAGCCAAAATCATCGAGTAATCGATGATTGCATGAAAAAGCCCCCGCCCAGCGGGGGCTTTTTTTATTGAGTTGACACCTACTGGGGTCGTCTATAGAATTGCGCCTCCTTTTAACGGGCGTATTGCGCTCGGTGGGAATAGCAATCTGGAGTCTGAAATCCAATGCAAAATCAGCAAATCCGTATCAGGTTGAAGGCTTTTGACCATCGCCTGATCGACCAATCAACCCAGGAAATCGTGGAAACCGCGAAACGTACTGGTGCTCAAGTGCGTGGTCCAATTCCACTGCCTACCCGTAAAGAGCGGTTCACCGTTTTGGTCTCCCCGCACGTCAACAAAGACGCGCGTGACCAGTACGAGATCCGTACTCATAAGCGCGTACTGGACATCGTCCAGCCAACGGATAAAACCGTTGATGCACTTATGAAGCTTGATCTTGCGGCCGGTGTGGAAGTGCAGATCAGCCTCGGCTAAGACTTGGGTCTTAGTCGTGTAACGCTCTGAAATGGGCGGCCATAGCGGGTGAAAGCCCCGTACACTCATGAGGTTTACAACATGACTATTGGTGTAGTCGGTCGTAAATGCGGTATGACCCGTATTTTCACCGAAGAAGGTGTCTCCATTCCGGTCACGGTCATTGAGATCGAGCCGAATCGCGTCACCCAGTTCAAAACTGAAGAAACCGATGGCTATCGTGCAGTGCAAGTCACTGTCGGCGAGCGTCGCGCTTCGCGCGTAACAGCTGCTCAGGCGGGTCACTTCGCCAAGGCAAACGTTGCAGCTGGTCGTACCGTAATGGAATTCCGCCTTGAAGAAGGCGAGTACCAGGCAGGCGATCTGATCAACGCTGAAATCTTCACCGCAGGTCAGATGGTCGATGTGACCGGTCAGTCCAAAGGTAAAGGCTTTCAGGGTACGATCAAGCGTTGGAATTTCCGTGGCCAAGATAACACTCACGGTAACTCCGTTTCCCACCGCGTCCCGGGCTCTATTGGCCAGTGCCAGACTCCTGGTCGTGTATTCAAGGGCAAAAAAATGTCCGGTCATATGGGCGCTGAGCGCGTGACCGTGCAGTCCCTCGAAGTAGTGCGCGTCGACGCTGAACGCAATCTGTTGTTGGTCAAGGGTGCTGTTCCTGGCGCTACTGGCGGCAACCTGGTTGTACGTCCGGCGGCCAAGGCTCGCGGTTAAGGGGAAGCTGACATGCAATTAAACGTAAATGACGCTCAAGCGATCGAAGTTTCCGAACTGACATTTGGCGGCGAGTTCAACGAGACGCTGGTTCACCAAGCAGTCGTGGCCTACATGGCCGGCGGCCGTCAAGGTAGCAAGCAGCAAAAGACCCGTTCCGACGTTCGTGGTGGCGGTAAGCGCCCTTGGCGTCAGAAAGGTACTGGCCGTGCTCGTGCCGGTACTATCCGTAGCCCAATCTGGCGTGGCGGTGGTACTACATTCGCAGCTCGTCCACAGGATCACTCTCAGAAGCTGAACAAGAAGATGTACCGCGCAGCAATGCGTTCCATCCTTGCTGAGCTGGTGCGTACTGATCGTCTGGTCGTGGTTCAGGACTTCGCTGTTGAAGCGCCGAAAACCAAAGATCTGCTGAACAAACTGAATGGCATGGGTCTGACTGATGTCCTGATCGTGTCTGAAGTTGTTGATCAGAACCTGTACCTGGCTGCTCGTAACCTGCCACACGTTGATGTTCGTGACGTGCAAGGTTCCGATCCAGTTAGTCTGATCGCATACGACAAGGTGTTGATCACCGTGTCGGCCGTGAAGAAATTCGAGGAGCTGCTGGGATGAACCAGGAACGCGTATTTAAAGTTCTGCTTGGCCCGCACGTTTCCGAGAAGGCTACGGTTCTGGCAGACAAGAAAGGCCAGTTCGTTTTCAAGGTTGCTACTGATGCAACCAAGCTGGAAATCAAGAAGGCCGTCGAAAGCCTGTTCAGCGTGAAAGTTGAGCGTGTTACTACCCTGAATGTTCTGGGTAAGAGCAAGCGCACCGCTCGCGGCGTGGGCAAGCGTAATGACTGGAAGAAGGCAGTAATCTCCCTTCAGCCAGGCCAAGATCTCGATTTCAGCAGCAGTGCTGAGTAAGGAAGGGGTGCATCATGGCAATCGTTAAATGCAAACCGACTTCCCCTGGCCGCCGTCATGTGGTCAAGGTGGTCAACCAGGAGCTGCATAAAGGCGCTCCTCACGCACCGCTGCTCGAGAAAAAATCGAAGTCTGGTGGTCGTAACAACAATGGCCGCATTACCACGCGTCACATCGGTGGTGGTCATAAGCAGCATTACCGTATGGTCGACTTCCGTCGCAACGACAAAGATGGCATTCCTGCCACTGTCGAGCGTATTGAATACGATCCAAACCGTACTGCTCACATTGCTCTTATGCTGTACGCAGACGGCGAACGCCGTTACATCATCGCCCCTAAAGGCGTGAGCGCTGGTGACCAGCTGATCTCGGGTGCTTTGGCTCCGATCAAGCCAGGTAACTCGCTGCAGTTGCGTAGCATTCCAGTTGGTAGCACCGTACACGGCATCGAATTGAAGCCGGGTAAAGGCGCGCAAATCGCTCGCTCCGCTGGTGCTTCTGCTCAGCTGGTAGCTCGTGAAGGTGTCTATGTGACCCTGCGTCTGCGCTCCGGTGAGATGCGTAAAGTTCTGGCTGAATGCCGTGCGACCCTGGGTGAAGTCTCGAACTCCGAGCACAGCCTTCGTTCGCTGGGTAAAGCTGGTGCCAAACGCTGGCGTGGCGTTCGCCCAACCGTTCGTGGTGTTGCCATGAACCCGGTTGACCACCCACATGGTGGTGGTGAAGGTCGTACCTCTGGTGGTCGTCATCCGGTATCGCCATGGGGCTTCCCGACTAAGGGCGCGAAGACTCGTGGTAATAAGCGTACCGACAAAATGATCGTCCGTCGTCGCAAGTAAATAGAGGGATACGACAGTGCCACGTTCTCTGAAAAAAGGTCCTTTTATTGATCTTCACCTACTGAAGAAGATCGAAGTGGCGGCGGAAAAGAATGATCGCAAGCCGGTGAAAACCTGGTCGCGTCGTTCGATGATCCTGCCACAAATGGTCGGTCTGACCATTGCTGTGCATAACGGTCGTCTGCATGTTCCAGTTCTCGTGAACGAAGACATGGTTGGCCATAAACTAGGCGAGTTTGCCGGTACCCGCACTTATCGTGGGCACGTGGCAGACAAGAAAGCCAAGCGTTAAGGGGTAAGGAACGATGGAAGTAGCCGCTAAGTTGTCGGGCGCTCGAATCTCCGCCCAGAAAGCCCGCTTGGTCGCCGACCAGATCCGCGGGAAGAAGGTGGGCGAAGCGCTCAACCTGTTGGCTTTCAGCAACAAGAAAGCCGCCGAGATCATCAAGAAAGTGCTGGAGTCGGCCGTAGCCAACGCCGAGCATAACGAAGGCGCAGACGTTGATGACTTGAAAGTCGCCACCGTTTTCGTCAACGAAGGGCGTTCGCTGAAGCGCATCATGCCGCGTGCCAAAGGCCGCGCTGATCGCATCGTCAAGCGGTCTTGCCATATCACTGTCAAGGTTGCTGACAAGTAACGGAGTCGAAGAGATGGGTCAGAAAGTACATCCCATTGGCATTCGCCTGGGAATCGTCAAGGAGCACACCTCCGTCTGGTACGCAGACGGCCGGACTTATGCGGACTACTTGTTCGCTGATCTGAAGGTGCGTGAATACCTCCAAGACAAACTAAAAAGCGCGTCCGTAAGCCGTATCGATATCCATCGTCCGGCCCAAACTGCACGCATCACCATCCACACCGCTCGTCCAGGTATTGTTATCGGGAAGAAAGGTGAGGACGTTGAGAAACTGCGTCAGGACCTGACCAAGCAAATGGGTGTGCCTGTGCACATCAATATCGAAGAGATCCGTAAGCCGGAGCTCGACGGTATGCTGGTTGCGCAGAGCGTAGCTCAGCAGCTGGAGCGTCGTGTAATGTTCCGTCGCGCTATGAAGCGCGCTGTACAGAACGCTATGCGCATTGGTGCCAAGGGCATCAAAATCCAAGTGAGCGGTCGTCTCGGCGGTGCTGAAATCGCACGTACTGAATGGTATCGCGAAGGTCGTGTGCCATTGCACACCCTGCGTGCCGACATCGACTATGCCAACTACGAAGCTCACACCACTTACGGTGTGATCGGTGTAAAGGTTTGGATCTTCAAAGGCGAAGTAATTGGTGGTCGCCAAGAAGAACTGAAACCGCAAGCACCAGCGCCTCGTAAAAAAGCTGCTAAGTAAGGGGTACGCCAAATGTTACAACCTAAGCGTACGAAGTTCCGCAAGCAAATGACTGGCCACAACCGTGGCCTGGCATTGCGCGGTAGCAAAGTCAGCTTCGGCGAGTTCGCGCTGAAGTCTGTTGCTCGTGGTCGTCTCACCGCTCGTCAGATCGAGTCAGCGCGTCGCGCACTGACCCGTCACGTAAAACGTGGTGGCAAGATCTGGATCCGTGTATTCCCGGACAAGCCTGTTACCAAAAAGCCTCTCGAAGTTCGTATGGGTAAAGGTAAGGGTAACGTGGAATATTGGGTTGCCCAGATTCAGCCAGGCAAAGTCCTGTATGAAATCGAGGGTGTTTCTGAAGAGCTGGCGCGTGAGGCTTTCGCCCTGGCTGCTGCAAAGCTGCCGCTCGCCACCTCCTTTGTTAAACGGACGGTGATGTGATGAAAGCGAATGAACTTCGTGAAAAATCCGCACAGCAGCTGAACGAGCAACTGCTCGGCTTGCTGCGCGACCAGTTCAATCTGCGCATGCAGAAAGCAACTGGCCAGTTGGGGCAGTCGCATCTGCTCTCGCAAGTTAAGCGTGACATCGCTCGCGTGAAGACTGTGCTCAAACAGCAGGCAGGTAAGTAATCATGGCTGAAGCCGAAAAAACTGTCCGTACGCTGACTGGCCGTGTTGTCAGCGACAAGATGGACAAAACCATCACCGTTCTGATTGAGCGTCGCGTTAAGCACCCGATCTACGGTAAATACGTTAAGCGTTCGACTAAGCTGCACGCGCACGACGAAACCAATCAGTGCCACATCGGCGACAAAGTCACTATTCGTGAAACTCGTCCGATGGCCAAGACTAAGTCTTGGGCTCTGGTTGATGTTCTCGAACGCGCTGTGGAAGTCTAAGGACTAGGGGTCGGAGAAATTATATGATTCAGACTCAATCCATGCTCGATGTGGCCGATAACAGCGGCGCACGCCGCGTTATGTGCATCAAGGTGCTGGGTGGCTCCCATCGTCGTTACGCTGGTATCGGTGACATCATCAAAGTTACCGTCAAGGAAGCAATTCCGCGCGGTAAAGTGAAAAAAGGCCAAGTGATGACTGCTGTAGTAGTCCGCACTCGTCACGGTGTTCGCCGTGCAGATGGCTCCATTATCCGCTTTGATGGCAACGCTGCTGTTCTTCTGAACAACAAGCAAGAGCCTATCGGCACCCGTATCTTTGGGCCAGTGACCCGTGAGCTTCGTACTGAGAAGTTCATGAAGATCGTCTCGCTCGCCCCAGAAGTGCTGTAAGGAGATCCGACATGCAAAAGATTCGTCGTGACGACGAGATCATCGTGATCGCCGGCAAAGACAAAGGTAAGCGCGGTAAGGTGCTTAAGGTTCTCGCTGACAACCGTCTGGTTGTTGGTGGTCTGAACCTGGTTAAGCGTCATACCAAGCCTAACCCGATGTCGGGCGTACAAGGCGGTATCGTCGAAAAAGAAGCGCCATTGCACGCTTCTAACGTCGCCATTTTCAACGGCGAAACCAACAAGGCTGACCGCGTTGGTTTCAAAGTAGAAGAAGGCAAAAAAATTCGTGTCTTCAAGTCGACCCAAAAAGCGGTTGATGCTTGAACACTGCTAGGTAGATAAGACCATGGCACGACTAAAAGAGATTTACCGGAAGGAAATCGCTCCGAAACTTAAGGAAGAACTTAAGCTTTCGAACGTGATGGAAGTTCCGCGCGTTACCAAAATCACCCTGAACATGGGTTTGGGCGAAGCGATCGGCGACAAAAAAGTCATCGAACACGCTGTAGCTGATTTGGAAAAGATCACGGGTCAAAAAGTTGTTGTGACTTACGCTCGCAAGTCCATCGCAGGCTTTAAAGTTCGCGAAGGCTGGCCGATCGGCGTCAAAGTAACTCTGCGCCGTGAGCGTATGTATGAATTCCTGGATCGTCTGCTGTCGATCTCCCTGCCTCGGGTTCGCGACTTCCGCGGCCTGAATGCCAAGTCCTTCGATGGTCGTGGTAACTACAGCATGGGCGTTAAAGAGCAGATCATCTTCCCGGAAATCGACTACGACAAGATCGATGCACTCCGCGGTCTGGATATTACCCTGACCACCACTGCTCGGACGGATGATGAAGGTCGCGCATTGCTGCGTGCATTCAAATTCCCGTTCCGCAACTGATTGGAGTAGGACCATGGCTAAGATGAGCATGAAAAACCGCGAGCTGAAGCGTCAGCTCACGGTTGCCAAGTACGCCAAGAAGCGTGCCGAGCTGAAAGCAATCATCGTTGATCTGAACGCAAGTCCAGAAGCGCGTTGGGAAGCGACAGTAGCTCTGCAGAAGCAGCCACGTGACGCAAGCGCCTCGCGCATGCGTAACCGCTGCCGCCTGACTGGTCGTCCGCATGGTGTTTACCGCAAGTTCGGCCTCGGTCGTAACAAATTGCGTGAAGCAGCAATGCGCGGTGACGTACCAGGTCTGGTTAAAGCCAGCTGGTAAGCCGTACAGGCAAAGTTATCGATGTCAGGCTCGCGAGATCCTGACAGTCGGTGACCTTGAACATGAATCAAGCCCCTATTGGGGCTTGATTCATTTCTGGTGTGTGTCTAGAATGACCGGCTCGCCTGAGCGCGTGCTTTTTAAGCATTGAGTCACTCGGCGACAGTTGTAGCCGCAAGGCTAATTCTTTTTGTATCAGGAGCGTCTAGCCCATGAGTATGCAGGACCCGTTAGCGGACATGCTAACTCGAATCCGTAATGCCCAGATGGCTGAAAAGTCCGTCGTAAGCATGCCATCTTCCACGTTGAAGGTAGCTGTAGCCAAAGTCCTGAAGGACGAAGGTTATATCGCGGATTATCAGATCAGCAGCGAAATCAAACCACTGCTGTCTATCGAGCTGAAGTACTTCGAAGGCCGTCCGGTTATCGAAGAAGTTAAGCGCGTTAGCCGTCCAGGCCTGCGTCAGTACAAGTCCTCCGAAGATCTGCCGAAAGTTCGTGGCGGTCTGGGTGTGTCTATCGTCTCCACCAACAAAGGTGTGATGACGGATCGTGCTGCGCGCGCTGCCGGTGTCGGCGGCGAAGTTCTTTGCACTGTGTTCTAAGGGGGGATAAGCATGTCACGCGTCGCTAAGAACCCCGTTAAGCTGCCAGCTGGTGTTGAAGTAAAATTCGCCGGCCAACAGCTTTCGGTGAAGGGTGCCAAGGGCACTCTAGAACTGAACATCCATTCGTCCGTTGAGATCGTTGAAGAAGCTGGTGAGCTGCGTTTCGCTGCTCGCAATGGCGATCAACAAACTCGCGCAATGGCTGGTACCACTCGTGCGTTGGTAAACAACATGGTCCAAGGCGTAAGCCAAGGCTTCGAGCGTAAGCTCCAGCTGGTCGGTGTTGGTTACAAAGCGCAAGCAAAAGGCACAGTGCTGAACCTGGCTCTTGGCTTCTCGCACCCAGTGGATTACGAACTGCCGGAAGGCATCACCGCTGAGACCCCTAGCCAAACCGATATCCTGATCAAGGGCATCGACAAGCAGCTAGTAGGTCAAGTGGCCGCTGAGATCCGCGACTTCCGTCCGCCAGAACCTTACAAAGGTAAAGGTGTGCGTTACGCGGACGAAGTCGTCCGCCGTAAAGAAGCCAAGAAGAAGTAGGGCCTAGCAAATGACCGACAAAAAAGTTACTCGACTGCGTCGCGCTCGCAAAGCACGTCTGAAAATGCACGAATTAGAAGTCGTGCGTCTCTGCGTGTTCCGCTCTTCGCAGCACATCTATGCCCAGGTCATCTCGGCCGACGGCAGCAAAGTCCTGGCAAGCGCCTCGACTTTGGACAAAGAACTGCGTGATGCTGCCACTGGCAACATCGACGCGGCCACAAAGGTTGGCCAGCTGGTCGCTACGCGTGCAAAAGCCGCTGGCGTCTCGCAGGTGGCTTTCGACCGCTCTGGCTTCAAGTACCACGGCCGCGTTAAAGCGCTGGCTGAGGCTGCTCGTGAAGCTGGGCTGGAGTTCTAAGTTATGTCAAATAACGACCAAAAGCGCGACGAAGGCTACATTGAGAAGCTGGTTCAAGTTAACCGCGTAGCCAAAACCGTTAAAGGCGGCCGTATCTTCACTTTCACCGCGTTGACCGTGGTTGGTGATGGTAAAGGGCGTGTTGGCTTCGGCCGTGGCAAGTCACGTGAAGTGCCTGCTGCGATCCAGAAGGCAATGGAAGCTGCTCGCCGCAACATGATCCAGGTTGATCTGAACGGCACCACTCTGCAGTACGCAATGAAGTCTGCTCATGGCGCTTCGAAGGTGTACATGCAGCCTGCTTCTGAAGGTACCGGTATCATCGCTGGCGGCGCAATGCGTGCTGTCCTCGAAGTTGCTGGCGTTCAGAACGTACTGGCTAAGTGCTACGGCTCGACTAACCCTGTAAACGTGGTTCACGCCACTTTTAAAGGTTTGAAAGCTATGCAGTCTCCTGAATCTATTGCCGCCAAGCGTGGCAAAAGCGTTAAGGAGATCTTCTGATCATGGCTACCGTTAAAGTAACGCTGATCAAAAGCATGACCGGCCGTATCCCTAACCACAAATTGTGCGTTAAAGGTCTGGGTCTGCGTCGCATCGGTCACACTGTAGAAGTACTTGATACTCCCGAGAATCGCGGGATGATCAACAAGGCTTACTACATGCTGCGTGTAGAGGGTTAATCGATGAAACTCAATGATCTGAGTCCAGCGCCGGGTTCCCGTCGCGAAAAGCATCGTCCGGGCCGTGGTATCGGTAGTGGTTTGGGTAAGACTGGTGGCCGTGGTCACAAAGGTCAGACTTCCCGCTCCGGTGGCACCATTGCTCCAGGCTTTGAAGGCGGCCAACAGCCGTTGCATCGCCGTCTGCCTAAGTTCGGTTTCGTTTCCCTGAAAGCCATGGATCGCGCAGAAGTGCGTTTGTCCGAGCTGGCTAAAGTGGAAGGCGACATCGTAACTGTGCAGACTCTGAAGGATGCCAACGTGATCAATGTCAACGTTCAACGTGTGAAAATCATGTTGTCCGGTGAAGTGACTCGCGCTGTCACCATCAAAGGTATCGCAGCCACCAAAGGTGCGCGTGCGGCTATCGAAGCAGCTGGCGGCAAGTTCGAGGAATAAATGGCTAAGCAAGGTGCTCTCTCAGCGCTCAGCAAAGGCGGGTTGTCCGAGCTCTGGGCTCGTCTGCGTTTTCTATTCCTGGCGATCATCGTCTATCGGATAGGCGCACACATCCCAGTTCCTGGTATTAACCCGGACCGGCTGGCGGACCTGTTTCGACAGAATGAGGGGACCATTCTTAGCTTGTTCAACATGTTTTCCGGCGGCGCGCTGGAGCGGATGAGTATTTTTGCGCTGGGGATCATGCCGTATATTTCGGCATCGATCATCATGCAGCTTATGTCCGCTGTTAGCCCGCAGCTGGAGCAGTTGAAGAAGGAAGGTGAGGCTGGCCGTCGCAAGATTAGCCAGTACACCCGCTACCTCACTGTCGCTCTTGCTCTTGTCCAGGCTATTGGCATGTCCATTGGTCTGGCAGGGCAGGGCGTAGCGTTCACTGGTGACCTGGGCTTTCATTTCGTTGCAGTGACCACCTTTGTGGCTGGTGCAATGTTCATGATGTGGCTGGGTGAGCAGATTACTGAGCGTGGAGTTGGCAACGGTATCTCGATGTTGATTTTTTCGGGTATCGTCGCCGGTCTTCCGAGAGCAATTGGGCAGTCGTTCGAGTCTGCGCGTCAGGGTGATATCAATATCTTCGCTCTGGTTGCTATCGGTTTGCTGGCAGTAGCGATTATCGGTTTTGTGGTGTTCATTGAGCGTGGCCAGCGTCGTATTGCTGTTCACTACGCTAAGCGTCAGCAAGGCCGTAAGGTTTTTGCTGCTCAGACAAGCCACCTACCGCTGAAAGTGAATATGGCCGGCGTTATCCCGGCTATTTTCGCGAGCAGCATTTTGCTGTTCCCGGCTTCGCTGGGTGCCTGGTTTGGTCAGTCTGAAGGTATGGGCTGGTTGCAGGACATCTCACAGTCGATCGCTCCTGGTCAGCCGTTGAATATTCTGCTGTTTAGTGCAGGGATTATTTTCTTCTGCTTCTTCTATACGGCGTTGATGTTCAATCCGAAAGACGTAGCGGAAAACCTGAAGAAGTCCGGTGCCTTTATTCCGGGTATCCGTCCAGGCGAGCAGTCGGCGCGCTATATTGATGGCGTTTTGACTCGTTTGACTCTGTTCGGTGCTCTTTATATGACGGCCGTGTGTCTGCTGCCCCAGTTTCTGGTGGTTGCGGCCAACGTTCCGTTCTACCTTGGCGGGACCTCGTTGCTGATCGTTGTTGTGGTTGTTATGGACTTCATGTCGCAAGTACAATCGCACCTCGTTTCGCACCAGTACGAATCCCTGATGAAGAAAGCCAACCTGAAGGGCTACGGCAGCGGAATGCTTCGCTGAAGTACCCATAAGGTTAGAGGAGTTGGTGATGAAAGTTCGTGCATCGGTGAAAAAGCTGTGCCGTAACTGCAAGATTATTCGCCGCGAAGGTGTTGTTCGGGTAATTTGCAGCGCGGAACCACGTCACAAACAGCGCCAAGGCTGAGTGTGATCTGTTTGAAGCCCAGCAGCTAGTGCGCTGCTGGGTTGATTATTTGTTATTACAGCGATATTATCTCGCGCCCTATTTCTTGGCTTCCGGGGCGTAGGTAGCTGTCAATTGGAGTCCCACTGAATGGCCCGTATTGCAGGCGTTAACATTCCAGATAACAAGCACACTGTTATCTCGCTGACCTACATCTATGGTGTTGGTCGCACTACTGCACAGAAAATCTGTGTAGATGCTGGTGTAAACCCAGCCGCTAAGATCAAGGATCTGAGCGACGAGCAGATTGAACAGCTGCGTGGCGAAGTGGCGAAGTTCACCACTGAAGGTGACCTGCGTCGTGAAGTCAACATGAAAATCAAACGCTTGATGGACTTGGGCTGCTACCGCGGTCTGCGCCATCGTCGTGGTCTTCCAGTGCGCGGTCAGCGTACCAAGACCAACGCGCGTACTCGCAAAGGTCCGCGTAAGCCGATCCGCAAGTAATCGCACCAGCGAATCGACAGGAATTTAGTCATGGCAAAACCTGCTGCTCGTCCTCGTAAAAAAATTAAAAAGACAGTGGTTGATGGCATCGCCCACATCCACGCGTCTTTCAACAACACCATCGTGACCATCACCGACCGTCAGGGTAATGCGCTTTCTTGGGCAACCTCCGGTGGTTCGGGTTTCCGCGGTTCTCGCAAGTCCACCCCGTTCGCTGCTCAAGTAGCTGCTGAACGTGCTGGTCAAGCTGCGCTGGAATATGGCCTGAAAAACCTTGACGTTAACGTTAAGGGCCCAGGTCCAGGTCGTGAGTCCGCTGTCCGTGCTTTGAACGGCTGTGGCTATAAGATCGCCAGCATCACCGACGTGACGCCAATCCCGCACAACGGGTGCCGTCCGCCGAAGAAGCGCCGCGTGTAATCCAGGAGACTGTAAAGAATGGCTCGTTACATTGGTCCAAAATGCAAACTGGCACGTCGTGAAGGCACCGATCTCTTCCTGAAGAGTGGTGTGCGCGCTATCGAATCGAAGTGCAATATTGAAGCTGCTCCAGGCATCCACGGCCAGCGCCGCGGTCGCCAATCCGACTACGGCACCCAACTGCGTGAAAAGCAGAAGGTCCGTCGTATCTACGGCGTTCTCGAGCGTCAGTTCAGCGGCTACTACAAACAAGCTGCTGGCAAGAAAGGTGCAACTGGTGAAAACCTGCTGCAACTGCTCGAATGCCGTCTGGATAACGTCGTATACCGTATGGGTTTCGGTTCTACTCGTGCCGAATCTCGTCAGTTGGTATCGCACAAGTCGATCAGCGTAAACGGTCAGACCGTTAACGTTCCGTCCTACCAGGTACGTGCTGGTGACGTGGTCGCTATCCGCGAGAAAGCAAAGAACCAGCTTCGCATTGTCCAAGCTCTCGATCTGTGTGCCCAACGTGGCCGCGTAGAATGGGTAGAAGTAGACACTGAGAAGAAGTCGGGCGTTTTCAAGAACGTTCCAGCTCGCAGTGATCTGTCCGCCGACATCAACGAAAGCCTGATTGTCGAGCTCTACTCCAAGTAAGGGCTAGAAAATAGGTGCATCCATGCAGATTTCGGTAAATGAGTTCCTGACACCTCGCCATATTGATGTGCAAGTTGTCAGTCCAACCCGCGCTAAAATCACACTCGAGCCTCTCGAGCGTGGTTTTGGCCACACCCTGGGCAACGCGCTGCGCCGCATCCTGTTGTCCTCAATGCCAGGCTGTGCAGTAGTCGAGGCCGAGATTGATGGTGTGCTCCACGAGTACAGCGCCATCGAAGGTGTACAGGAAGACGTAATTGAAATCCTGTTGAACCTTAAAGGTCTGGCTATCAAGCTGCACGGCCGTGACGAAGTTACGCTGACCTTGTCGAAGAAGGGTTCGGGGGTGGTTACCGCTGCCGATATTCAGCTGGATCATGATGTCGAGATCGTTAATCCCGATCACGTAATCGCCAACCTGGCGTCTAACGGCGCCTTGAACATGAAGCTCACCGTAGCTCGTGGTCGTGGTTATGAACCAGCAGACTCGCGTCAGAGCGATGAAGATGAAAGCCGCAGCATTGGTCGCTTGCAGCTGGATTCTTCGTTCAGCCCGGTACGTCGCATCGCATACGTGGTGGAAAACGCCCGTGTCGAGCAGCGTACTAACCTGGACAAACTGGTTATTGATCTGGAGACCAACGGTACCCTGGATCCTGAAGAGGCCATTCGTCGTGCTGCAACCATCCTGCAACAGCAGTTGGCTGCATTCGTCGACCTCAAGGGTGACAGCGAGCCAGTGGTTATCGAACAGGAAGACGAGATCGATCCGATCCTGCTTCGTCCGGTTGACGATCTGGAACTGACCGTGCGTTCGGCCAACTGCCTTAAGGCGGAGAACATTTACTACATCGGTGACCTGATTCAGCGCACTGAAGTAGAACTGTTGAAGACTCCGAACCTGGGCAAGAAATCCTTGACTGAAATCAAGGACGTTCTGGCCTCCCGTGGTCTGTCCCTCGGCATGCGCCTCGACAACTGGCCGCCTGCAAGTCTTAAGAAGGACGACAAGGCGACTGCCTGATCGTCGTAATCACCGAACGTTGTGTTTGGTAAGGAATGAACCATGCGTCATCGTAAAAGTGGTCGTCACCTGAGCCGCACTAGCTCGCACCGTAAGGCTATGTTTCAAAACATGGCTGTGTCGTTGTTCGAGCACGAGCTGATCAAAACGACTCTGCCGAAAGCCAAAGAATTGCGTCGCGTTGCTGAGCCGCTGATTACTCTGGCCAAGATTGATTCTGTTGCTAACCGCCGTCTGGCATTCGACCGTACTCGCTCGAAAGCCATGGTTGGTAAGCTGTTCAACGATCTGGGCAAGCGTTATGCAACTCGTGAGGGTGGCTACCTGCGCATCCTCAAGTGCGGCTTCCGCGCTGGCGACAACGCGCCTATGGCGTACGTCGAGTTGGTTGATCGTCCAGTTGGCGGTGAAGCTGTATCCGCTGAGTAAGACGTCAGTCTCTACAAAGAACCGGGCCTAGTGCCCGGTTTTTTGTGTGTGTTGTATTGTGGTTTTCTATTGATCTCCATCATTTAATGAATTTGCCCATGCTAAATACATGGTCAATACTCCTCGTCAGCCGATCACACGGCAGTAACAAGACTGACTGAGGAAGTAAACGCATGAACCAGATCAAAACGCTTACCACTGCCAGCGGCGCCCCAGTTGCTGATAACCAGAATTCTCGTTCTGCCGGTCCTCGTGGGCCTTTGCTGCTTGATGACTTCCATTTGATCGAGAAGCTCGCACACTTCAACCGTGAAAACATTCCAGAGCGTCGCGTACACGCCAAGGGCTCGGGGGCTCACGGGACATTCACCGTTACGCGTGACATGTCGCAGTACAGTAGCGCGAAGCTGTTCGATACTGTTGGCAAGCAAACGCCGACATTCATGCGCTTTTCCACGGTCGGCGGTGAGCGCGGCTCTGCCGACACTGAGCGTGACCCTCGCGGCTTTGCAATCAAGTTCTATACCGAAGAAGGCAATTGGGACATCGTGGGTAACAACACGCCCGTGTTCTTTATCCGTGATCCCCTCAAGTTTCCGGACTTTATCCACACCCAAAAGCGTCTGCCGCAAAGCAACCTGAAAAGCGCACAAATGATGTGGGACTTTTGGTCACATTCGCCCGAGTCATTGCACCAAGTCACTATTTTGTTTTCTGACCGCGGTATACCGGATGGCTATCGCCATATGCATGGATTTGGCAGTCACACGTACAGCCTGATCAACGCGGCCGGTGAGCGTCATTGGGTCAAGTGGCATTACAAAACCAAACAAGGTATTAAAAACCTGGTGCCTGAAGAGGCGGCTCGTTTGGCGGGTACAGACCCTGACTATGCTCAGCGCGATCTGTTCGGTGCGATTGAACGGGGAGATTTCCCTAAGTGGCGTGTTTGCATGCAGGTCATGACCGAAGCGCAGGCGGCAGCGCATTACGAAAATCCGTTTGATGTCACTAAAACCTGGTCGCAGAAAGAGTTTCCGCTGATCGAGATTGGCGAGTTGGAGCTCAACCGTAACCCGCTCAATTACTTTGCCGAAGTTGAACAAGCAGCGTTTGGCCCCAGCAATATGATCCCAGGCGTTGGTTTGTCGCCTGACCGCATGCTTCAGGGTCGCGTGTTCGCCTACGCAGATGCCCATCGTTATCGCGTGGGCACCAACCACCAGCATTTGCCGATCAATTCGCCGCGTGTCCCCGTGCACACCTATCAGCGCGATGGCTCCATGGCCTATGGCAATAACGGCGGTGCTGCGCCTAACTATGAGCCCAACAGCTACACTGACGCTCCCAAGCAGGCGCCACAGTATGCTGAGCCGCCATTAGCATTGAGTGGTGCAGCAGATCGTTATGATCACCGCGAGGACACTGACTACTACAGCCACGCGGGCGCTCTGTTCCGTTTGATGAGCCCTGAACAGAAAGCACTGTTGATCAACAACATTGCCGGCGCGATGGCCGGGGTGTCCGACGATGTGGTGCAGCGTCAATTGCCGCACTTCTATAACGCTGATCCGGCGTACGGTGAAGGCGTGGCAAAAGCGTTGGGTGTACAGCGTAACTAACTCTAAGTGAGAAGCAGAACCGCCCTCAATTGGGCGGTTTTTGCGTTTTTTAGCCTCGTTATCTCAGATAAACAGCACATTTATTGCGATTGAACCGTGACCTCTAGGTCAGCTTGGTTCAAACTACAGCCTTTCAAGCAGGGAGATGTGGGCCGATGCTAGGGCACCCGGAAGTAATCGATTATCTCAACACGTTGCTCACCGGCGAGCTGGCTGCACGTGATCAATATTTCGTCCATTCCCGTATGTACGAAGACTGGGGTTTCACCAAGCTTTACGAACGCATCAATCACGAGATGGAAGAAGAGGCACAGCACGCTGATGCGTTGATGCGCCGGATTCTGATGCTCGAAGGCACGCCACGCATGCGTCCGGATGATCTGGATGTGGGCACCACCGTCCCGGAGATGTTTGCCGCGGATTTGCGTCTTGAATACAAAGTTCGAGCCGCGCTGTGCAAAGGTATTGAACTCTGTGAGCTCCACAAAGATTACGTCAGCCGCGACATGCTTCGCATCCAACTCGCGGACACCGAAGAAGACCACACCTACTGGCTGGAGAAACAGCTGGGGCTGATAAAGTCGATTGGCCTGCAGAACTACCTTCAATCGCAGTTCTGATTAACGTCATGATCTGTCGCAACTTCATGTTGCGATGACGCTTACTGAAAGGCCCTGACATCTTACGATGGCAGGGCCTTTTTCATACGCCGATTTAAGCTTTGTCGCGAATTAACAGCGGTTTCAGGTAGAACCCGGTGTGTGATTGTTTCATGTTGGCCACGTCTTCAGGCGTTCCGGTTGCAATGATCTGGCCGCCCTTTGAACCGCCTTCAGGGCCCAGGTCTACCAGCCAATCCGCAGTCTTGATCACATCCAGGTTGTGCTCAATGACCACCACGGTATTTCCGTGATCGCGTAACCGATGCAATACATCCAGCAATTGCTGGATATCGGCGAAGTGAAGCCCTGTTGTGGGTTCGTCGAGGATGTACAGCGTTTTACCCGTATCGCGCTTGGACAGCTCGCGGGACAACTTGACCCGCTGAGCCTCGCCGCCTGACAACGTTGTGGCAGATTGCCCCAGCTTGATATACGACAAACCTACGTCCATTAACGTTTGCAGCTTACGCGCCAGCGCAGGGACGGCATCGAAGAACTCTCGGGCTTCTTCAATGGTCATCTCCAGCACTTCATGGATACTCTTGCCCTTGTACTTGATCTCAAGGGTTTCGCGGTTGTAACGCTTGCTCTTGCACACGTCGCAAGGCACGTAGATGTCTGGCAGAAAGTGCATTTCTACTTTGATCAGGCCATCGCCCTGACATGCCTCGCAACGCCCGCCCTTGACGTTGAACGAGAAACGCCCCGGGCCATAACCCCGGGAGCGTGATTCCGGTACGCCGGAGAACAGCTCGCGAATCGACGTAAACAGCCCGGTGTAGGTTGCTGGGTTCGAGCGCGGCGTGCGCCCAATCGGGCTTTGGTCGATATCGACGACCTTATCCAGATGTTCAAGCCCTTTAATGCTGTCGTGAGCCGCCGCTTCTAGTGTGGTCGCGCCGTTCAAGGCTGTCGCGCTGAGCGGGTAGAGCGTGTTATTGATCAGCGTGGACTTGCCCGAACCCGAAACCCCGGTCACGCAGGTCAGCAGGCCAATAGGGATTTCGAGGTCAACATTACGCAAGTTGTTACCACGAGCTCCTTTGAGCGCCAGCGTCAGCTTTTTATTACGCGGAGTGCGCTTGGCTGGAACTTCAATCTTCACCCGTCCCGACAAGTATTTACCGGTCAGCGAGTCAGGATGTGCCATCACCTCGGCCGGCGTGCCTTCGGCAACGATGTGTCCGCCATGCACGCCCGCGCCCGGGCCGATGTCCACTACATAGTCCGCCAGACGAATAGCATCTTCATCATGCTCGACCACAATCACGGTATTGCCGATGTCTCGAAGGTGCTTGAGCGTGCCGAGCAGGCGATCGTTATCGCGCTGATGCAAGCCGATAGAGGGTTCGTCAAGGATATAAAGAACACCCACCAGCCCAGCACCGATCTGGCTGGCCAACCGGATACGCTGCGCTTCGCCGCCGGACAGCGTATCAGCGCTGCGATCCAGCGATAGATAATCGAGGCCCACATTCACCAAAAATTGCAGGCGTTCGCGAATTTCTTTCAGAATTTTGTCTGCAATCTCGCCACGACGTCCGGTCAAGCTCAGCGCGCTGAAATATTCAGTGGCATCGCCGATCGGCATGTTAGTCACCGCTGGCAGGTTTTTCTCCCCGACCCACACGTGACGCGCTTCGCGACGCAGGCGTGTGCCGCGGCAGTCCGGGCAGGCCTGAGTGCTGAGAAACTTGGCCAGCTCTTCACGAACGGTCGCTGACTCGGTTTCGCGATAGCGACGCTCCAGGTTGGGCACGATGCCTTCAAATGGATGCGCCCGCTTGACGATATCGCCACGGTCATTCAAATAGCGGAAATCCACGTTCTGCGTGCCGCTGCCATACAGAATGACTTTCTGTTTGTCGGCAGGCAATTCGCTGAATGGCACTTCAAGACTGAAATCGTAATGCTTGGCCAGGGCTCCCAACATCTGGAAGTAATAGACGTTACGCCTGTCCCAGCCGCGAATGGCCCCTTCGGCCAGGGTCAAATCACCGTTGACCAGTCGCTTGATGTCGAAAAATTGCTTAACACCCAGACCGTCGCAGGTTGGGCATGCACCGGCGGGGTTGTTGAAGGAAAACAGCTTGGGTTCCAGCTCGCTAATGGCGTGCCCACAAATAGGGCAGGCAAAGCGTGCCGAGAAAATCAGCTCTTCACCGGGCTCATCGTCCATCGGTGCAACCAGCGCGATGCCATCGGCCAGCTTTAACGCAGTTTCAAACGATTCGGCCAGACGCTGTTGCAGGTCCTCTCGCACCTTGAAACGGTCAACCACCACATCGATAGAGTGTTTTTTCTGCTTGTCGAGCTTTGGCAACTCGTCGAGTTCGCACAGCTTCCCGTCGACGCGTGCCCGAACGAAGCCTTGAGCCCGCAGTTCTTCAAAGACGGACAAATGCTCGCCCTTGCGCTCCCGGATTACCGGGGCCAGCAGCATCAGTTTGCTGCCTTCGGGTTGCGCCAACACCAAGTCGACCATCTGGCTGACGGTCTGTGCTTCCAGTGGGATATCGTGATCCGGGCAGCGCGGAATCCCCACGCGTGCATACAGCAAACGCAGGTAGTCGTAGATTTCAGTGATTGTGCCGACGGTGGATCGCGGGTTGTGCGACGTCGACTTCTGCTCGATGGAGATAGCAGGCGAAAGACCTTCGATAGTGTCGACGTCAGGCTTTTCCATCATTGAAAGAAACTGCCGCGCATAGGCCGACAGCGACTCGACGTAACGTCGCTGGCCTTCGGCATATAAAGTGTCAAATGCCAGGGATGATTTGCCGGAGCCAGACAGTCCGGTGATGACGATCAGTTTGTCCCGGGGCAGGGTCAGGTCGATGTTCTTCAGGTTGTGGGTTCGTGCCCCACGTATCAGGATCTTGTCCACTGCGGCCTCGCTTGGCGGGCATAACGTAAACGAATGAGTATACGGATCTGCGTGAAAGCTGTGCAGGTCCTTAGTGGCACGATGTCATTAAGGGCCTTCATAACTTTTACGTGACAAAGCGTCGCGCATCGCTCGTGTGTGTGCTGTTACTCGATGGGACTGGTAGAATCGCCGCCGGTTCACACGAGGTTTTTCCATGCACGATCCCCACAGCGAACGCATGAGTGGTAGCGAGACCCGCGCAGCAAGCGGTCTGGCCCTTGTGTTTGCCTTCCGCATGCTTGGTATGTTCATGGTGTTGCCGGTATTGGCGACCTATGGAATGGACCTGGCAGGTGCAACGCCCGCCTTGATTGGTTTGGCGATTGGCGCTTATGGCCTGACCCAGGCCATGTTTCAGATCCCTTTCGGGGTCATTTCCGACCGTATCGGCCGTCGCCCGGTTATCTACCTGGGGCTGGTGGTTTTCGCGCTGGGCAGTGTGTTAGCGGCGTGCTCGGACTCGATCTGGGGCGTGATAGCCGGACGCATCTTGCAAGGGGCTGGCGCGATTTCGGCGGCGGTCATGGCGTTACTTTCTGACTTAACCCGTGAACAGCACCGTACCAAAGCCATGGCCATGATTGGTATGACCATCGGTTTATCCTTCGCAGTCGCCATGGTGGTAGGGCCGCTGTTGACCCGCGCTTTTGGCTTGTCCGGCCTTTTTCTGGCTACCGGGGCCATGGCACTGGTGGGGATTGTGATCATTATGTTCATGGTGCCTCGCTCAACCGGCACGTTGCAGCACCGTGAGTCGGGGGTGGCCAGGCAGGCGCTGCTGCCGACTTTGCGTCACCCCGACCTGCTGCGTCTGGACCTCGGGATTTTTGTGTTGCACGCCATGTTGATGTCCAGCTTCATTGCCTTGCCGCTGGCGCTGGTTGAAAAAGCCGGCTTGCCCAAGGAGCAGCATTGGTGGGTTTACCTGACCGCTTTGTTGATTTCGTTCTTCGCCATGATTCCGTTCATCATCTACGGCGAAAAGAAACGCAAAATGAAACGAGTTTTACTCGGTGCCGTCGCGACGTTAATGCTCACTGAGCTATTCTTTTGGCAGTTCGGCGACAGCTTGCGTGCGTTAGTGATCGGCACGGTGGTGTTCTTCACTGCGTTCAATCTGCTGGAGGCTTCGTTGCCTTCGCTGATTAGCAAGGTGTCTCCGGCGGGCGGCAAGGGTACGGCGATGGGGGTGTATTCCACCAGCCAATTCCTGGGGTCGGCACTGGGCGGCATACTTGGCGGCTGGATGTTTCAGCATGGCGGTCTGTCGGTTGTGTTCCTGGGATGCGCAGGTCTGGCTGCACTCTGGTTAGCCTTTGCTGTTACCATGCGCGAACCGCCGTATGTAACCAGCCTGCGCTTGCCGCTGTCGCCTGAGGCGCTTCGCGAAGCAGGTTTGACCGAGCGTTTAAAGGCCGTTGCAGGCGTAACGGATGCAGTGGTGGTAGCCGAAGAGGCTGCCATTTATATCAAATTGGACACCGAACTATTGGATCGCGCGACACTCGAGCAGCTGGTTAACCCGGCGCCGACGTGCGAAGCCTAGGAGAACGTTATGGCCCGTGGGGTTAACAAAGTTATATTGGTCGGCACATGCGGCCAGGATCCCGAAGTTCGCTACTTGCCTAACGGTAATGCCGTGACCAACCTGAGTCTGGCAACCAGCGAACAGTGGACTGACAAGCAAACCGGCCAGAAAGTTGAAAAGACGGAATGGCACCGTGTATCGATGTTCGGCAAAGTGGCCGAAATTGCTGGCGAGTACCTGCGTAAGGGTTCGCAGGTCTACATCGAAGGCAAGCTGCAAACCCGTGAGTGGGAAAAAGACGGTATTAAGCGTTACACCACTGAAATCGTGGTTGATATGCAAGGCACCATGCAGCTCTTGGGTGGCCGCCCACAAGGCGACCAACAAAACCAGGGTGGCGGTAACAATTACCAGCAGTCCGCACCGCGTCAGCAGGCTCAACGTCCTGCACCGCAGCAGCAGCCACAGCGCGAGTCGCGTCCGGCGCCGCAACAGCAGGCACCGCAACCTGCTCCGGATTTCGACAGCTTTGATGACGATATCCCGTTCTAGCGCATACCTTAGACTTTTTTGTAAGGTTTAGACACGAAGCCCCCGCTATCCGGGGGCTTCGTGTTTTATGAATGTTAATAGCGCATCAATGGTCAAAACACTGGCATCTGCGACTTCATTGACCAGCCAACGACCCGAAGAGAAAACAGATCCAGCACCACCGCCAAATGCAGCCAGCCTTCATACGTACGAATGTAAGTGATGTCGGTGACCCAAACTTTGTTGGGGTCTACGACATCGAACTGGCGCTTCAGTAAAATTGGGTGAGGCGACCGCAGGCTTGCCGCCGTATTTGCCAGGACGGCGGCGATACCCTTTCTGAGAGCGCAGACCTTTAAGACGCATCAGCCTCGCCACTCGATGCCGACCACAATCCTCACCGACTTCGCGCAGATCGTCATGGGCGTTGCGATAGCCATAAACGCCGCCGCTCTCCAGCCACGAATGCCTGATCAAACCCAATAATCGCTGATCGTCTTTAGCGCGTGCAGATTGCGGTTCGGATAACCAAGCGTAATAACCACTGGGATGGACTTTCAGCGTCAGGCAGAGCCGTCGAATCGAATAGTCGCCCGCTCGCTGCTTGATAAAGGCGTACTTCAACCGCACTCCTTGGCAAAGTACGCGGCGGCCTTTTTAAGATGTCTCGCTCTTCGGTGACCCGCTTGAGTTCGGCTCGCCTCGGCCGCAAGTGTGCTGATGACGATATCGTGTCGCTGATCGGTACCCGGTTCGATGAGTCCGTGCAGCGCGAGCGGAAAATGTCTGAGCGCGGCGAGAGCGCCTTTGAGGTGGTGATTCTCGCCGCCGATGCGGGCGGGTACGACTGGGTACTTAGCCCTATCGCTGAAATGACCACCATGGACGTGTTCAGCTAGATCGGCCAGGTGATGGGGTTTGGGGAGTAGCGGAACAGAAAGTGCACTTAAGCTCGGATACCCTAGTTTCGCGACCTGCCCACAGACTTACCAGGCCAGATTTTTCACGGAGCCGCCGTCGGATCCAAGTTCGAAATACTTCGTTTAGCTTTTCAGAGATGCCCTACAGCACACCTGAAACCCTTGTAATAGGATATTTGGCGACTAAAAAGGAGTATCACGTATGGCTAACCACGGTTACATGACCATCACCGGCAAGGCTCAAGGACTGATTTCGGCGGGTTGTTCAACCCAAGACTCTATTGGCAACAAATGTCAGAGCGGACATACCGACGAAATCATGGTGCTGTCTTACACCCACAACATGGTCAACATCGGAAATATTAATAAGCCAACACATAGTCCAATCATTATCACCAAAAACGTTGATAAAGCTTCACCGCTCCTCGCTCAAGCACTCTCAACTAGAGAAGAAATAAACTATACAATTAGTTTTATCGAGTGTCTTCTTTCGGCATGCAGGAAAAATTCTATTCAGTATCGATCAATGGCGGGGTTATTGCCGATCTGACACTTGAGATGCCTCATGCTATTTTGCAAAGCGACGCAGAAACTCAAGAGCATATTTCTATTCGGTACCGAGATATCACGTGGACCCACCACGCTGCAGGCACCAGCGGATATAGCACGTGGGGAAATAACGAATGAAACCAACAAGCGAAAGTTGCATGCTTGGTAGCTGTGATTATTGGATGATTAGCCAAGCCGCCGCAAAGTTGGGTAGTCAAGCCAGCACATTAGGCGCTAGGCATATAAAAGATGGAACGCTGCGCCTGCAATTCAACAGAGAGGTTTCTTATTACGCCAGAGGCATTGTTAATGATGTCTCGCGGGGTAATAAAAGCGCTGAGCAAGGACTAAAAGAGTTAAAGGATGAGCAAAACAGTCTGCTAAGCCAGGCAAGAGACGTTACCTTACGAGGAGCAGGCGTGATCTCGGGATCGCTTTAGTTTGCTGCGGGCGCTGGGATTTGCTACGCCTCCGTGGGCACACTTTGCCTTTTCGCGGGTGCGCCTATGATGCTCAACGGTGCTAATAACATCTATGAAAGCGGGCGCAATCTTTTCGAGAATCGTTCCGATACCATAGGGCCACTGAGAACGGTATATCGCGCCGCTTCTGGAATGCTGGGGAAAGGTAATTGTGAGGCCGATGTGGCCTATGGAATGGTTGACTTAAGTTCGTCAGCCTACGGCATAGGCAGAATGGTATTAAAGCCCGATTCCTGGCGTTTGTTTAGATACGTGAATACGGATTATATTAGGGCATACCGGCAAGCTTCCGTCCATGGTTTCGCTTTCGATAGATTTATGGATATCCAGAACGTAAAAAATATGTATGACACATGCCACCCTTCTAATGAATAACTTTATATTTTATTCGGCTTTCGTGCTGCTTACGGCCTTATTGTACTGGCCTGCGTTTTGGGCAAGCTTCGCGTTTTCAGGCAGCCGCTTCTCCCTGATAAAATTTTGGGGTGCACTGATTTATACTGTCCTATGCGCCTCTATTCACGGTTTTTTTTTGCGAGATAGCACGTTACCGTTTATGGGGTATGTAGATAACTCTGTAATGGGCTGGCTATCCCTTGTAATGATATTTGTCCACGTGTGTACCATTCCAGTTAATTGGGAGCGAAAACGCTGGTTTTTACGAAAGTAAACTCACACCGAATCGATACCCATCTAGGAGGATGTTTCAAAGAAGCGTCCTGGTTATCCTCACAGGTCATCGTCCGGATTACGCAGTGGCCGCAGCTTACCTCTGGCGACCTCTTCTGGTACCGCGGGAGTACCGTCCTAACATATTGATGTGCTCGAAGATCAGCGGCGACAGCCGAGCCAGATCCTCGTCCAGCACCGGGTAACCATGCTGCTTTAGCCGCTCTACGGCGGCCGTCATGTAGAGGGTGTTCCACGGCACGATGATGTTCACCACCAAGCCCAAGGCGCCGAGCTGATCCTCCTGACCTTCGCGGTAGCGCTGGTTGCGCATTTCCTTGGCGCTGAAGTAAGCGCCCACCTCCATCACGACGTCTGCGGTAATACCCGTCGCTTTGGTCAGAGACTTATTGAGGCCACTGCTCAAGCAAGATCGAGACGAACTTTTCTGCCGCCGGAGACAGAGAGGCACCTCTGCGATAAACCAGTCCCAATGAGCGATTTACCACCGGATCAATCAAGGGGACGCTGGCCAGTGTTGGATGATCGCCAGAAGGCATTGCAAGACTGGGCATCACCGATACACCAAGCCCTGCTTCTACTAAACCCAATGAAGTTGAAAGGTGCTGGACTTCGTAAAACCACGTCGGCCGCCAGCTTGAACTCGACAAGGCATGGTCTAAAAGCATGCGGTTTCCGCTTAATCGACCTACGCCAATCAACCGATACTCACTGAGTTGCGACCACTTTACAGACGCGCAATTGGCCAGCTTATGATCGCGTCTGCATGCCAAAACAAACGGTTCATTCACTAAGGTCACAAACTCGATGTCCGGGTGCTGGCCACTCATCATGTTGATGCCAAAATCGGCTTCGCCACGCAGTACTGCTTCCAGACCGTCGTTGGCGCTCAGGTCTAACAGGCGAATATGGATTTTAGGGTAACGCTCGTTGTAGAGGCGGATCACTGAAGGCAAAAAATAGAAGGCTGCCGTGGGGATACAGGCAAGGGTGACACGACCACTTTGCCGTTCCGCTAACTCCCGAATATTAAGAATCGAGTCATCAAAGTCGTCGAGCAGTCTGCGTGCTTTGGGTAAAAAATCGCGGCCTACGCTCGTCAGGCTGACTTTGCGTGTGGTTCGATCAAGCAGGGCAGTGCCCAACCCCTCTTCAAGCTTTTTTATTCGACGACTTAACGCTGGCTGAGAAAGATGAAGTGCGTCAGCCGCTTCGTGAAAACTGCCAAGCTCTGCAATTTTAACGAAAGAGCGAATGTCTTGGAGTTCGTATTCCATAAAGTTCTCTCGCTAGAAAGGCCTGCTTCACCGGAAGTGGCTGGAATTTATTATTTTGTGAAACGCAATAATGACTCAATTCTTTGCATTGGAATCACTATTGCTTCCCTGTCACTCTCTTCGCAAGGAAATAATTCATTAAGTTAATTTAAAAAGAGTTACTAATTATGCAGCGTGTTCCATGCGTTCTAATGCGCGGCGGTACTTCGAAGGGGGCGTTTTTTCTTTCTCATGATCTACCCGAGTCAATTACGGAACGGGATGAGTTACTGCTTTCGTTGATGGGGTCTGGTCACGAGTTGGAGATAGATGGGATTGGTGGGGGTAGTCCTCAGACAAGTAAGGTTGCCATCGTCAGCCCTTCACTCCACCCGGATGCAGATGTCGATTACCTTTTTGTCCAAGTGATGGTCTCAACGCGCCGCGTGGATACGACGCCTAACTGCGGCAATATGCTCTGTGCAGTTGGCCCGTTTGCTATTGAACAAGGCCTGGTTAAACCCAGCGGTCCTACAACCCGGGTGCGTATCCGTAACCTGAACACCCATACGTTTGTGATGGCTGAAGTGCAGACGCCTCAAGGCAAGGTGACTTATGAAGGGGAGACCGCCATTGATGGTGTGCCAGGTAGCGCGGCGGCTGTTCACCTGACGTTCCTTGATGCTGCAGGCAGCAAGACAGGCGCGCTTTTCCCGACAGGCAATGTTCAAGACGTATTTGACGGCATTCCCGTGACCTGCATCGACATGGCCATGCCGATGGTGATCGTCGAGGCTCGACACATGGGCAAGCAAGGTGATGAGTCGCCTGTAGAGCTCGATGCCGATACGACATTTCTGCACCGTTTAGAAACCATACGCCTGCGTGCTGGCGCGGCAATGGGGTTAGGCGATGTGAGTGACCGGGTGATTCCAAAACCCGTGTTGATTGCGCCAGCCAAAGCAGGTGGAACGCTTCTAGTCAGGTATTTCATGCCTCACGCCTGCCATCGTGCATTGGCCATCACCGGCTCGATTGGTCTGGCCACCGCTTGTGTTAGCCAAGGTAGCGTGGCAGCACAACTGCTAGGTAAGGCTTGCAAGCCACGTCAGCAAGACGTGCGCATAGAACACCCAAGCGGTGGTATCGACGTCAGGTTGTCTTATACAGGCATGAGCGGCGAAATTATTTGCGCTTCTGTTGTAAGAACAGCGCGCAGGTTGTTTTCCGGGTACGTGTATGCCTCTCCCTTACGAAAACGAGCGAGTCAGTTTAATTAAGGTCGCGTTTTATAGAGCCGCATCAAACAACACTAAAAGAGGTGATGCCATGAATATCATTCATTCGCTGAGTGATGGGCCTGTAATTATGTACCGCTGTATAACGTCCATACAGTTCATGATGGGCATGCCAACTGAGCAGGGGCTCAATAACAGTTAGGGATGCTCCGATCAACTTGTCGTGCAGCCGCGGCAAGTTGCAATTTTCCAGGCACCTACAGCGTCATTGGACGAAAAGTGACCGAAAAATCATGTACGGAGAGCTTTTTCGACCGGTTCTCCGTGTT